>CAIJDY010000030.1 GCA_903819565.1 Candidatus Omnitrophota bacterium | reverse complement strand
CTTTTGAATTTTTTTACGATATCCGACATTCATATCACGGACAAAGAATCCCCTTCCCAGCTGATCTATCTTCAGCGCCTGCACGAAACATTGCCGGTCGGTGCCGCGCTCTATTCAGGGATCATGCCGTATACGACCCATGTTCTCGACGCTGCCGTTCAGACGATCAACGCGCTTCACAAAAATAATCCGTTCGATTTCGGCATCTCACTTGGGGATACCTGCAATAACACACAGTACAACGAGCTAAGGTGGTATATCGATGTTCTTGACGGCAAGACTATTACCCCAAGTTCCGGGGCTCATCGCGGAGCCGAAACCACCGATTATCAGAAACCCTACAAGGCGGCAGGGCTTGACAAGACGATCCCTTGGTATCAGGTCCTTGGCAATCATGATCATTTTTGGATGGGTTCGCTCCCTGTGGATGAATTCCTCCGTCGATCCTACATCAGCGATACGGTTTTGGCCGCCGGAGATGTTCTTGCGGACCCCCGAAAAATAAACAGCCCTGATTACTATATGGGGGTTCTCGACGGTTCGACCCCTCACGGTGATATCCGGTACGCGGGACCTGTCGCAGATTTCAAGAGTCCTCCGAAAGTCGCGGCCGATCCGGACCGCCGTTCACTTTTGAGAACGGAGTGGATGAAAGAATTTTTTACAACGTCTTCAGATCCGGTTGGCCACGGTTTTAACCTGGCCGATGCCGCCAAGGGTTTTGCCTGTTATAGCTTTGTCCCAAAGGCGGCAGTCCCGATCAAGGTTATTGTTCTTGATGATACCCAAAGGGAAGATGACGGCTCCGCCGACATCCATGGGCATGGTTTTCTTGACCCGGCACGCTGGGACTGGCTCAAAAAAGAACTTGCGGATGGCGATGCGGCCGGCCAGCTCATGATCATCGCGGCGCACGTCCCGATCAACGTCGAAGAGACCGGGCCCAGGTCCGAGATGGGTTGGTGGACGGACCCTAAAAATGCCGTCACGCTGCCGGATCTGATCGCTGAACTGCAAAGCCATCCGAATTTAATCCTATGGATCTCGGGACATCGCCATTTAAATATTGTTAAAGCGTTTATATCGCCCGATCCGGTCAACGCCCCCGAAAAAGGATTCTGGGAGGTTGAAACATCCTCCTTGAGGGATTTTCCTCAGGAGTTTCGCACTTTTGAGATCTATCTCAATAACGACAATACCCTCTCCATCATGACGACCGATGTTGATCCTGCGGTTAAAGAAGGATCGCTTGCCGCGATATCGCGTTCCTGCGCCATTGCGGCAGGGCAGATCATTGGCGCTGATATCTTTGATTATAATCCGACGAAGGATCCCACGATAAAGCCCATGCCAACGGGTTCGTACAATGCGGAACTTGTCAAACCATTGAGTCCCCAAATGCGGACGCGGATGCAAAACTACGGGAAATAAAATCACAGGCGCTCTGCAAAAGAGGAATCTCGTTATGAAAAAGTTGGCTTTGAGGTGTATTTTTGTTTTCCTTTTAGCGGCAAACACAGCCCTCGCTGCCGATGCTTTGCCCTCCTGGAACGACACTGCCCCGAAGAAGGCCATCATCGCTTTTGTCGAAGAAGTGACCAAGGAAGGCTCGCCGGATTTTGTGCCGCAGTCCGAACGTATCGCCACTTTTGACAACGACGGCACGCTTTGGGCGGAGCAGCCGATCTATTTCCAGTATACCTTTATCTTTGACCGCATCCGAGCCCTCGCGCCGCAGCATCCGGAGTGGAAAAGCGAGGAGCCTTTTGCCTCCGTCCTGAAAGACGATCTGAAGGACGCTCTGTCCGGCGGCGATAAGACAGTCCTGGGGATGTTTATGGCCACGCAGTCGGGAATGACCCCCGATGAATTCGGAAAAGTCGTGACGGATTGGATCACGACCGCGAGACATCCCCGGACCCGGCGACTTTATACGGAGATGGCCTACCAGCCCATGCTGGAACTGCTTGCCTATTTGCGCGCGAACGCATTCAAGACCTTTATTGTTTCAGGCGGCGGTGTCGACTTCATGCGTCCGTGGTCGGAAAAAGTCTATGGCATCCCGCCTGAACAGGTCGTCGGAAGCAGCATCAAGACGAAGTTTGAATTTCGCGGCGGCAAGCCCGTGCTGATCTACGTGCCGGAGTTGGACTTCATTGACAACAGTGACGGGAAACCCATCGGCATCCAGTCCCGGATCGGCCGTCGTCCGATCGCCTCGTTCGGCAATTCCGACGGCGACCTGCAAATGATGCAATGGACTTCCGCTGGCAGCGGCCCCCGTTTTTGTCTTTATGTTCACCATACCGATGCCAAACGGGAGTGGGCTTATGACCGCGAGTCGGTCGTGGGCCGACTCGACAAAGGTCTCGACGAAGCCTTGGTCAAAGGCTGGACAGTGGTGAGCATGAAGGACGATTGGAAGATCGTCTACCCTTTTGAAAAAGAGTAAAGCCAAGCCATCATTGATTTTAATAAAGCCCTAGAAATCAATCCCGATCCTGGATACCTTCATAGGACTTTATCTGGAGTGCAAGATGTGCAGGAAGAGCAGTTTTCAATAACACTTTCATTGTTTCAGCCTCACTTGATTCCAATAACCAGTTGCATCCGCCTCTCTGTTTCCTCAAAGAGGACGGATCCCTTGAAACTTCGTTGAAGGCGGTCGATAGTCTCGACAATCAAGACAATCGGCTCTTCAGAAGCCTTTGATTCCTCTATCTTTGGTCTTGAATGAAGGATTCATCGAACGGGTTGTTCGCTCTCTTGATTGCAAACCCTTTGCGCAAGACGTAGGACTGCGCCTACTTCAGTCTGGGCCGGGATGGATTTCCCCCCTCGGGAATTTGTTCTTCGGTCGAAACGCTGGCAAGAATAACGGTTTCCCATGAAGACCTAAATTTTCCGCAACTCTAAGTAACAAAGACTTATTTTCTTACAACCACCAAATGGCTGTTGGGCTCTTCTTGCAGGTCGCCGAGGCTTAAGAACAGACAGATGGCTATGCTTAAAATCGAATAAAAGACCATCAGGGGATACAAAATGTAAAAGAAAAGGCTCCGGCGAACCTCTTTCGTTGACATCCCTTTACACCTGACGCTCTGAAGAAAGAAATAAAAAAACCGTGCTGCAAAGGAAGACCAAAGCCCGCCCAACGGTTTCAGCTCAATAATTTCGAGACCCGCCGTTTCCATGGCTTTTTCAATCCAATATCTTGTAAAATTATAGCGGTGACACGGCGCAAGATGCAGAACGCTATTTTAGGAATTAAAAACACACCATAGCCTCCCCCTCGAAGTACCCGTCCGGTCTCCTGGAGCATTTTTATAGGCTCTACGACATGTTCAAGCACCTGGATATTAAGCACGGTATCAAAACTATTGTCTTTAAATTCCGTATAACAGCCGTCTTCCGCCGCAAAGGCAAATTCTTCATCGTTGATGGCCGGCTTTTTTGCTTCAGAGCAGTCTTAAGTTGTCCAGGAAGCGGACTTTGTTTTTTTCTTTTTGCGGTTAGGTAAAAATCCCATTCTCCCACATCCAATACGTGGCCGCCGCAGTATTGGCGGAGGGCGCGAAACAGATCCTCAAAAACCATCTCCCTGCCCCCAATAAAAAATTTAAATACAAAAGATTTGTCGTTCATACACCCTCCCGAAGGCTCATGCATGGTCTAACCTTTTTGATATCTTATTTTGTATTGAAATTTTTCGATCGGGTAACGCTGGGTTTTGTTTTGCCGTTGATCCGGCGATTGATGGTTGAGAAAGCGATATCGAGTCTTCGCGCATGTTCTTCCTGGGGCATGCGCTTTTTGAGGCCCTCTTCTTCAAGCTCTCGGACACATTTAATCATGGACTGCATTTTGCAGCCTTTTCTTGGCTTACCAAGCCACACCCAATGTTTAGCCGGCCTAAATGGGGCGTCTCCCGTCGGAGGGATATTCTTCTTGGCCCGAACCTGAGTAACCGCTTGAGTGGGAACGTTAACCGCACTCAATCTTTCAGGAGATCATCGGCTCAAAGACCTGCAGCGGCCGCTTGCCGAGAAACGGGGAAGGGCTTTTTCCGAAAAGACGCCGCGGGTGTATAATCCTGCAACGTCTTTTATAAACCCGTCTTTCATGGAGGATTAAAATGAAAAAACGTAAATTGGGAAAGAGCGGCCTTGAGGTCTCGGCGCTTGGACTTGGCTGCATGGGGATGAGTTTCGGTTACGGTCCGCCTAAAGACAAACCAGAGATGATCTCTCTTCTGCGGTCAGCCGTCGAACGCGGCGTCACATTTTTTGATACCGCTGAAGTCTATGGTCCGTTCACGAACGAAGAACTCGTCGGAGAAGCCCTCGCTCCGTTCCGCGGACAGGTGGTGATCGCCACCAAATTCGGATTCGACTTGAGTCCTCATTTAGATCCCCGGGGAATGAAGGGGGCACCGGGACTGAATAGTCGCCCTGAACACATTAAGCAGGCCGTCGAAGGTTCCCTCAAGCGGCTCAAGGTCGATTCCATAGATCTGCTTTATCAGCACCGGGTCGACCTGAATGTTCCTATCGAAGACGTGGCAGGAACCGTGAAAGAACTGATCCAGCAGGGCAAGGTCAAGCACTTCGGCCTTTCCGAAGCGGGAGCGAAGACGATCCGTCGCGCACACGCGGTCCAGCCGGTCGCCGCGCTTCAAAGCGAATACTCACTGTGGACGAGAACCCCTGAAAAGGAAGTGATACCGACTATCGAAGAACTCGGGATCGCCCTCGTACCGTACAGTCCTCTGGGCAAAGGCTTTCTCACGGGCAAGATGAACGAAAAAACAAAGTTCGACAGCTCCGACTTTCGCAGCACCCTGCCCCGTTTCACGCCGGACGCCCTCAAGGCGAATCAGGCCTTGGTGGATCTGCTTGGCAAGATCGCGAGGCGAAAAAAGGCGTCGCCTGCCCAGATCGCGCTCGCCTGGCTGCTTGCCCAGAAGCCGTGGATCGTTCCGATCCCGGGAACAACGAAAATCTCGCGGCTGGATGAAAATAGCGGCGCCGTGGAAGTCGAGCTAACGTCGGACGACCTTCGTGAAATCGACGGCGCTTCGTCAATGATCAAGGTGCAGGGTGCCCGCTATCCTGAAAAACTTGAACAAATGACCGGCCGGTAACCTTTAAAACCTTACAGAGGAGGATAGATCCATGTCCAACGCCAGAGCTTACTCCGCTGCCAGCGCGAAATCGCCACTGACCGCTGCTCAAATTAAACGCCGTGATCTGACGGATTACGATGTCCAGATCGAGATCCTGTTCTGTGGAATTTGCCACTCCGATGTCCATTCGGTCCGCGACGAGTGGAACCGCACCGTGCCCACCACTTATCCGATCGTTCCAGGTCATGAGATCGTCGGGCGCGTCACAAAAGTGGGACCCTCCGTTAAGAAGTTCAAACCGGGAGACCTTGCCGCGGTAGGCTGTCTTGTTGACTCGGATGGTAGCTGCCCTCATTGCAAGGCTGGCCACGAGCAGTTCTGCTCGAACATGACGCTCACTTTCAACTCTCCCGACAAACATCTCGGAGGAGTCACTTATGGCGGCTATTCCGAGAATATCGTGGTTGATGAACGCTTTGTTTTGCGTGTCCCATCGAATCTCGATCTTGCCGGAACCGCGCCGCTTCTCTGCGCCGGGATCACCACCTACTCCCCCATGCGGCATTGGAATGTCACCAAGGGAAAGAAGGTCGGCGTGGTCGGTCTTGGCGGTTTAGGTCACATGGGCGTGAAGTTCGCTCACGCCCTCGGAGCCCACGTCGTGGTTTTCACGACCTCCCCCGGCAAGAAGGAAGATGCCCTCCGGCTTGGCGCCCAAGAAGTTGTTGTTTCCCGTAACGCCGCCGAAATGAGGAAGCATCATGACAGCTTCGACTTCATTCTCGACGCTGTTTCGGCCCATCACGATATTAACGCCTATCTCGACCTGCTTCGCCCCGACGGCAACATCACCCTGGTCGGCGCACCCGCGAAGCATCTTGAGTTTTCGGCTTTCAGTCTCATTATGGGACGCCGCAGTCTCTCCGGCTCTCTCATCGGGGGCATTGCCGAAACCCAGGAAATGCTCGACTTTTGCGGCGCCCATAACATCACCGCGGATGTCGAGATCATTCCCATTCAAAAAGTCAACGAAGCCTATGAAAGACTGCTCAAGTCTGATGTGAAGTACCGCTTCGCGATCAATATGGAATCGCTGAAAGCATGACGACAGGTTATCCGGATTCACCTGCGGCAACCGGCAGTCCCCGCATAGGGCTCAAGGATTTCCGCCTCTCCCGAGGTCCCGGGCGATAGCACCATTTCGGGGAAAGTCAGTGCCTCAATGGACTGTCCCATAGACAGGGCCGACTCCTTCCGCGCGGAAAACCGCCGGCAGCGTCATTTTTATAATTCAATCCAGGTTCCATTGTTACCGATAACTAGCGGAGGCAAACTTTTTGTTCGCTTGGAGCGCCTGAGAAACGCTGCCTTCCGTCATCAGGCGCTGGAAAAGCCCTAGAAGGATGAAGTATGGGATTGGACCGCAAAACTATTCTAAACATCACATTGCTTATTTTTTGCTTATTTTTGTTTTTTTTCCCTGCGAATCTTTTTTTACAAATATTCCCGGACAACCAAACTCCCCCAAGATTCCTGATATGGAGTCATCCCACATTTGAAGTGGATTCTTACGGTGCTGTAACCCTTGCGAAAAATGATTCCGTCAGAGAAGTTGCCGTATATAACGACAAAATCGAATATGACATGTTTTACAAAACGAATAATTTTGGATCCCCCGACAATCTGGATTATAAAAATAACGATACCGCAGTCAGAAGCTACGCCTTCGTTGGCGATTCTTTCGCTGCCGGAGCTGGGGGATATGAATGGATTTCAGAATTGCGCGACAAACTGGCTGCCACCCGAAAAGACATAGCGCTCTACAACTTTTCGCTTCCGGGAGGCGGATTTTTCCATTTCAAAAAGATGCTGGAGAGCGCTTCCCATAAACTTCACTTTACGGACATCGTCATTTGCGCAATCACTGACGACTTTTGTCGCCGCTACTGGAAGCCGTTAACCCGAGACGGAAAAATGTATTTCTATGCCGGCGCGTTATGTAGCCGCGCAGTTGCCGCGATCATAGAGCCGGATACGTCGCAGGCAGAGATCATTCGTCGTGTGAAAAAGTCGGAGTCAGCTTCTCTGCAGGGCGAAGCAACTGGAGGCGTCAAACGCTTCCCGAAGGAATCTGTGTTGTTCTATTGGATTCATCAGGCGCGGCTATGGCTCCAGCACAAGAAGAGGACGAATCCCCCCATAGGCTTTTACCCCTTAGAAACCATAAGAGCGCTTTTCCCTAAAGCAAGAATTTATTTTTTCCACCTTCCTCAGAAAAATGAGGCGGAAATGAAAGCCTATGAAGTGGATTTTCAGAAGCACATAGAGTCTCTGGGGATCTCTTATATTCCCGCACTCTACGAATACCCTTGGGATAAAAGCATGTTCTATGAAAATGACGGCCACCCTAACCGTTACGGCTACCGCCAAATTGCAAAATATGTCGAGCAATGGCTATTGAGTAACGACAAACGATAATCCTCTCATCACCCCGGCTTTCGGTACAAACGTTGCGCCTTACAAGGGCTACAAAAGGCGTCGCGGCTGCCGATAACACTGTGGATAGGAAAAACGGCTTTTTCCTTTCTCGGAATCAACGCACGCGAACAGATATCCCTGAAGATATCGTCTCCAAAAAGGACTCGTAATGAAAGAACTTAAAGAGTTGGTAAATTTCCTCCTGGGATTTATGCCGTGGCTGCTGTTCCTCTTTTTTTCTGGCCAGACATTCGCCAGCCTTGAAAGATCGATCATCCTGGGGCTTTTGGCGAGCCTGATATTGGGCTTTCGGGAACTGCGAAAAGGCTTCCTTCTGCAATGGGGGACCCTTCTTTTCTTCGCCGCCTGCGCGGTCACCGTGGACCTGATGAAATCGGTCGCGGTCGCGAAGAGCATGGGGATCATCTCCAACGGATTTCTCGCGTGCCTGATCTGGGGAACGGTCTTGATCAGAAAACCTTTCACATTGCAATACGCGAGAGCCGAGCTCCCGAAAGAACGGTGGGACGATCCCCTGCTATTCCGCAGCTGCCGGTTCATGGCGATTGTTTGGGGATTTCTACTGACGTTTTTAACGCTGGTGGCCTTTTTTAGGAATTTATACCCGGCGTTATGCCCTGACCGGGTCAATTTGGGCATCAGCATCGCGGTCATCGTGAGCGGGATCGTTTTCACGACGTTATATAAAAAATACAAACGGGACCAATCCCGTTCTAAATAACAAAGAAAATCAAAGAGGGGGCCGATACCGCTGAGGACAGCACAACGGCCTTGCTGTTCGCTCGAAAAAATATCGCGAGAAGGACCGCATGAAAAACATATTGTCCGAAACTTTCATTCTGGCTCTTCCGCTGGTCGTTTTCATCGCTCATAAAACATTTTCAGGCAACAGGATCACGCCTTATTTTATCCCCCGGATCCTGAAGGACCGGAAATACCCGAAAGCGGAATTGCGGCAGGCCGGAACGGCTTATTGCGTCTTCGCGGCATGGCTTTTCTCATTCGTCGCCGTCACCGCCTGTTCCTTCATGCCCTTACTTGAGCGGACCCCCTTTCTTTTGGGGCTGTTCTTTTTTGTTTTCCCGATCCTCTTTCTCATGTGCCTGGTGATCGGAGCGTCCTATTTGTTATGCGGTCTGTTCAGCCGCGACGCCACGGTGAAGCCCCGCCTGGAATCCATCGATCACGCCCAAGCAGACGATCTGGCGAAGTACATCCGTAAAATTAAAATTTTCAATACCATCAATTTATCCTGCCCGGTCTTGTTGATCGCCAAGATCCTGACGGAGGAATCCATGGGCATCGCGGAAAAGGGATCGGCCATTCTGCTGAATATTGCCTTGCTCATCACCTTCATCATGACCCTTTGGAGGATCCGGGCTTACCTTATGAAGGCGGCAGTGGTAATGGATCCATCTCCCAACAACATTTTACGCTCAACCCTTTTTAGTCCCTGGGGCATCTTTTTCGTGTGGATCCATTCTTTTTTAATCATCAAAAAATTCAAACAACAGACAAAGCCTTCCTAACCTGTTTCCCTCGCATTCGCGAAGATATCCTTTGATATCCCGGAATAGTGCCAATATAATCAGTCCGCTTGTTTCGACTATGAAAAAAATATCCTATCTCCTGATCGTGATCCTGCTCCTGCCCGGCTGCACCTCTGTCCCCTTAAAAGAAACTACTGCCTATAACGACAAAACACTTTATCGCCGCGCCCCGTCCAAAATGGAAGGCAACCACAGGATCATCGGGCTCTTTTACGCCAGCAGCCGCCAGGTCAGAGAACAGGACGGCCAGCTTTATTTCAATTCCGAAATGGCTGACAGCCCGACGCTGGGGAAACTCAATTGCAGGATCGATCCGTTGGTCAAGATCGCCAAAGTAACCGCCGCGGAACTCAAGAAAAAAGGGATCATCCGGGTCCAGGATGTCGCGCGATTGAACGACGATGCTTTTATCAGGGAACTTTTGCAGGCGGTCCAAAGCTCGCCGCGCAAGTCTTTGCTGGTATTGGTCCACGGCTTCAAGGACGATTTTGAACTGACCGCGACCAAGCTCGCCTATTTCACCTATCTTCTGGATGTCAATACGCCGGTCCTGATCTTCGACTGGCCCGGAGACCAATCGGTGACTCCCTGGGGATACCGGAAGGCAGAAAAACTTGCCGCCGCTTCAGGGGCGCAGCTGGGGGGTGTTTTGACTAAAGTCATCCGTGAGGTGAAACCCGAAAAGTTGTGGATCGAGTCTTCGAGCCTCGGCTGTCAGGTGGTATGCAGTGCCTTTGAGTGGATGTACCAGCAGCCGGACCTTGCCGACCCCGAAGCGGAAATAGCGCTCACGGTGATGGCGGCACCGGATGTCTCGAAGAATGAATTTAATGACAAGTTCCGGGACGAAATATTGGCGTTATCGGAAAAACTCGCCGTTTACGTTTCTTCCAACGACAAAGCGCTCCTCATGGCGCGGATCATCGACTGGGAGAAAAAATTCGGCCGGCAACATTCTGCCGTCACCGAGCAGGAACAGTTCGAAGAGGCCCACGGGTTTCTTTCCCTTAAATATTTGATCCCGGACAGACTGTCGATCGTGGACGTGACCCCGGTCAACCGGGCCAGCTACGGCCATCAATACGACCTGCAGGCGCCCGAATTTTACGATGATTTTTACATGCGCCTTTTTGACGCATCCTCACACCACAACCGCCAGCTCTATCTCGTGAATGTGGATAAGGACATCGATTACTGGATCATGCGCAGCGACCGGTAAGGGCAAGCCGTACCACCAAAACTATCACGGGAGGAAGCCTCCATGACCAAGAAAATTTCAGGAATCGTCTTGTTCTTATTCTTGCTAACAGGCATCGTCTGCGCGCAGGATCCCATGCCCCCGCAGGAAGGTCAAAGAAATAGCCCGACCCGCATTCCCCCGCAATCTGCTATAGACGCCTGCGCCGGAAAATCCGAAGGAACAGCTTGTGAAATTTCCACCCCCGAAGGAACCAAGACCGGAGATTGTGCCTACACACCGGACAAGCAATATTTCGCCTGTCGGCCTGAACGGGGCTCCTCGGATCGCCGCGGTCCCGGTAAAGCAGAACAAGGAGAGAAACCGGACAATTCCCGGGAACAACCAGAAAACGATCATCAACAACCCCAAAGCCAAGACCCAAAGTCAAATCCCGGAGGGCAGGGAAATCAATACACGATCGAGCAGGCCATGAGCGACAACGCGCAGCTTTCCACGATTGCATTCAGCGGCCTGGCTTTTATTACCGGGAGCGCCGGCGGCGATACTTTCTTTCCCCCAGGCAAAGTAGCGGATTTCTTCGGATTCCAGTATATGCGCGATGTGGATACGGCCGGTTACGGACATAACACCACGTTCCTCACTCGGGTTGCCAGCAATGTTCTTTACATATTAAATGACGCTCAAAAAGCGAAACTGGTGGCGCTGGCCAAAGAACAGGCGCCGATCTATACCCGGTTTGCTTATAACCGTCTGCTCCTATCAAACGCCTTTCGGCGCAGTTTGGAGGGAAAGGTCCCTTCCGGATCAGCCGGCCTTGATATTCAGGCGGTTTCAAAGTACACGGCAGGCCTCTACAAGAATGACGCAGATCTGAGCTACCACCGCGCCTCGGCGATCGGTGAGATCATCAGCTCTTTTACTTCGGAGCAAAAGGCCTACCTGGCAAAAATGCAGTTCAATAACTACGCCTCATGGCCGGAAGTGGCAGAGGATGAAACGCTCAAGCGAAGCATGACCAATCCTGAGTTCGTGGCCGTGATGACGTATGCCAGCGAACTGTTCTCCTGGTATAAAGGCGGTCTTGAGGCGGATGTGTATTTCTGCCCGGAACGTCACGGTACTTACTTCGGCGGTTTCTTCATGAAGGATTATCCGGCGATGCATAACCCGAATTACTTCATCAGCACGGCCATCACAGGAGACAGCGGAAAGGATTTCCTCAATATTCTGGACCGCAATCAGAGAGCGTTGATTACGGGGATCATTGATGAGCAGCGACCTGCGCTCGCAGAAATAAAGCAGCTAAGAATCGCTGTCTCCAAGGAGTTGCGCAAGGCCATCACCGGAGAACCCCCCGACAAAGAAAAGGTGTATTCCCTTATCGAGCGTTATGGGGCGCTGGACGGACAGATGTCGGCGCTCTATGCCTCCCGATTTTCAGAGGTCAATAAAACGCTCACGGCAGACCAGCGAACGGCGCTTGTAAAACTCCGGAATCTTGACGTGGTACCCCAGGGCGCCTACCGGTTTTCGACGCTGGTCACTATGCCGGAAATCCCCAACACCGACTTTCTGTTCGGCGTCGGCAGCATACCGCAAAACGCGGGTCAATTAACACCCCCTTCAAACTTCGCCAGCGCAAGTGAAGGCGATAAATCAAGAGGCCGTGGCAAGCCGCCAAGGCGGTAGAGTTTCCACAGAAAAGGCGCGGCGGGTGTATAATCCTGCAGCACTTTTTTACAAAAGTTTCCGGGACATGGCTCTTCTGGCTGGCCTTTGTTTTGACAAGACCGTTCGGCGCCACGTTCGGCGATCTTCTTACCAAACCGATCGCAAAGGGCGGCATCAACATCGGCACGGTGGCTTCCTCGATATTCTTTTGCATCGTCCTGATCTTCGCGATCGCCCAAGAAACCCGACTGGAAAAAGAAAGAGCCTGCGTTCCCCCCGTCGCTTCGTAACTCCCCCATGGTAGAAAGATCGAACGATCAATAAATGGACACTCCCTAACGGTCCCGCTGCCCAGGTCTTTTGCGTCATGCATCACGGCGTCTTTCCGGTGCGGCCCCTTCGCCCGCTTTTTTGGTTTGTTAAGATATTTACAAAATAACGACTTCAGGCTAGAATCCTCCCATGAAAAAGCGCCCCATTCCCCCAGCCCTGCCCGTCGCGGAAGACCTGCGCGCCAGCTATTACTGGACCCGGATCCGCGAGTTCGGAAAAAAATACAAAGCGTTCGATTGGCCCGCCGTCCGGACCCTGCTGACTTTTGTTTATACCTACGACGTACTTATGGTCCATTTTACGAAACTCATGGCGGGTTACGGCCTGTCCCCCGCGGTGTTCAACGTCCTGATGATCCTGAGCCGGAGCTCGGGGAAAAAACTCAAACAGCACGATATCAGCAAACTACTCCTCGTGAGCCGGGCCAATGTCACAGGCCTTGTGAACGCGCTGGTCCGCAAAGGCCTGGCCAAACGGGAAGCGGACCGGAGTGACGGCCGCGCCTGGCTTGTGAAGATCACCCCAAAAGGAAAAGCCCTGCTCGAAAGTTATCTTCCCCATCATTACACGACGATCCATCGGATCTTTTCGGAATTCAAGCCCGATGAAAAAAAAGAGCTGTTCCGGCTCCTTTGCAAATTCAAAAGCGGGATTCGCTAAATGAGTTTCTTTCTAAAAATCTTCAAAGATCGCAGCCGGACGTTTGGATTCAAAGGTTTCCGGCGCATCATGCTCGCTCTGGGGATATTAATCGTGGTTTCCCCGATTTCCGCGACGGCTTCGTGGAGCTCTTTCTTCGAAAAAATATTGCCTTTGGGGAAGAAGCATCCGACGGAAGAAATTAACTCCTCCTCGTTGAGCCTTCAGCAGGTCATTCAATTCGCGCTGAAGAATCATTTACTCACGAAGCTCGCGCTGGAGCAAATCCGCGAGGCCAAAGCCCAGAGACTCCAGGCGGGTTCGGAGCTTTTGCCTCACGTGGAAGCCACCATGTCGGAAAACCGGGTGGGCCGCATGAATCTCGAGGCCATGGGTTTTAAAAACCAACCCCTGATCGGGCCCTTTGACACTTTCGATGCGCGTTTCAGGTTGACCCAGACGATCTTTGACTTAAGCGCCCTCTCACGCTTTCAGGCCGGGAACGCCAACGTCAAGGTCAAACAATACGAGGAGGAATTCGCCAGACAGAAGGTCATGCTGGAGGCTTCTCTGGCCTATCTCGCCGCCCTTCAGAGCAAAGGAAGGTTCAAAGCCGCCGAAGCGAACGTCGAACTGGCCGAACGCCTCTTGAAACAGGCGGAGCATCAGCATGAAGTTGAGATCGCGACCGGGGTCGACGTCGCCCGTGCGACCACTAGGACTGCGGAAGAAACCTTCCAGCTCGAACAATTCCGCCTGGGGCTTACCGAGTCTTACCTGCAAATCCAAAGGGTCGCGGGACTTCCCTACGAAGACCTTTTGGACCTGAGCGATTCCCTTTCTTACCTGGACGAGCCGGAGATCCCCATCGATGATGCCATCGACCTTGCCCAGAAAAATCGCCTCGAAATGCGGATCCTCGGCGACGGCATCCGGACCGAAAATTATCTTTTGCGGGCCGCCAAAGCCGAGATGCTTCCCAAGATCGCCCTGAACGGCGATTACGGCTTGAGCGGGAACGGTCCGCGGCGGAACGACCGCGGGACGGGCGAGATCATGATCGGCGGCTCGATGCCGCTTTTGGAAGGCGGCAAGATCTGGGGCGCGATCAAGGAAGCCTCAAGCCGGAAACGTCAGCTAGAACAAAAACTGGCGGACCTCCGGAGGCAGATCGAGGAAGATGTCCGTCTGGCTTTGCTGAAGATCAAAACGGAGAAACAGCAGGTCAAGACCGCGACCTCGATCCTGGAGCTTGCTTCCCGGGAGCTGAAAATGGCGCAGGACCGGTTCGGGGAAGGCCTCGGGGACAACGTGGAAGTGATCGCCGCCCAGACGACCCTCGCGCGCGCCCGCGAAACCCACATTTCCGCGCTGACCCAATATCATGTCGCCCGCCTTAATTTGTTCTACGCCTTGGGCCAAACCGGCGCTTTTTATCTGAAAAATACGGATCAAGAAAAGGAGTAAGCCGTTATGTGGAATCTCTTAAGAAAATTAAAGGGCATGAACCGGCAGGAATTCAAAAAACAACTCCACGCCGAAGATCCCACGTTCCGGGTCGCGGTCACGTGCGCGGGAGGACTGCTTCTCATCCTGGTGCTCTGGTTCATTCAGCACGGCCTCTGTTACGTGTCGACGGACGACGCTTTCATCGAAGGACACGTCGTCCCCATCAGCCCGAAGGTGTCGGCCCACGTGACGAACGTCCTCGTGAACGACAACCAGGAAGTGAAGGCCGGGGACCCTTTGATCGAACTGGATGCCAACGACTACAGGGTCCGGGACCAAATGGCGAAGGCAGACCTGCAGGCCGCGGAAGCGGAGGCGGAAAAGGCCCACACCGACGCCGCGCGTTATAGCAAACTGAACACCGAAGACGAGGTCTCGAAGCAGCAGCTCGACATGGCCGTGCTCCGGACCCAGATCGCGGACGCGAAAGTCGCCGCCGCCAAAGCGCGCGTGGAGCAGGCCGATCTGGAGGTTTCTTACACCAAGATCTACGCGCCGATCGACGGCCACGTGACCAAAAAAAGCGTGGAGGTCGGTCAGCTCATCCAGGTCGGACAGCCGCTCCTGGCCATCGTTTCCAGGGAAAAATGGGTGGTCGCGAACTTCAAGGAAACGCAGCTGACCGCGATGCATCCCGGACAGAAAGTCTCCATCCGGATCGACACTTACCCGCACAAAACCTTCAAAGGCCGCGTGGACAGCATCCAGCGAGGGACCGGCGCCCGCTTCAGCCTGCTTCCTCCGGAGAACGCGACGGGCAATTATGTGAAAGTGGTCCAGCGCGTGCCCGTGAAGATCGTTTTTGACGAAGCCCCGAATAAAAAATACCCTCTGGCGTTAGGCATGTCCGCCGTCCCAGAGGTGAAGGTCCGCTGACCGTGGCCCAAAAACCCCCGGAGGAAAACCACGCACAGGCGCAGGCCGTTATGGCGGCGGAAGAATGGCATCCCCGCCACAGTCCGTGGCTCATCGCCTTTTCGGTGATGCTGGCGACCTTCATGGAGGTCTTGGACACTTCGGTGGCAAACGTTTCACTGCCGCATATCGCGGGAAATCTTTCGGCCAGCAATCACGAAGCCACGTGGGTTCTCACGAGTTATCTGGTATCGAACGCCATCATCCTGCCGGCGGCGGCGTGGTTCGGCGGGTTTTTCGGCCGTAAACGGTTCCTGATCCTTTGCATCATGATCTTCACCGTTTCTTCGGCGCTCTGCGGCTTGGCCAACAGCCTGGGATTCCTCATCTTCGCACGGATCGTTCAGGGCCTTGGCGGCGGTGCACTGCAGCCCATCGCGCAGGCCGTGCTGCTGGAAAGTTTCCCGAAAGAAAAACGCGGCCAGGCCATGGCGGTTTATGCCCTGGGTGTGATCGTCGCGCCGATCATCGGCCCCACGATCGGAGGATGGATCACGGACAATTATTCCTGGCGCTGGATCTTCCTGATCAATCTTCCCATCGGGATCTGGGCCGTGTTCATGACGAAGGCGTTCGTCGAAGATCCCCCTTACATCAAAAAGAACAAGGCCCTCTCCATCGATTATATCGGGTTCTCCCTCATGGCGATCGGGCTGGGCCTGCTGCAAGTGGTGCTGGATAAAGGCCAGGAAGTGGATTGGTTCTCCGCGAGCTGGCTCTGCTGGTCCAGCGGCATTATCGTCGTTTCGCTGGTGGCCTTTGTTTTCCGGGAATTGCGGACCGACCACCCCGTCGTGGACCTGCGCATTCTCAAGGACCGGAATTTTTTTACCGGCGTCTGCATCGTCACCGCCATCGGCGCGGTCCTCTACAGCACCACGGCGCTCTTGCCACTTTTCCTGCAGAGCCTCATGAATTATTCGGCGTACCTGAGCGGACTGGCGATCAGCCCGCGCGGGATCGGCGCTTTTTTGACCGCCCTCGTGGTCGGCCGCGTGATCGGGTTAGTGGATGCCCGGATCTTTGTCGCCGGCGGTCTCGCACTCCTGGGCCTGACCTGCTACGAGCTGGGGAATATTAATTTGCAGATCGGCATGTCGAATGTCGTGTGGCCCATTATCGGTACCGGGATCGGGATCAGCGCGATCTTTGTTCCACTGACCATCCTCACAATGGGGACTTTGCACAAAGAGGAAATGGGCAATGCCTCCGGGCTTTTTAATCTCATGCGGAACATCGGAGGTGGCGTCGGGATCGCGCTGACCACGACGGCTCTCGCGCGAATGAGCCAGGCCCACCAGGCCACCCTGATCAGTCACCTGACACCCTACGATCCCACCTCTCAGATCACTTTTCAGAAGATCCAGGGGCTTTTGGCCCACGCCGGAACGGGAATGGCGGACCCCCTGACTTATGGATTGATCTATCAGGAACTTGTCCGCCAGGCGACCCTCATGGCTTTCGTGGACAATTTCCGCGGCGTGGGGCTCGTCTGTTTTATTTTCACCCCCACCGTGTTTTTATTCAAGAAAGTGCGCACCCACGGCAGCGCCCCCATCGCAAGCCATTGATTTAAAATTTCTTTCCAGAGTTCCGGGGATCTCAGCTTCTCTGAGGTCAAGAAAGTCCATCCCCGTCGCGGCCCCGAAGACCGAAAAAGCTCACTAGCGACTGTATCCTGGAAAATATGAAGATCCGCGCATGCGATCTGGCAGAAAAAAGTCGGCGAAAGCGCCCGCTACCCTATGGCTTTTTTCCCCGTTCGGGTCTAGACTGGTACCCAGGATTGACGTAGAAGCAAAGTTATCTCGTCGCGAAAAGGCCTATATCAATAAAAAAGTCCCTATCCAATCCATTATTAAGAAAGAGGAAGTGTTCATGAATCAGAAAAAATCCCTCAAAGCGACTTTGATTCTCGCCCTGTTTTTTCTGACGTTCGGCGGGTGGTGCCTGCACCTCAGGATCCATCCCCCAGGAAAGAACTCGTGGAACATTATCCCTTTTATCACGGGGCTCGTCGGTGCTTTCTGCCTCCCGCTCCTTTTCTGCTTCAGACGCACGCTCTCATTGGCTTATATCCTCAGCGGATTCATTGCGATCCTCGGGACGATCCTGATGGCCCACTTTTCCATCATTCATTTTCAAGGACCGCTAACGCTGGCGAGCCTTTTTCTCAACACCACGCTTCCCGACATCGCGATCCTGTGGGGCCGCTTCGCGATATCCCGGTCCCTGTTTCAATTGGAATTCCTGAAGTCTGAGACGGATATCGGCCCGAAAGGCCATTTCTTCCGCTACCCGAACATGGGGTGGTGGTGGGCACATTTCTTTTCCGTCTCTTTCATCTATTTTTTGGGAATCGTTCTTTTTAAATAAAAAGGAGGGCGCCATGGAACAATTCCGCTTCTTGAAACCCGGGTGGTGGGTTGTTCATGTCATAGCTATACCGTTGGTCTTTTGGCTCGGACATACGATCCGGTTCTAATTGCCGGGGGATCTCTTTTCCTCAAAAACGGACAGAGATGAAGAAAATGTAATTTTGAATTCATCCCTCCGTAATCTCGGGGCGTTATACTTCTGTCAGGATTAAGTTTCGTGGCTGAAGCTTTGAAACATTGAGTTTATGCTCTGAACATAAATCAAAAACAGTTTAACGGAGGGAAAATACCATGAAAAAAATACTTTTGGTTGCGGTCATGTTATCGATTGCGGGAACTGCCGCTTATGCCTCACTGATCAACCAGCCGACCCCGACAGCTCCCAAGCCGGTGGAATGTAGCGTCAAGGGTAAAACGAAATGGGTCCAGACCGTCGATGCCTGCAAAGCCTTAGGAGGCCACGTGGTCGAAGCCAAGAAGGTGGCCTAAGACAGTCCCAAGACCTGCTAATTTCCGTACTTCGGAAATGCGGGACTTGACAGCTTCACTGAGTTTTTGAAAACCGTGCTTCTGCAAAAAGAGCCGCCCAAAAAAAGCGGCTCTTTTTTTAGCTTTTCAGACCTAAAAATTGAAAACTCACAGAAAAGCGGAAATTCATCCCGCACATTTGCTCCGTCTCGGGAATCGCCGTCATTTTTCCGGGGATTTAGGGCTTAAGGTCCGGGGTTCAGCATGCTAGACTGAAGGCAGGCGGCCGTTAAAGGAATGACCGCTTCGATGGTGCAATTCGTCCAGTAACCTGGCGAGAAGGATGACTATGACAAAAAAATCCAATACTGATAAAAAATACTCTAAAGCGGACCTTGAAAAAATACGGAAGCGTGCGCGCGAGATCTGGAAAAGAAAATGCCTGTCGTTCAACACCGCGCTCGATGACTGGCTCCAGGCGGAACAGGAACTCCGCACGACCATCGGGATCCAGAACAAAAGGTCCGACCAGTATACGGATGAGGAAGTCGCCAAAATTAAGGCTCGGGCGCAGGCGATCCGCGAAGAGAAGATCGGGTCCTTACGCACGGCCTTTGACGACTGGATCGAGGCGGAGCAGGAACTGAAAGAGGAGTTGACGAAAAAGGTCAATTTGAAGGATCTTTTCGACCTCTGGTTCAACCGCTCATCTTCCCGCATTGCGGAACTCCTGAAAAAAGACGGTTCGGTCCACCCGAACATGTTCAACGAGATCCTTGAACAGCAGTATGTGGAATTGATGACGGAGTGCATGAAATAAACAAAGATCGCGCCCCGACAGATCCGCAGGAGGCTGTTGCGTGTTCGTATTTTTCGATAGAATAAAAACGGACTTGCCAGGCGCCCGTTCTCAGGATCGCTATCTCCCGTTCTTTTTTTTATTTTTCATTGCCCTGCTCCCTCGCGTTCTTTGCCTCTGGCAAATGCAGCATTCCGTCCTGGTAGATTACCTGCCGCTCGATGCCGCGGGTTATGACCGGTGGGGCGGCTTGCTGGCGAACGGCGGCGCAGAAAGTGAGAACTTCCCCGGCCTGCCTTTTTACGCTCATTTTCTCGGCGGCCTCTACCGCCTCTTCGGCCATGATCTGCGGGTCATACGGATCGCCCAGATCCTGATGGGGGCTTTGACCTGTGTCCTGACCTACCAGCTCGCGAAAGACCTGACCGGAAGCGTCAAGGCCGCGGCCACGGCTTTCGCGACCGCTCTTTTGTTCAGGCCGGCTGTTTTTTATGAAATGTTCCCGCTGACTGAAACGTTTTCCGCCTTCCTTTGCGTTTTCCTGGTGTTTCTCCTCCTAAAGTCCTGCGGGCGGACTTCCCTCCTTGAACTTTTTTTCGCGGGAAGCCTTGCCGGCCTGGGGCTCGGCACAAGGGCCAACTATGGGGCTGTTTTCCCGGCGCTGGTCCTCTGGCTCATCGTTGCATTCCCCCGCCAACGGACCAAAGTCCTGCTCTCGTTTTTGTGCGGCGCGGCCTTCGTTCTGGCCTCTTTCAACCTTGTCAATCACGGCTCCGGAAAAAGTTTTTTCCTGACCGGACACAACACGGGCATTTCTTTTTTTGTCGGGAACGGGCCTTACGCGGACGGGCGCTCCCTTCGTTTCCCTTGGGTGCCCCCGAGTGACAAGGACCTCCCCCAGGCTTTCCGCTCCGCCGCGGAGTGGAAAACGGGAAAACGGTTCACCGATCCGGAGCTCTCTTCTTTCTGGTACCGGGAGACCCTGGATTACGTCCAAAAACATCCCAAAAAATTCCTGGAACTACTCCTTACAAAATTCCGCCTTCTGGTCAGCGGGTTCGAAATGCCGGATATTTTCTCCATTTCTTTTCTTTCCCCTTTCCTCCCCACGCTCTGCCTTTTCCCGCTGAATTTTTTCTGGCTACTCCCTCTGGCCCTAGGCGGCACGGTCCTTTGTTTTTCCTTGGAGAAAAAACAGCTGCTCCCGGCGCTGGTTGTGTTGTCTTACGCGGCGTCCATCCTGGTCGTCCTGGTCCATGAGCGGTACAAGGTCCCTTTGTACCCGCTTTGGGCCATTTATGCCGCGTCCGGAGTCGTTGCCTTTTTTAATAAAAACGTTTCCAGGACCAAAAAGATCGCAGCTGTCATCGTGATCGTGGTCCTGCTGGCGATCTCTTCTGACAGGGCTTTTATCAATATTTACGGAGGAACGCCTTCAGCCGGGTACCATTTGCTGGGGCTTCATTACCTGAACAAGAAGCATTTTCCCGAAGCCGCGGCAATGTTCCGGAAGAACCTCGATGTCGCACCCGCCGCCCGGCTCGCGGACGCGCACAACAGTCTCGGCGCGGCGCTGGAAGGAAACCGCCAGTGGAAGGAAGCGGAACAGGAATACCGCACGGCGATAAAACTCGAGCCTTCTTACCCACTGCCCCGCGAAAATCTTCAACGACTCGAATCAAAAATGGATCACCGGTAACACCCCATGCGCCTCTGGAGCCTCCACCCCCGATATCTGGACGCCAAAGGGATCGTCGCGCTTTGGAGGGAAGCTCTTCTCGCCCAAAAAATCCTGCGCGGCAAGACAAAGGGCTACAGGCATCATCCTCAACTTGAGCGTTTCAAAAACTCCACGAATCCAGCGCGCGCCATCGCTTCTTACTTATACGGCGTCCATGAAGAAGCCGTCCGAAGAGGCTACCACTTTGACGGGAAGAAGATCCTGGGAAAACGCTCTCGGATGAAGATCGCCGTGACACGCGGACAAATCAAATACGAGGCCGCCTGGCTCGTCCAGAAACTAAAAAAAAGGGATCCGGCACGACAAAAGGAACTACGTTCGAAGGCAAGGATTGAATCCCATCCTTTATTTTCCGTAAAAGCCGGCCCGGTAGAGCCTTGGGAGCGGCAACGATAGCCCCTCAATCCAACCCCGGGGGTTGAATTGAGGGTGATATCCGGAACTTTTCCGTCGTTGAGCTGTCTAACCTTTTGCTCTTACTCGTTTTACAGCTTTCGTCAGCGGACGGCGTCCGCCAACGTACCGAGCCGATTTTAAGAAGGCACGTCCAAGGAATTGGGCGTAGAATACTCCGATGCTTAAGAAAATATTCGCAACGATATTGACAGGTTTCCTTTTGTCAGGATGCCTCACAGTCCGTTTGCCGGAGGCGAGGATCGAACGCAACGCCGAACCCCGGGTCCTGTCTTGGGACTCCCTGGTCCGCCAGACGCTCCAGTTCAATCCTGATCTTCAAAGCGCCCGGTATGTCGTGACTTCTACCGCGAGAAGCCGTGATATCGCTTTCGGGAATTACCTGCCTTCTTTCGAGGGCGACCTTCAGCGCAGCGCTTCCCGCAACGCCTCATTCGGCGGTGGCTTTAGCGGCGGCGGGGGCGGGAACACGTTGCAGGACAGTCTTTCATTGGACATTGTCGGCAATCAATCGCTGTTCAACGGGTTCGGAACAACCGGAAGCTTCCTCAAAGCCCGGAAAGACCTGGATGCTGCAAAGTTCCAGTACGTCGTCACCAGCGCGAATGTTCGCAACGGATTGAAGCTTGCCTATGTCGACGTTCTCCGCTGGAACCGCCTTTTGAAGGTGAACCAGGGGATCCTGGAACGCCGAAAACATAACGCGGAAATGGTCCGGCTCCGTTATGAAGCCGGGCGCGAAAACCTGGGCTCCGCTTTGCGGGCCGAAGCCCTGGCGGACCGTGCTGCCTTCGATGTCCGAACGGCGGAACGTCACATCGAAAGCCAAACGATACGTCTCGGACGCGAGTGCGGCGGCGACTTCGTGCTCCCGGTATCGATCCAGGATTCTCTCGAACAGACGATCCCCGCGGCGATGATGAAAGAGCCGGACTACGCAGAGATCGCCGAAAACACTCCCCAGGTACAGCGGCTTTTAAAGATCGCGGAATCCGCCAAAGCCAATGTGGTCGCGGTGCAATCGGTCGTCTGGCCTCAAGCGACTGGAACCATGGATTATGGCGTTTCCGGGGAACGGGCGTCTAATTTAAAAAGCGAACACTCCTGGGGACTGAACATTGCCGTTCCGTTTTTTAACGGTGGAAAGAACGTGAACGCGATCCGCAAAGCCAAAGCGGATTACGATGCGGCACACGCGGCCACCGTGAGCGCCCGCGACGAAGCAGTCGCCCAACTCGCGGACACCTGGACCAAATACGTGGATGCGGTCGAAAGCATCGAGGTTCTCAGGAAATTCCTGGAGGCCTCACAGAAACGAGCGGAAATCGTCCGCGCGGAATACGCTTCCGGATTGATGAGTTTCCAGGATTTTGATACGGCGGAGCAGGAGCAGAATAATTCGGAGAATGATTACGTGCAAGGGCTTGCCGATGTGCTGAATGCCCAGGCGAATTGGGAACTGGTCCGGGGCAAAACTTTGGAGGATGACCTGAATGCGATTAAATAATCTATTAAAACGATGGAAGCTCGGCGTCTTCCTGATCCTCGTCTTTATCCTGATCAAAATATTCTCTTCCTGCGCGCCCGGAAAAGATCCCCTACAAGCGCTCCGTTCCGCAAAAGTTTACAGAGGCGACCTGGAGGTCAAAGTGACCGCTACGGGAACGGTGAAGCCGTACAACCGCGTAGAGATCAAACCGCCGATCCCGGGCCGCGTGGAGGAAGTCTTGGTCCAGGAAGGGGATGAAGTGAAAAAGGGGCAGATCCTTGCCCAGATGAGCTCCACCGAAAGGGCCGCACTGCTGGATGCCGCGAGAGCGCGGGGGGCCGAAACAATGAAACGGTGGGAAGAGGCCTACAAAATGGCGCCGCTCCTTGCTCCACTGGATGGAACAATCATCGTCCGCGCGGTGGAACCGGGACAGACCGTGACCACGGCAGATCCTGTGGTAGTCCTTTCCGACCGGTTGATCGTAGAGGCCCTGGTCGATGAGACCGACCTTGCCTTGATCGCGCTCGGCCAAAAAGCCGGCATCCAGCTGGATGCCTATCCCAAGGAAACCTTTTGGGGAAAAGTCGACCACATCATGTACGAAAGCAAGCTCACGAATAACGTGAACGTCTACGCGGTGGATATCCTTCCCGAAAAGATCCCACCGGCGTTCCGCAGCGGGATGACCGCGAACGTGACTTTTATCGTGAAAGAAAGAAAAGAGGTTCTCCTGGCGCCCTCCGAAGCGATCGTGGAATGGCCGCGGAAAGTCCCCAAACCCAAGAACGCGGAGTTCGCTGCTTACGAAAAAACGTTCGGCGGGAAACTGGTCCCGCTTCCGGTCCGCATCGGAGATTCGGACGGCCGGGTGACCGAGATCACGGAAGGCCTGAGCGACGGCCAGGAGATCCAGATCGTCCAGAAGAAACAAAAAGAGATGTCCGTCAGCCCGTTCGCGATGGGCGGCGCGCCCAAAAAGAGTGACAAACAGGGGCGTTAGGACCGTCGCAAGACCGGATCGTAACCCGTTCTAGAGGTTCTGATGAAATTAGTCGAAGTCGAGAACATATCGAAGACCTACCGCATTGGCGAAGTGGATATCCGCGCACTACAGGGCGTTTCCGTGAATATCGATGCCGGGGAGTTCGTCGCGATCATGGGGCCGTCAGGATCTGGAAAATCCACGTTAATGCACCTTCTCGGTTTTCTCGATACGCCGGACAGCGGCACGATCCGTCTACTCGAGAAGGATACGACCCGACTGCAGGAAGAGGAATACGCCTTCCTCCGGAACCGCGTGATCGGTTTTGTGTTCCAGCAATTTAATCTTATGACGCGTTCCACGGCGCTGGAAAATGTCTGCCTGCCGCTGATCTATTCCGGCACACGAGGCCAAGAAGATATCCCGCGGTCACGAAAAATGCTGGAGCAGGTGGGCCTGGCCGCGCGGGTGCAGCACCGACCGAACGAACTTTCCGGCGGCCAGCAGCAGCGGGTCGCGATCGCCCGGGCGCTGGTGAACGATCCACTGATGATCCTTGCCGACGAACCCACGGGAAATCTTGATTCTCAATCGGGAAAAGAGATCATGGCGATCTTTCAATCGCTTCACGCCCGGGGCATGACCATCGTGCTGGTGACCCATGACGAAAATGTCGGAAATACCGCCGAAAGGGTCATTCGCATGCATGACGGCAAAATCGTCAGCGATGAAAAAAAAACCGGGTCCTCCGGGCGGTCCGGGCCGCTCCCTCCGGGACTCCCCTCCCGGGAGCTCTCCAAAGAGAAAAAATACAGCCTCGAAGAATTCCGGGACCATTTCAAGCAAGCCTGCCGCATGATCCTCAGCAATAAATTAAGGTCCTTCCTTTCGATGCTGGGCGTGCTGATCGGGGTCGCGTGCGTAATCACCATGCTCGCGCTCGGCCGGGGCGCGCGGGAATCGATCACCGAGCAATTGTCGCGCCTGGGCTCCAACCTGCTTTCGGTCCGCCCGGGTTCGGTCAAGGTCCACGGGGTAAGCACCGAGGCCGGAGCCGCAACACGTCTGGATTTTGAGGACGTGAAGGCGATCGGAGAGATCTCGTATGTGAAGAAAGTCGCCCCCCAAGTCACGGGGCAGGGACAGCTGGTCTACGGGAATAAGAACTGGAGCACGCAGGTGATCGGAGTGACTCCCGAATACGCGAGCGTGAGGAATCAGGAACCCACGGCCGGCCGCTTTTTTACCGCGGGCGAGAACCAGACGCGGCAACGGCTGGTCCTGATCGGACAAACGGTCCAACGCGAACTTTTCGGCGGTGAAGATCCCATCGGACAAGCGATCAAGATCAATCGCGTCAGCTTCCAGGTCCTCGGGATCCTTCCTTCCCTTGGCGCCAATGCCTTCCATGACCAGGACGACGTGGTCGTAATCCCGCTCATGACGGCCATGCGGCGGCTCATGGGGAAAGACTACCTCGACCAGATCGATGCCGAAATCACGGACCTTGGGAAAATGCCCCTGGCCGAAGAGGCGATCAACTCCATGATCATTCGCAGGCACCACCTGACCCCGGACCGTTACGACAGTTTCAATATCCGGAATTACGCGGACATCCAGCAGGCCCTCTCGAGCACGACAAAAACCTTTTCCGTCCTGCTCGGCTGCGTGGCCGCGATCTCGCTGGTGGTCGGCGGCATCGGGATCATGAACATCATGCTGGTCTCGGTCAAGGAAAGGACCCGTGAGATCGGCCTGCGCAAAGCCATCGGCGCGACGCCGCGCGATATCCTGATGCAATTCCTTGTTGAGGCGGTCCTGGTCACTTTTCTGGGCGGACTCGCGGGCATCTTGCTCGCCGCGGTAATCTCCTGGCTGATCGCCCTGATCGCACAATGGAAAATGATTATCACGCTGGACTCTTTACTCCTGGCCTTTTTTTGTTCGGCATCAGTCGGTATTATTTTCGGCCTTTGGCCCGCCAAACAAGCCGCGGCCCTGGATCCGATCTCCGCGCTGAGGTACGAGTAAAAACATCCAGACTTTCTTGTGTTTTTCCTTTTCGCCTTTTTTCTCCCAAAGCCAACCTCCTCCCTTGTGGGAGAAGGGAATGTCAACAGAACCTAGATTTCCAGATCCTCCCGATCTCGTGCGAACACTACACAGCTCCGGGTAACCTTGACTTGTGCCTGACCGCGAACTATATTGGCGCGTAGCGTCTTGCGCTTTGAACGCCCTCAACGTATGCTCGACGGAGGCTTCATGGGGTTTCCTTTCCGATGAAAGATAAGGAGACGGCGCTTCTCTCCAGGATCAGATACCCGCGCTTACCAACGCTGCTGTTTCTGACCATCTTCGTCGCCGGAACGTTCTTTACCTGGTGGACGGTCACGCAAACCGACCGCAAAATGCGCGAAAGCCTGCTTCTGGAAACACACCTGGTGGCACGATCCGTCGATTTCAATCACCTCCGGTCCCTCTCGGGGACGGCGGCGGACCTTGACAACCCCCACTACCTGCGACTCAAGGAACAACTGACCGCCGTCCGTTCGGCCAACCCGCTCTGCCGGTTCGTCTATTTCATGGGACGCAAAGCTGACGGTTCGGTATTTTTCTTCGTGGACAGCGAACCGGTCCATTCAAAGGACTATTCCCCGCCGGGGCAACCCTACACGGAAGTCTCGGAAAATTATCGCCGTGTTTTCGACTCCAAGATCGCGACCGTCGAAGGCCCCGTCACGGATCGCTGGGGCATGTGGGTTTCAGCACTGGACCCGGTGATCGACCCGAAAACCAACACCCTCATCGCCGTTCTGGGCATGGATATTGACGCCCGCGTCTGGAAATGGAATGTGGCCGCAAAGGTGGCCCAACCCGTGGGGTTCATGCTCGTACTTCTTATCGGCTTGGCCACCGGCTTTATTTCCAACCGCCGTGTCAAAGCTTCGCCAAAACCCGTGATGAGGCGTCTGTTGGTTCCGCTGGCAACCCTTGTGATCGTCTTTACCGCGATCGCCGGATTTCTACTTTGGCAACAACAGCGGCAACGCTTGGCTGACAGTTTTGCGGCCGATATGGCCGACGTTTCCAACGATCTCCAGGTGGCCCTGCACCAGCAATCCTCCGGTCTGGAGGTGGCGACGCAAGCTATTGCCACAGATCCGCGCGCGCAAAAGGCCCTGCGCGAAGGGAACATTGAAAACCTGCTTGCCGTTTGGAGCCCTATCTTCGAAACCTTGCGCCGGGATAGCGGCATCACCCATTTTTATTTTTTAGACAAGAACCGCGTCTGTCTCTTGCGCGTCCACAGACCGGAAAACCACGGCGACCGGATCGACCGTTTTACGGCCCTCGAAGCGGAACGGACCGGCAAAGCCTCATCTGGCGTCGAGTTGGGCACATTAGGGACCTTCCCCTTGCGGGTGGTGCAGCCGGTTTTCGAAGCGGGCACGCTCGTCGGTTATGTGGAACTCGGGAAAGAGATCGAAGACATCCTGCGCACGTTGTACCTCCGGTCCGGAAAACACTTGACCGTCACCATCCAGAAGCAACTTTTGAACCGCCAGAATTGGGAAGAGAGCATGCGCCTGCTCGGACGCGAACCCGAGTGGGACCGTTTGTCACAGAACGTCGTGCTCTACACTTCTTTCGGCAAGCTTCCTGATGCCTTCGTGCCCCTCGCGGATCAAGGCCCGGCGGGCGAACATATCCGTGGAGACCCGGGCCAGAAAGTCACCATCGACGGAAATGAGTGGCGGGTATCCGCACTGCCTCTTGCGGACGCTTCGGGCAAGGAGGTCGGCCATCTGATCGTCACACGCGATCTTTCGACTGACAAGGAGAACTTTTCACGCCCGTTAATCCTCGGAGGAATGAGCGCTCTGGTGCTGATGACGCTGATCCTGGGATTCATCTACATCCTGCTCCGCCACACCGACACAAGCATCCAGGCCCAGCAATCGGACCTCCGAAAAAGTGAGGCCCGCTTTCGCAGTTATTTTGATCTCGCCCTGACCGGCATCGCGATCACCTCTCCCACAAAAGGCTGGATCCAGGTAAATGATCAGGTCTGTTCCCTTTTGGGTTATTCCCGGGAGGAACTTGTCGACATGACCTGGGCGGAAATGACGTACCCCGATGACCTTGCCGAGGACGTCGCACAATTTAACCGCCTGCTGTCTGGCGAAATCAAACAGTACGACCTGGAGAAACGGTTCGTCCGCAAAAACGGCGCCGTGATCTGGGTCGATCTGGCCGTGGGCTGCGTACGGGATCCCCAGGGAAACGTGGAATATGTCGTCGCTCTTTTGAACGACATCTCCCAGCGCAAGAAAGCGGAAGACTTGTTGCGGGATAGCAAAGAACGTTTCGATCAGATCGCGGCCCTGAGTTCGGAAATGATCTGGGAAACTGACGCCGCGGGCCTCTACACCTACCTGAGCCAGAGCTGCAAAAAAGTCATCGGCTACGAAGCGCAGGAATTGGTCGGAAAAAAATATTTTTACGACCTCCACCCCGAAGAAGGTCGCGAGGTTTTTAGAAAAATCACCCTGGCCGTTTTTGAGCGAAAGGGCTCGTTCCGCAATTTGCCCAACCAGGTTCAAGCCAAGGACGGACGGATCCTTTTAATGATCACGAACGGTGTCCCGCTTTTGGACTCTCAGAACAATCTCACCGGATATCGCGGATCGGACAGGGACATGACGGAGATCCGTCAGGCCGACGTGGCTTTGCGATCGAAAACGGCTTTGCTGGAAGCTCAAACGAACGCGTCCCTCGACGGGATCCTGGTGGTCGACGAGAAACAGCAGCGGGTCCTTACGAACCAGCGGATGCTCGAGATTTTCAATGTCCCCCAACACATCGCGGAGGACCCGGATGATGCCGCGCTGCTCAAGTATGTGGTCAGCCTGACCCGGGACCCCGATTCTTTTCTCGAAAGGGTCCGGGATCTTTACAACCACCCGGGAGAGACCAGCCGTGACGAGATCGAGTTCAAGAACGGGATGGTCCTGGACAGGTATTCCGCGCCCGTTTGGGGCAAGGACGGAAAATACTACGGAAGGATCTGGACGTTTCGCGACATCACCGAACGCAAACGCGCGGAAGAGGCGTTGCGGGAAAGCCAAGTCTTTCTCCAGGAAACGCAGCGGATCGCCCGCTTGTCGGGGTGGAAAGCGAATCCTCTGACAGACTATCTCGAATGGACCGAAGGAGTTTTCGAAATCATCGAATATCCCAAAGGGAACCAGCTCGGATTGACAGAAGGTCTGAAATTTTATCTGCCGGAGTACGTTCCCAAGATCAAGGACAGCATCGCCCGCTGTCTGGCCACCGGCGAACGATTTGCTATAGAGTGCCGTGGCATCACGGGCACAGGCAGGATGATCTGGACCGAAGTGCGGGGGATCGCACCGGTGGTCGAGGGGGAACGCTCCTACGTCTTGGGCACGTTCCAGGACATCACCGAGCGAAAACAAGCTGAGGAAAAGTTGGCACTGGAACAGCTTTTTTCCTCCGCGCTTCTTGAGAACATGAACGCGGGAGTGATCGCCTGTAACGAAAAAAGCGAACTGATCCTCTTTAACCGTACGGCCCGCGAATGGCACGAGTTAAGCGCCGAGAGCTCTTTATCGCAGGAGAACTGGGCCGGTCATTATAACCTCTATGAGGAAGACGGGATCACCCCCTTAGATGTCCGCACGATCCCCTTGCTGCGGGCTTTCCGCGGTGAAAAAGTCCACGATGCCGGGATGGTGATCGCCCCGAAAGGCGGCCCCCAACGGCATGTCATCGCCGAGGCCTCTCCCATCAAAGCGGAAGACGGCAGGATTTTAGGCGCGGTCGCCGTCATGCATGACATCACGGAACAGCTGAAAGCCATCCAAGAAAAGGAAATGCTTATCAAACAGCTGATGCAGGCTCAAAAAATGGAATCGATCGGGACCATGGCCAACGGGATCGCCCATAATTTCAATAACATCCTGGCCTCGATCCGCGGCTGCACGGAGATGGCGCTCGGAGATATCGCGCCGGGCAGCCGGACACACAAGGACCTTCTCCGGGCCATCGAAGGGGTCGACAGCGCAAAACAATTGATCGGGCAAATGCTTTCTTTCAGCCGGGCGCAGGAACGCGACATCAACGAGATCGAGATCTACCCCGTCGTCGCGAACACGCTGAAATTGTTCCGGGCCTCGGTCAAAGGGGACATTCAGCTCCGTGAGAATCTGGCTCCCCACTGCGGACTTGTCCGGGCGGACCCGAACGAGATACAACACGCCCTGCTCAACATCCTTTCCAACAGCTACCAGGCGCTGGATCCCGCGAAAGAAGAGATCATCACCTTCAGCCTTTCGTGGATCCTGGCGGATGAACAAACGGCGAAAAAATATGCGCTCTTTGAGGGAGGCGACTATGTTAAAATGACCCTCGAAGACACGGGGCGCGGCATGGACCCGAAAACGCTCGACCGCATCTTCGAGCCGTTTTTTACGACTAAAGAAATCGGCGAAGGGACCGGCCTCGGACTTTTCATGACCCATAACGTCGTCGCTCGGTACAACGGAAAGATCGCGGTGGAAAGCGAAGTCGGCAAAGGAACCGTCGTTAGCATCTTTTTACCTCGCGTCGCTGCTCACGCATAAAGAAGGGAGCCTGTATGGCACGCATCCTTGTCATCGAAGACAACGCTTCGTTCCGGGAGACCCTGAAGGAAATGCTGGAACGGAAAAACCATCAGGTCATCACCGCGGAAGACGGGGACAAAGGGCTCCAGGCGATTAAAAGCAACCCGGTCGACCTGGTGATCACGGACATCATCATGCCGGTCAAAGACGGCGTCACGACCATCCAGGACATCCAAAGGGAATTCCCCGCGGCCAAGATTATCGCCATGTCAGGGGGCGGCGCGATCAATAAAGGGGAAACCTACCTGGAAGCCACGATGTTCATCACCCACATCAAGCATGTGCTCCAAAAACCTTTTTCCGGCGAAGTGTTGTTCCAAACCATCGAGAAGGTCCTGGGGTAGCCTCTCGGGAACGACGAAAGACATTCCCCCTATCAACCGGTTGCTTCCGAAACCGTTTTTCGGCGAACCGTTATTGCAAGACACCAACGACCGTCTCAGAAAGGAAACGATTTCATGGCACGCGTCCTTGTGATCGAAGATGACGCCTCCTTCCGGGGAATACTGAAAGAAGCGCTGGAACAGAATCACTATGAGGTCATTACCGCTGCCAATGGATCCAAACCCTCAAAAGCGTCCCGGTGGACCTCGTGATCACGGACATTATCATGCCGGTCTCGGACGGGGTCACGACCATCAAGAATATTCAAACGGGTTTCCCTTCGGTCAAGATCATCGCCATGTCGGGAGGCGGGGTCATCAATAAGGGTGATGGCTACCTGGAAGCGGCGAAATACATCAACCATATCAAGCATGTGCTCCAAAAACCTTTTTCCAGCGAACAATTATTGCAAGCCATCAACGAACTCCTTCGAAAGAGAACGCTCCCATGCCCCGCATCCTTGTGATCGAAGACAATCCTTTGTTCAGGGAAACGATGAAGGAAATGCTGGAGCGCAAAAACTATCAGGTGATCACCGCGGAGGACGGGGAAAAGGGGATCCAGGCGCTCAAAACAACCCCCGTCGACCTTGTGATTACGGACATTATCATGCCGGTCAAAGACGGCGTTACGACCATCCAGGAGATCCAAAAGGACTTCCCCGCCGTGAAGATCATCGCCATGTCAGGAGGCGGAGCGCTTAATAGCGGGGAAAACTATTTGGAAGCGACAAAATTCGTCACCCATATCAAGCATGTGCTCACGAAGCCTTTTTTCGGCGAACAGCTGTTCCAAGCCATCGACGAGCTCCTCGGATAGTCCCCGAAACCCGATCCCCCCTCTTCCGGCACCGGAACGGCCCCCGGCACTCCGCACTCTAGAAAATCCCGGCATGACCGATACTTGAATGGCCCGGAGGACCTTACGGTTTGCCATGAAAAAAGAATATGTCAGCGACGCGATGAAAAAAGCTCTCGAAAAAATCCCCGGGGATAAAATCGCTTCCCTGGATTACTTCCGGCCCCAGAAGGAAAAGAAAACGCCGCGAAAGAAGAAAGCGTCTCCGCGCGCCCCCCGCGGTGAACTGCTGCTGGACCGTTCCCCCGTCGGTTTCGACCTCGCGCTTCTTAAACAGCAGATGGACCTCCTTCAGGAAGGCATTCTTTCGATCCACGAAAAATTATCCGGTCTCGAGACGTCAAGGCTCGAGCTCCAGAGAGAGAACGCGAAGCTCAGGGAGCTGTCGCAGCGGCTGCCCGGGAACGGCGGCGAACCTTATGAGGCCCACAAACTCCCGACGGGCGTCACCGTCTACCGGCACAAATCCTCCGGAGAGTGCGTCTGTCCGAAATGTTTCGAGAACGATCACGCCGCGGTCGGGATCCAACACTACTGCGTTCGCTTCTCGAAGATAAGCCGCTGTCCGCGCTGCCAGGACGAGTTCTCCACGGAAGAATCGGTAAGAAGGCCCGTGAAGATCCTTCCTCCCGAGGACGCGGCGCCGCCGGAAGCACCCCGTCCAAACCCCGGGGTTGAACAGGTCGTGGATGAAAGGAAGCGCTGAGGGACATTTTGTTTGACCGGGCATTTTCAGGGCTCTAGACTGTCTTCCGGGCGCGCATTTTTCCAGGCGCCTCTCGAACGTCCTTTTTAAAGATCACCGGGGACTTTATGGCGATTTTCCTTTTGCACACAATCACGTTCCTTGCCGCGTTCCTCCTGTTCCAGATCGAGCTCATCATCGCCAAAAAGCTTCTCCCCGTTTACGGCGGAAGTTATTTCGTGTGGGGCGCCTGCCTGGTCTTCTTCCAGGCTTTTTTGCTGCTGGGATACGTCTCCGTCCATTGCGCGGTCCAAAAATGGGGCGCCCGCGTCTACCGGAAGATCCAGCTCCTGCTCGTGTTCCTTCCCTTTTTGTTTTTCCCGGGACACGTCCTCGGGATCGGCGGCGGGGAAAATTCCGCTTTCCTGGCCGGAAGCGTTTTTGGGCGTTTGCTGGCCAGCATCGGGCCGGTCTTTTTCGTCCTGTCAACGATCAGCGTCGCACTTCAATCGTGGCTCGCGGCCTCTTCGCTCCCGCAGCGGTCCAACCCCTACGCCCTTTACGCGACCTCCAACGCCGGCTCCCTCGGCGCGCTCCTGACTTATCCTTTTATATTTGAATTGTGTCTGACGCTGCCGCAGCAGGAACAGTTCTGGCGGTGGGGCTACGGGTTCCTGGCGGTTTTTAATGTTCTGCTCTTCATGCTCGTCCCGGTGAATCCTCCCGCGCCTGTATCTTCAACTCGGGAAAAAGAAATGCCCGGCACGAAAATGGGCCTCTGGTTTTTATTCAGCGCCGCCGGCGTCATGCTTTTCATGGCCGTCACGAACATCATCACTTACGCGATCGCCCCGGTCCCTCTTTTCTGGGTCCTGCCTTTGGCCATTTATCTTTTCGCTTTCGTGCTGAGTTTTAAGCCGAAGCCCTGGTGCCCCCCATGGATACTCAAAAATATTTCCTTCCTGCTCGCCGGCGGCGCCCTGTTATTTTTCGCGGTCAAAAAAAAGAGTTTCCCGGTCGCGATCGAACTGATCGTTTTTAGCACGGCCCTGTTCCTTCTGTGCCTTTATTGCCAGAACCGGCTGGCGGCCCACAAACCGTCTTCGGAACGCCATCTGACCGCGTTCTATCTGACGCTCTCGTTCGGAGGGTTCCTCGGCGGACTCCTGACCAGCTGGGTCATGCCGCTCGTTTCGAAGTCAGTCATCGAATACCTTTTGGCCCTGACGCTGATCGCCGCGGCCGTATGGATCGCCGAAAAAAAGACGGCGGGGACCAGGTGGCTGGCCCATTTACGAACAGGAGCCCTGGCGATCGTACCGGCATTGCTGTGCATATTTTGGATTCCCGAAATAACCGGCGCCAGTTCCCACGCCGTTTTCAAGGCCCGGAATTACTACGGGATCTACGAAGTGACCGACACGAAGGACGTGCGGATCCTGAGCCACGGAACGACCCTGCACGGAGCGCAGCTTCGAGTACCGGGTCTGGAGCTTGTGCCAAGTTCCTTCTACAGTCCGACGTCGCCGGCCGGAGAACTTTTCTCCTCGGAGAAATTCCGTTTTCAATCCTGCGGCATCATCGGCCTCGGCACGGGATCGCTCGCGATCTACACGAAACCCGGCGACACCATGGATTATTATGAATTGGATCCCGACATCGGCGTCATCGCCAAAAAATATTTTACGTTTCTGGCGAACGCGCGGGGAAAGATCAGCGTCTTCTATGGCGATGCGCGCCGCTCGCTTGAGCTAGCGCCGGAGCGCAAATACGACGTCCTCGTCGTGGACGCGTTCGGCGGCGATTCCATCCCCTTCCATCTTGTGACCCGGGAAGCCGTCGCCGGATACAAGGAACATTTGAACGAAGGCGGCCTGCTGCTGTTCCATATCAGCAACCGCTTTATCCGGCTGGAGCCGGTCCTCGTGGAAGCCGCCAGGGATGCGAAGGCGTGGGTGCTCTACCGCATGACCTCCGGACAGCCCGCCGGACTTCCTTCGCATTGGATGGCGTTCACATGGGACGGCACGAAGTTCCAGACGCTGGTCGTCGATCACGGGTGGGAGCCTATCGCCAACCGGCTGACGGAACGTCACCGTGTCTGGACGGACGGCTACTCGGACATCCTTCCTTTTCTTAACTGGGGGGAGATCAAGCGATCGCTGCTCAGCCTCAAACTGTTCGCGAACGAATTTGAACGCTGAGCCCTGCCTGATATTTTCCAGGGGACAGACAGTCACTTCATGTCTGTCCCCTAATTTTTTGCGGGTCAGGAACGAAGCGGGGCTTTCCTCGAAGTTGATGTCAGCGCGAAAAAATACCAGCGCAGATAATGCGGCAGCCATTCCCACAGCTTGAACTTTGAAGTTCCCGCGCTCCGGTCCTGCCACACGGAAGGAACTTCCGCGATCCTGAAATCCTGGCGGAAAGCCTTTACGACGATCTCCATGCCGAGCTCGAACCCGCCGCGGCTTTCGATCCGGATCGCTTCCAGAAGCTTTTTGGTGTACATCTTGAAGCTGTTCGAAATATCATGAGTTGGGATCCCCGTCAAAAAATGGAGCGAAAGACCGGCCGCGCGCGAAAGGAACCCTTTGAACTTCGGCCCTCCGACCTGCCGTCCCCCTTTCATGTACCGGGAACCGCACACGATATCGTACCCCTCGTTGAGCTTTCCGATCATGACATCGACCACGGAATAATCGTCGGAGAGATCCGCCATCGAGACCAGCACGGCGCCGTCCTCCGCGCTTTCAAACCCGGTCTTGATCGCGTTAAGAACTCCCCGGCCGTAGCGGTTCCGGATCAGCCGGATGTCGTACCGCCCCTGCAGGGACCGGGCCTCGGGAAGGGTGTCGTCTTCATCGAAATCGTAGACCATGAGGACGCGGAACGGGGTTTTTACTTTCACTTCGATCGTGGCAATCGTTTTCGCGATATTCTTCCCTTCGTTATACACCGGCATCACGATCTGAACTAGGCCGTACATGCTTTCCTTGCCACCGCGAAGGTTTGCTTGCCGAAGATCCCCCACGCCCAGGGCATGTTCAGGTACAGCTTGACCCACAAAGGGTTCTGGGGCATGCGGCACTTGGTCGTGTAGGGCAGGAACCGGGGAATGACTTTTTCGATCTGAAAACCTGCCAATAGAAGCCCTTCGGCCAGGCTCCGGTCGCTGAGCGGAATGTGGTGGTCGAAAAAATCCCAGTACTCCCGGGACAGGAACCGGATATTGGGCTGGAGGATCAGGAGCCGCCCGTCCGTCTTCAAAACACGCCGGACTTCCGCGAAGAGCTTCAGGATGTCTTCCTTCGATTTCATGTGCTCCAGAAGATTGCTCATGAACGCGGCATCGACGGACCCGTCCTTCAAAAAAGAAAGATCCGTAAAGACCCGGACGTCCGGCGCGGCATGGCGCGCGGTGTCCTCGTTGGGGTCCACGGCCAATTTTTTTGCGCACCGGATATGGTTGATAAATTCACAATAGCCCGCGCCGACGTCCACGACGGCCTGGTCTTCCCGGATGAACCGCTGGAAAAAAGAGCCGCACAGCACTTTCCAGATCCCGTTTTTCTTCCGGAGGTCTTCGGAAGAAAACCGTTCCTGGTAAAGTTTCCGGACATCCATGGATTGTTCGCTCATATGCCTCTGGCCTCTATTTGCTGCTGGATCCACGGAATGATCTCATCAAGAGCGTCCTCAAGAGAAGTCGTCGCTTCAAAACCCAGAACTTTCCTGGCCTTTGTGACGTCCGGGACCCTTTTTTGAACATCGTACTGGAAAGGCGGGTCCGACACGAACCGGAAAGGCTCGTTGCCGCGGATCTTTTTCCAGATCAACCGGGCGAGCTCGAGCACCGTGGTCGACGCGGGCGTGGAAAGATTGAAATCCTCATTGAGGGCCTTGTCGTTTTCGACGCACAGCCGGATACCGCGCGCGAGATCGCCTCCGTAGGTGTAGTGACGGATCTGGCTGCCGTCGCCAAGAATGTGCAGCGGCGCCTGTCCTTTCAGGACCTTTTGGACAAGGTCCGGAACCACGTGGCTCATCGCCAGTTTCACGTTCCCCGACAAGATCTCCTTGTCGCAGAGCGCCCTCTTCTCCCCGATCCCAATGCAGTTGAAAGGACGGACGATCGTGTAAGGCAGCTGGTATTGTTCCCACGCGCCCTTGGCGAAGTATTCGCACGCGAGTTTCTGGAACCCGTAGGTCGATAACGGCGGCGGGCACCGCATCTGCTCCCCTTCGGGCGTCGGGTACGTCGTGGTACTTTCAAAGACCATCGAAGACGACAGGACGTTGATCTTCTTCAGTTTTTTGTTCCGGAAAGCGCTGATCGCCGCGTCAAAAGTCGCGGCAAGGATCCTTTCGTTCTCGGCTAGAAGATCGTACGCGTATTCATGGAAAAGCGAAATGCCTCCGATGATCGCCGCGCACGCCACGATCTGATCGCAATCCGAGGCCAGTTCCGTGAGAAGCGCCGCATCTTTCGCGTCCCCCTGAACGAACCGGTACTGCGGGTGGTTGTCATAACTCTTCCCGACCTTCCCGTACTTGGAAAAGTTGTCGATGCCTACGACCGCGTGACCGTGTTTTAAAAGGTCCTCGACCAGATAGCCCGCGATGAATCCCGCCGCCCCCGTGACCAGGATGCGCATCAGAACAGCCCTCCGCGGCCGAAGAAATTCCAGGTATCGACCAGGACCTTCTCCTCGGGGATCCGCAGGCCGGCATATTCCCTGTGCGGCGCGCCCACGACCACGATGTCGGAATCCCGGATCAAAACTTCCGGAGAAACAAAACCTTCCTCGTGAACATAAACATCCGAGCACAGCACTTTTTTCGCTTCGACCTCCAGGATGTTCTTCAATTTGTAGGAAAGAGAGTCCCTTTTGTCGTCGATGTTCGCCTTGAAGGTCATGCCGAGGATCCCGATGGTTTTCGCGGAGAGCGCATGTTTGTCATGCAGCCTTTTGACGATGAAGTTGGGCAGTCCTTCATTCAGCAGGATGGCCGCATTCCCGAGGAAGAACGTGTTGCCGGTATAAGCGACCATCTGGGCGGTGTCCTTGAAAAGACACGGCCCCGCGGCGAAACCCGCGCGCGCGAAATCCTTGGCCCGGGGGTAATGGTGGGTCAACGCGTTGTAGATCTTGTAAAAATCGAGGTCGTGTTCCGTCGCGATCTGGTAGAACTGGTTGCCGATCGAGAACTGGATGTAGCGCCAGACGTTCGTGAAGAGTTTTGAGATCTCCGCTTCCAGCGGCGTGAGACGCACGACCTCCGGCGCCAATAACAGGAACAGCGCTTTCGCGTCTTCCCAGGAAGCGTCGTCGTAGGCGCCGATGATCTGCGGGAGCGAACAAAGCTCTTCCATCGCCTTGCCCTGCAGGATCCTCTCGGGGCAGAACGATACCCGCGGGGCCTTTCCTTTTTCCTTTAGATACGTCCGGATATTGTCGCTCGTGCCGGGAAACACCGTGCTTCTCAAAATGACATGTTGGTCGTCCCGAATCAGATCGATGATCCCTTCGAAAAGGCCTTTGAACTTCGTGAATTCGGGATTCAGGTGGCGGTCGGTCGGCGTCCCGATGACGACGATCAGGAAACGGCTTTCCCGGATCACGGCGTCGTCGGAAAAAACAAAAAGATTTTTCCCGAGATTCTTTTTGAGGAGGACCTCAGCGCCTTCTTCTTCGAAAGGCATCGTCCCCTGGCGCACGGTCATGACGTTCTTCTCGGACGCGTCGTAGATCGAAACCTTTTTCCCCGCGTTCGCGAAAGCGATCGCTAGCGGCAACCCGACGTGCCCGCAGCCTCCGATGACACACACATCATATTGGTACTGGTCCATACCCGTCTCCTTTTCCCACGGTGAAACCCCGCGAGAACACTATCAAACTATTACGTTTGGTCTTCGAATACAAGTGTCCCTTTAAATTATATACTTAAAAAAACGGATTTCGATCTTCGAAGAAAAAAACCGGCCGCAAGAAGCCGGGACTTCAAGCTTGAATTCAAACACCCCCTTATGGGAAAGCCCGGCATGATTAAAATGACGCGTCCAAAAAGCGATAAACCCGCCGGGGTCGTCCAGAACGGGGGAAAGCAGGAACCCTGTTCGGGACATTTCGGAAGGCAGGTCGTAAGTATAAGTTTTCCCGTCCAGAGCCCTGACGGCGATCCCGGCTCTCCCGGCCCGGCCCAGAAACGCGCCCCATTCTCCCAGCCATGTTTTTTTGATTTCAATTTCCACCCAGATAGGCCCCTCATCGAAATGAGGAACCGGGATCGTCTCCCCGAATTCCGCGGTAACTTTTTCGATTAATATGAACGAATAAGGCCGCGGAACGAGGGTTTTTCGCAACAGGGCCTTCTCGTAAAGAGCGGCCAGAAAATCATAACGGCTCATGATTTCAGGCAAAGAAAGACTGTCGTCCAGCGTCGGGTAACGGGCATCAATGGGTTTGCCGTCAGCCGTGACGTTCGGCCCAAAGACAAGAAATTCCGGAGCCCTCGGACTTTTTAAATAATCGGCGTTTTTTTGGGATAGAAATGGCGTATACGCAGCATAGCTTTGAAAAACCGGCCTCGGCCTGTACGAAAGGTCTTGCGCGATCAGTCCGGTGCTGTCGTACGGATAGGTATCTACAGTTCCCGAAAGCTGCGGGACGGCATTGTCCCCCCGGACGAGTTTCCGGACCTCCTCGTAGCGCAGTTGCAGGTCCTTGGGGCGAGGCAAAAAACGTGATTCCACGAACGTGTAGTGAGGCATCTTGGAAAAAGAACTCCAGATCTTTCCAGCGAGCCCTGAGAAAGAAGGCGTGAAAGGTCTGATGCTGTAAAGATAGGCGAACGTAAAAGTCACCACCAAAAGAACTGCCCATAATATTTTCCATCCCCTGCCACCCAGGGCCGTATTTAAAAACGGGACCAGGTAGACCGCCAAAACCGCGAGATAGCTCATGGCAATGATGCTGTGGTCCCGCGTGAAAGAGGCGCGATAGATCAGGAACGCCATGGCCGCCAAGGTCAGGGACGGTAGAATGGCCCGGGGTCCCGTCCGCCGCTGTTGGGCGATGTAAAAAACCGTCGTGAGCAATAACGAAAGGATCATATAAAAAACAAGACGAGGATCATGGAGCGACGAGGAAGTGCCCATCGCGGAACCGTAATACCGTGCCATGTGGGCCCCTGTCAGGAAAAAGGCCCCAAGACCCTCCAACGGTTGCTTCGCGAGAACCCAGAACGCAACGAGAAATCCCCCGTACAAAAGAAATAAGTACGGCCATCTTTTCTTGAAAATGATCCCGTCCAAACTTACAAAGAAAAGTAGCCCGACCGCCCAAATAAAAAAACTGTATTTCATCAAGCTGATGACCGCCAGGACTCCGACAAGAAAAAAATTTCTCCACCGGTAAGGCTTATCGCTCTCCGCGAGATAGGACGCGAAAAAAAGGACCCCACAAGAATAGAAGAAGATATCTCCCGCATAAAAGTTATGGGGGGCCGGTGCCAAAAAAAAAGTCGCGGCAAGGACGGCACAGAAAACGCCCCCCTTGTGCTTGATCTCCTTCCGGAGGATATTCCAGCCCGCAGCGGTATAAACAACGGTAAAAAAAAGATACGCGAAAACCATGATCTGGTAAGTGGCAGGATAATAAAGGTAGGTGCTGATAAACCCGTAAGGCCCATAGGTGAAAATAATATCTTTCCCGAAAACGTGCCCGTGTTCAAAAAAATAGTGGAGCGACAGCATCCAGGATGGGTCCAGTCCCATCATGGAAAAATTAGGCTTCCACGGGATAAAGACCGCGGAAGCGACCAAGAGAGAAATGAAAAACAACGCGGTTTCTATCCCTCGCGCTACGATCGATCCTTTGGGCTGAAACACCATGGCTACCTTTTTTCCGGAAAACAGCCCGTCGTTCTATTGTTTCCCATACAAAACTTCATCCCCCGCAGGATGCTGTCGAACGGTTACGTCCGCCCCTCGGATACAGGGATCCCCTTCAGGTCTTATATTCGAAAAAACGGACCAGGAACCTTGAAGCAAAGAACCCTCGGTAGGAGGATGGCACCTCAAGAGTCAATCCCACCACTTCCTTTTGAAGCAATCCCGAGTTTTCAAAATGACGCGTCCAAAAATCGATAAACCCGCCAGCGTCGTCCAATAGAGGAGAAAGTAAAAATCCCGTTCGGGCCATCACCGGAGGCAGTTCGTAGGCATGCGCGGTGCCGTTCAAAGCCCGGACAGTGATCAAAACCCTCCCCGCCCTGCCGAGAAATTCAAAGATCCTGCCCCACCATGTCGGCTCAATGTCAATTTCGACCCAGACGGGGTTTTTGTCAAAGCCGGGAACGGGAATGGGTTTCCCGAACTCCGCCGTTACTTTTTCGATCAACGGAAGTGCGTAAGGCCGCGGGACGGGGGTTTTTTTCAACAGGGCTTTCCCACGAAGAGTCGCCAGTAAATCGTAACGGCTCAGGATCTCGGGCAAAGACAGACTGTCGTCCAGCGTCGGATAACGGGCATCGACGGGCTTGCCGTCTTCCGTAACGTTCGGTCCGAAAATAAGAAATTCCGGCGCGTTGGAACTTTTAAAATGGTCCGCATTTTTCCGGGACAAAAAGGGAGTGTACGCGGCATAACTTTGAAAAACCGGCCGGGGTTTGTACGAAAGGTTCCAGGCGATCAACCCGGTGCTGTCGTAGGGATAGGCGTCCACGGTCCCGAAAAGCTGCGGCATCGGATCCGTCCACCGGATGGCTCCCCGGATATTTTCATAGCGCGCCTGCAAATCTTTGGGCCGTGGCAAAAAACGTGACTCCCGGAACGTGCAGTAAGGTATTCTCAAGATGGAGTTCCCGATCCTGCCGGCGAGCTTGGAGAATGAGGGCGCCAAAGGCTTCAGGCAGGCGGAATAACCCAGGCCCAGCGCTGCCATCAACAACATGATAAGAAAAACTTTCCAAACCTTCGATTTGAGGACTTCCGCGATGAAAGGGATCAAATAGATCGCCAAAATCGCGCTATAACTCATGGCAAGAACGTAGTGATCGGGACGCGTAAAAGAGGCCCGAAAAATCAAGAACCCCATGGCCGCCAGAGTGAGCGACGGTAAAAGGGCGCGCCGGCCCATCCGCTGCCGCTGGGCGACATAAAAAACCGCCAAAAAAAACAGTGTAAAGACAAGATAAATAACAAGCTTAAGCTGGTAGGAGGTCAAAACAAAGCTCATCGCCGAACCGTAATATTGCGCCATCCGGGCCCCGTTCAAAAGAAAAGCGCCCAAACCCGCTAACGGCTGTTTCGCTAGGACCCAAAGGCCCCCGAGAACCCCCCAATACCAAAGGAATAAGAACGGGACTTTCTTCCTGAAAAGGATCCCGTCCAGACTGACGAAGAAGAGAAGACCGAGCGCCCAAATAAAAAAACTGTATTTCATCAGGCTGGAAGCCGCCAGGATTCCAACAAGAAAAAAATTTCTCGGCCGGTAAGGCTCGTCAATTTCCGCGAGATAGGACGTAAAAAACAAAATCCCGCAGGAATAAAAAAAGGTGTCTCCCGAAAAAAAATTTTCCGGGAACGGCGCCCAAAGAAGGGACGCCCCAAGTACCGCAAAAAAAACGCCCCAAGGGCTCCTGATAGCCCTCTTGAAAAGGTTCCAGCTCACGACTGCGTAGACCGCCACAAAAAAGAAATATGCGAAGAACAAGATCTGATAGGTGGCGGGATAATAAGTGCAGGTGGTGATAAAACCGTAAGGGCCGTAGGTGAAAATGATGTCTTTTCCAAAAACGTACCCGTGCTCGAAGAAATAGTGGAGCGACAATCTCCAGGACGGATCCAGTCCCGTAATGGAAAAATCAGGCATCCACGGGACACCGATCGCAAAGGCGAACAAAAGAGCAATAAAAAACAGCCCCTTCTCCATCGCTCGCGAAAAAAACGCTCCCTTGAACTGCAATGCCATGGCCTCCTCTTTGTTCAAAAACGCGTCATCCAAGTAACGGCGCATTTCGCCAAAAACTCAGCTGACTTTTCGGGCCCTTCCTCCCCCTGTTAGCAGCTGCCTCTGAGAAATTCCCAATTCACGCCACTTTCCTTCCGGAAGATCTCCCGAAGCGTACGCGCCGATCGCCGTACGGATCAGACGAAGCGTGGGAAAACCCACCGCGGCCGTCATGCGCCGCACCTGCCGGTTCTTCCCTTCGATCAGCTTAAGCTCGATCCAGCAAGTGGGGACCGATAAACGGAAACGGATGGGCGGACAACGCGGCGGGTATCGGGGATCTTTCAGGATTTTCACGCTGCAAGGTTTTGTCCGCCTGTTTTGGATCATCACTCCCTCGCGTAGCCGCGACAGAGCTGCTTCCGAAATAAGCCCCTCCACCTGGACGTGGTACGTTCGCTCGTGGGCATGGCGGGGGTGGAGCAAAAGATCGTTCCATTCTTTCTCGTCACTCAGGAGAAGAAGCCCCTCGCTGTCCCAGTCAAGACGGCCGATCGGGTAAACGTGCTTCGGAAATCCGAACGCGGCAAGCGTCCGCTGCCCGGATTGCTGCTGCGTCAAATGATCGCGCAACCTTGCGGTACACAAGTTGCTGCGAGAATTTTCCGCCACACTTCTCTGGGTGGATCCGTCCTCTGGCGAAGATCCCCCAACGCTTTGTGGCGGATAAATCACATCCTTCCCGCCGGCAGCGGGACGGATGGACTGCAAGGAAGCCCCGCTCTTGGGAGCGGAGCTTCCCTTGGCTGTAAATTGGGAAAGCACGCCGTAAGGTTTGTTGAATGCCAGGATCATGGAGTCTGTTTTACTTTAAAAAAAGGATCCGGACAAGCGCGATTTCAGGCCGGCCCTTTTTTGTTGAGTTCCTGAAAAATTAGCGCCATACTGAACGAAATTTCGAGGCCTTATCCCTTTCATGAAAAGATCGCCCCTTTTTTCCATTTTTCTGATCGTTCTGATCGACATTCTGGGTTTTACGATCATTCTACCGCTGCTGCCCTTTTACGCCGAACAACTTGGCGCCACGCCCCTGGTGGTTGGCTGGCTGCTTTCCTCCTACGGCATCTGCCAGTTCGTCGCCGGCCCCGTCCTCGGGCAGATCTCGGACCGGATCGGCCGCAAACCCGTTCTTCTGCTGAGCCAAGGGGGAACTCTCATCGGCTTCCTGATCCTTGCTTTCTCCACGAGCCTGCTCCCCGTTTTTATTTCCCGCGTCATCGACGGCCTCACGGCGGGGAATATTTCCGTGGCCCAGGCGTATATCTCGGACGTCACGGAACCCGAAAAGAGGGCGAAATCTTTCGGCCTTATCGGCATCGCCTTCGGTTTCGGATTCCTGGTGGGGCCCGCGCTCGCCGGCTTGCTGGCCCATTTCGGACACCAATACCCGATCTTCGCCGCCGCGGGACTTTCGGCCGCGAGCATCGTCGCCACTTCCGTGCTGCTGCCGTCCTCCAAGAAAGCTGCCCAACTTGCGGCGCAGTCCGTCTCCTCCGGGACAACCGTTCCGAAAACCCGTCATCTGGACTGGAAAAGTTCTCTCGCCTTGTTAAAAGAACCGGAGCTCGGCTCTCTCCTATGGCAATTCTTCGCGTTCATTTGCGCTTTCGGCATCTTCTTCTCCGGGTTCGCTCTTTTTGCCGAACGGCGCTACACTCATCACGCGATCGCTTTCGGCACGAAGGAGGTCGGCTATGTTTTTGCCTATGTCGGCCTGCTCGGGATGATCATTCAGGGGGGATTGATCGGGCGGCTGGTGAAAAAATTCGGGGAGTCCCGCCTGGTCCAGGCGGGATTTGTTTTCATGGCGGTTGGTTTCGTCTATCTCAGCGGGACCTTTGACCTTCCCAACCTTCTGGCCGCCGTTTCGGTCATGTTCTTCGGAATGTCCGTGCTGCGGCCAAGCCTGACGAGCCTGATCACGCAAAAAGCCGGAAGGCACCGCCAGGGCATCGCGTTGGGAATGACGCAGTCATTCATGTCCATCAGCCAGATCCTCATGCCTTTCATAAGCGGCGCCCTCATCCATCACCGGCTGTTGACGTGGTGGGCCTGGACCGGCGTTCTGGCCTCCGGCTGCGGGTGGCTACTTTGGCATTTCCGTCCGGACCTCTCCCCGGCACCCGCATCGCGCGCCTGAGCGGGATCCCAAAACTCGCGACCATTTTTTCATTTGCATCGAAAGAAGGAAACGTTTAATCTTTTCCGGACCGGTCCATCCAAAGAAAAGCGGGGTCTATGTTCGAACCGTTCAAAAAGAACAACAATCTTTTGCTGTTGATCCTGCTGACCGGGTACATTCTCCTGCTCCCTTTGCTGGAACAGTCCCTGCTGGGGCAGATCGCCCTTCGTCTGATCCTGACCGGCCTCCTCGTCGCGGCCATTTTCTCCATGAGCTATGATTTCCGCTACACCGCTTTGAGCGTCCTGTTCGCGATCCCCTGCTTCCTGACCCAGTGGACGTATGTTTTTATACATCACCCGCTTATTAAAATCACAGGCCTGACCTGCATGACCGTTTTCATCGGTTACACGTGCATTGTCCTCCTGAAGCAGGTCCTTTCCGTGAAGCATGTGACGCTTAACGAACTTTACGGCGCCATCAGCGGGTACATCCTGATAGGGATCTTTTTCGCTTGTATTTACGGGCTTTCCGAAATGCTTCTGCCTAACGCCTTCTTTTTTTCGCGGGGAGGAGGGCAGGGTCTCATGTCGACATACGTCTACTTCAGTTTCGTCGTTCAAGCAACCGCCGGTTTCGGGGACATCACGGCAATCTCTCCTTTTGTGCGGAGCTTCGTGACGCTGGAAATGATCCTCGGCGTGACTTACCTGGCGGTATTGATCGGCCGTTTGATCAACGCGATCAGCGGGATTCACGAACAAGACCCCGAGCCCCACTCCAAAATGGAAGAAATGATCAAAGAAGACATCGAGGCGGTCGAGAACTTTCTCTTCAAACCTTTCCGGCAGCGGCCGTTCGGGATCATGTTGAGCGCGATGCTGTTCAATTTCAGCGCTTCGGTCCTGCTGATCAAATGGCATCTCCCTTTTTTCCTGGATAGCTGGGGGACTTCCCTGGCCGTGCTATTGGGCGGTTTCTGGATCGGGATCTTTACCGCGATCCTCTACCACCTCCTCATGGCGTTCACTTTCTGGGGAACCACTTCCTGGTTCTGGCTGCTCAACAGTGTCTGGATCGCTTCGGCGACGTGGCTTTTGGAGCGTCTCGGATGGATCAGCCCACGGAAGTTACACAAACTTCTCGCGGCCGGCATCGGGATCGGCGCCGTCAACGCCCTTCTCGTCCAGGCGGTTGCCACAGTTTTCCGCCTCAAACCCGACGTGAACACGCTCCCGGTTTACGACTTCTTCCACAAATTCATCCACAGCCGGATCACCGCGTCTCTTTCCGAGACCTTCTGCATCGAGATTGCCGACAAGACGCTTTCCCTCCTAATCGCGACGGTCGTGGCCTTCCTGATCTGTGACATCCTGAACCGGAAGAAAAACCGCCGCCCTCCGGTCCCCCGCTGAAAGCCGCGCCCGTGAACGCGGCCTGACCGCGCAAATCCCGTTTTCTTGTCCGGTCAGCGGATTTCTCTTAGGATTTTTATTATTACCTCTTTTATGCAGAAAGAGCTTATACTGTGCTTATGACAACACACCCAGCATCACAACCGACGGCCCCAGTGACGTTCTACGGGTTGGGCATTGCCCCGCAGCTCCTGGAGGTCCTGGACCGGATGAAATTCACAAATCCGACGCCGATCCAGCAAAAAGCAATCCCCATTGCCCTGGAAGGCCAGGACGTCATCGGCATCGCCCAAACTGGCACCGGAAAGACGCTTGCCTTCGGTATTCCGATGATCCAACGGCTTGCCCAGAAAAAAGGCAGGGGGCTTATCCTGGTCCCGACCCGTGAGCTGGCCTATCAGGTCCATCAAAGCCTTCATAAGATCGATCCCAAGATCAAATTCGCGGTCCTCATCGGGGGCGCTTCGATGCACAACCAGATCCAGGAGCTCCGCCAGCACCCGCGCGTCATCATTGCCACTCCGGGACGGCTCATCGACCACATGGAACAACGCTATGTTTTTATGGATGACGTGAGCATCCTGGTGCTGGATGAGGCCGACCGCATGCTCGACATGGGTTTTGCCCCCCAGATCCAGCAGATCCTGCGCAAGATCCCGCGCGAACGTCAAACCATGCTTTTCTCGGCCACCATGCCCGAGCAGATCATGAAGATGGCTTCTTCCAACATGAAACTTCCGATCAGTGTGGAGATTGCAAAATCCGGGACCGTCGCAGAAAAGATCACTCAGGAATTATTCGTCGTCAAAAAAGACGCCAAGAGGCAGCTCCTGGCGAAAATACTGTCACAATACCACGGCACGATCCTGTTGTTCTCGCGAACCAAGATCGGTGCTTATAAGATCACGCGTTCCATCAGGGAAATGGGCCATAAGGTTGCTGAGATCCACGCGGATCGCTCCCTGTCCCAAAGGCGCGAAGCCCTGGACGGGTTCAAATCGGGGCGGTATCGCGTGCTCGTGGCGACCGACATCGCGGCGCGCGGGATCGACGTCAAGGGGATCGAACTGGTGCTCAACTACGACCTTCCGGATGATACCGAAAATTATGTCCACAGGATCGGCCGCACGGGCCGTATCGGGGATAAAGGTCACGCGATCTCGTTTGCGACGCCGGAACAAGGCAAGGATGTGAAGGATATCGAGAAACTCATGCGGATGGCGCTCCCTATTTCGGAGCATCCGGAAATGCCGCTGGAAAGCTTCATCGAACACAAACCGGTCAAGGTCGCTTCTTTCGGCGGCCGCAGTTTTTCCCGTGGACGGCGCCGCGGTTATATCGCTCCCGCCTACCGCCGGAACCGCTAACTCTCCTATTTCTTAAGACTCACCGAAACAAACTCGTTGAAGTAGAAAACCTTTCCGAACACGCGCGGCAAGGGGAACGAATATTCCTTGATGACTTCTAACCGCAGGGTTCCCGCTATCTCGCGAGCCTTTTGAAAATCCACGAACTCCCGGTGCGTGGCGTCCCTTCTGAAACCCGCTTCCTGCGGCGCGATAACGATCAGCTTTCCTTGGGGCTTGAGAAGTTCCCTATAAGAGGACAATAAAGTGATCACCTCCGCCTGGGTCATGTGCTCCGCCACATGGGACAACAGGAGAGAATCAAATCTTTGCGGGATGTTGAACGGAGAACCCCGAAAATCCTCCGGTGTAAAAACCTCGAGTCCCTGGGCCCGGGCAAACCGGACCGAATCCGGGTTGTGATCGATCCCGACACCGTTCCCGCCTAAATGGAGTAAATGCCTTCCCAGACCGCACCCGATGTCGAGCGTAAACCCCGGATGAAGACGCCGGAGATTCCAGCCGTAAGGAGCCTGTACGTTTAAAAGGCGCCGCCACCAGGCTTCCTGGCTCTCCAAGAGACACTTTGAATAAATTTTTTCCTTGGTCGAGGAAGAAGGATCCAGATCCGCGTACGCCATGGTTGCATTAACGGCACGGGGAGCCAAAGATTGATGCTCGACCCTTCTCATTCGTCGAAGAACGGGGCGGCCTGGAGCTTTGTGGCGGGAAGACCGGAAAGCGCCCGGGCCTTTTTTGGCTTTGCTTTCCACGGTTCAACTGCTATATTTGGATGCGGAAGCCGTTCCTCAAAAGAGGTGCCTAACATGCGTAAAATCGCGATTGTTTCTCTGTCGTTTCTCGCGGGTTGGTCGATCCTGCTCGCGGCCAATCTTGCCCGTGCCATCGAGCCCAACGCCTCCGAAGCAACTTCTGTTAGCGGGATCGTGGAAACCACCGAGGGGACCATCGACTCCGTGGACACCGAAAAAAAGACCGTCACCCTGAGATGGATGAACGACCCGGTCATGCTGCGCTATGAGAACATCGCCCTCAAGGTTTTTCCCTCTACGATCATTATGAAAAATTCCGCTCCGATCGAGCTGGACGACATTGAATCCGGGGATCACGCGACGGTCCGTTACGACCCCAACGCCATCCCCAGCGCGCGAGCTTTGTCGATCGACATCGAGGAATAACCCGCAAAAACAGGCCATTATTTTTGTTTTCCCGGTCCCGGGTTCGGTGCTAAACTAACGCCCTTTCACGGTAAAACTAATCCCCATCGTAAGGAGGCTGTGGATGTATAAGATCGTTTTGATCCGTCACGGAGAAAGTACCTGGAACAAAGAGAACCGGTTCACGGGATGGACCGACGTAGACCTGTCCGAAAAAGGACTTCAGGAGGCGGGCGAAGGCGGCGCACTACTCAAAAGAGAGGGCTATGCCTTCGATATCGCCTTCACGTCCGTTCTGAAGCGCGCCATCCGGACCCTATGGATCGTCCTGGATAAAATGGACCTCATGTGGATCCCGGTGGTCAGGGACTGGCGTTTGAACGAACGCCACTACGGCTCCCTGCAGGGGCTGAACAAATCGGAGACCGCCGCGAAATTCGGCGAAGATCAGGTCAAGATCTGGCGCCGGAGTTACGATGTTCCTCCCCCGAAGCTTGAACCTAACGATCCGCGCTCACCGGCTCTGGATCCGCGCTATAAAGATCTTAAAAAAACCGAACTCCCGCTTACGGAATGCCTGAAAGACACGGTCGCGCGCGTCCTTCCGTTCTGGCACGAGGTCGCCGCCCCCGCGATCAAGTCGGGGAAAAAAGTCCTCATCGCGGCGCACGGCAACAGCCTTCGCGCGCTGGTGAAATACCTGGATAACGTCTCCGAAGAGGAGATCCTCGGTTTGAACATCCCGACCGGCATCCCGCTTGTTTACGAGCTCGACTCGAACCTGAAACCGGTGAAACACTATTACCTCGGCGACCCGGAAAAGATCAAAGCGGCCATGGATGCGGTGGCAAGTCAGGGAAAAGCGAAGAAGTAAGGAACGCTCCCTTAAGGGAAAAAAGGCGGAACCGGAAAACCGGTCCCGCCTTTTTTTTCGCGCAGGTGCTTACTTAACCGTTATGAACAGCTTTTTGCTCGTATCACAAATCGGGCATCTTAGAAAATCCGTTTTCTCGACCACATTCCCGCAAACCGGGCAAACAAAAAACCCCTTCCCCTTGCCCTTCCATGCCGGCAAATCCTGCATGGCTTTTTTATAGAGAGCGGCGTGAACAGCCTCGGCCCGCCCGGCATCCTCGAAAGTATCTATCGCGCCTTTGACCTTGTCCTTCTGGGCCTTCGCGAGAAACTCCGGATACATCACGGTCGTCTCGTAAGTTTCCCCGTCAAAAGCGGCTTTAAGGTTCTCAGCCGTGGTTTTCACGACCGGGGTTTCGATCTTGGCGGTCGGGGTTCCCCCGAGCTCCTTGATGACCTTGGTGTGATTTTCAAAATGAACCTGCTCAGCGCGAGCGGCCGCGCGGAAAAGATTGGCGACCTTCCCGTACCCTTCTTCGTCCGCTTTCTTCGCGAACGCCAAATAACGGGCATGGGCGTTGCTTTCACCGTTGAACGCCGCTTGGAGATTATCCAGCGTCGTCTTTTCAACCACGGGCGAGACCACGGTCGCCGGTACCGGGGCGCTGACGATGACCCGGGCCTGGGCCGACGCGTCGACAATCGTCGCCGCCACGGGAGTTACCTGAACCGTCGCGCCTTCGGACCTTTCGGAAGTCTTGGCTTCTTCGGCGAGAGCGTAAGGCGTGATTGCCAAAGAAAATAAAACCGCAACGATACAGATTCTGAAAAAGGTTCTCATGTTGATTTCTCCTTTGTTGCAAGGTGAGTTTCGCAGATCAAGCTGGGGAATAATATATCATAAAAAACACGCTTCGGAACCCCTATCCTTTTGAAGTAGAAAACCGAAAATGTCCTCCGAAAGGAACCGCCCCCAGGCCGTTAAACGTAATTCTTCATCCGCGAGCTCAAGGAGTCCTTTCTGCAACAAGGTCTCGACGCGTTCCCGAAGACCCGGATAAATGCCCGGAAAATCCCGGAGCTTCACGCCCTCTGCCAAACGGAGTCCCATCGCGAAAGTCTCCGTTTCCCGTTCCGCTTCAGAGAGAACGTCTTCCTGATCGTTCCGCCAGTCCCCGGCCTCGCACTTTTCAAGATACCGGATCCCCTCGCCCGCGAATTGGGAACGGATCCCGCCGAGATAGGAAAAAGCTCCGGGACCCAGCCCCAGGTACTCCTGGTTGTGCCAATAGATGAGATTGTGCCGGGACGCAAAGCCGGGCCTCGCGAAATTGGAGATCTCGTAATGCTCGTAGCCGGCGCGGACCAGACCTTCACATGCCGCCTGATACATCCCCGCGTGCTCCTCTTCATCCGGAAGCGCCAGCGCTCCTTTTTCCCGCAACCCGCCGAACACCGTGGCCTTATGGACCTCCAAATCATAAAGCGAAACCTGCGCGGCGCCGCATGCGACGCACCGTTCAAGCGACTCCTGAAAATCCGCGAGCTTCTGCCCCGGGATCCGAAGCATCAGGTCAAAACTGATATTGCCGATGCCCGCTTTTTGGATCTTCTCGAGCGTCCGCAAAGTATCATGAACGGTATGCCTCCGCCCGAGCTGGGACAATAGACCGTCCTGAAAAGACTGGACGCCGAGGCTGAGGCGGTTGACTCCCAGAGCTCTGAGAACGGAGAATTTTTCTTCCTCCCCGTCCCCCGGATTCCATTCGCAGGTGATCTCGGCGTCTTGTGAAATTTCGAAATTTTTCCGGACCTCCCCGAAAAGCCCGGTCATCTCTTGAGCGTTTAACAGCGACGGCGTCCCGCCCCCGAGATACAGCGTGTCGAAAAACAGCTGTCCATATTTTTTTCCGGCCTCACGGACCTCTTCAAATAAGGCCTTAAAGAACCGTTCCCGGAATTCCGGCGTAGTCTCTCCGAACGAAATGAAATTGCAATAGTGGCAGCGGGTCTTGCAGAACGGAATATGAATATACAATCCTCGGGGCATGCCCTTCTTATAATGGATTTCACCTATAGAGGCAAGCAGTTTGGCTCGCGCAGGTTTGAGGTCTGCCGCAATATCCAATTCTTATTGCGCTCTGCCCTGATTTGAGTAGAGACCACGAAACTGGCACAACTTTTGCCGTTTTGGGAGTATAATGGGGACCTTCAAGGACTTTTATGCCCAAGATCACGGAAAAAATCCAGGAATTACTCGGAAAAAGAAAGTTCGTCTCGGTCGGCACCGCCACCCGTGACGGCCGGCCGAATTCCGCCCCGAAGCTTTTTCTCCACGCCAAGAGGGATTCCCTCTATTTGATCGATCACGTCATGGGCCAGACGGTCGTCAACATCAAAGAGAACCCCCTCGTCTCCGTTTCTTTTATGGAACAGGACGCTCTGGAGGCCTACCGCCTGAACGGGACCGCAAAAGTGATCGAGCGGGGCAAAAGCTACGATGCCATGTTGAGAGAATGGGATGAAAAAGTCGTCAAGCTCTCGGCCGACCGCGTGATCGAAGCGGTCCGGACGGGAAAAAAACACGAACATTTCGAAGTGGAGATCTCGGAGAAATTCGCCATCCTGAAGATCAAGATAAACGACGTTGTTAAGATCGGACGGCGCGGCGATATCTGGAAAGAGTCCGACTAACCCTGAGACGGTATGAAGATCCGCATGGAAGGAGACGCCATGAGAAACAAACTCGTCGTTCTTTGTTTCGTTTTCTTTTTACTGGGTTCCGTTCCACCGACTTTCGCTGAAGAGATGTCCCAGGGCGAAACGCTTGTCCGTGAACTCTGGAAGAACGTTCATGAAGGCAATTGGGCCCAGATCGAAAAAGATATGGCCCCGGAGTTCCAGTCCGTCCATGAGGATATCGCCCGCAACGGAGCGGAAGAAATGGCGCTTCTGAAGGAACTGAACATTGACCAGTACGAGCTCAGCTATATTAAAACCACGCAAACCGATTCCCTCATTCTTGTCAGCTACCGGGTCATGACCGAAGAGAACATCGGCCCCCTGGACCTTCCCACGCGGGCGGCGATGCGCCTCAGCGGCTGGATCAAGACTCCGGAGGGCTGGAAATGGGCCTTCCACGCCAATCTGAACCCCCTCCAGGTCGCTCCCCCGGAAACTCCGGACGCGGGCGAACAGGCTTCTCATTAAAACTCCGGACGAAGCAGGGTCTGGTTTTCTATTTCGTGGAGACCTTCCCTAAAACGAGAAAAATACCGCGAAGAATTAACTCCTGAAGACATGAATCGGGGTGAAACCTCCATTCATTCTTTTCTGAGCCTTCCCATCAATCTCAGGAGCCCGTCAAGAATGGTCAAGGGGTGCGGAGGACAGCCGGGGATATAAAGGTCTACGGGAAGAAGGGTGTCCAGCCCCTTGGAAGATTCCGGACTTTCGGAAAAAATACCTCCGGAGATCGCGCAAGCACCGACCGCAATAACGATCTTGGGGTCCGGTGTGGCTTCGTGAGTTTTCAGAAGCGCTTCTTTCATATTGCGCGAAATGGGACCCGTGACGACGATCCCGTCGGCATGGCGCGGCGACGCGACGAATTGAATACCGAAACGGCTGAGATCAAAGACGGGCGTATTCAGGACATTGATGTCTGCCTCGCAGGCATTGCACCCGCCCGCTGAAACCTGCCGCAGCTTCAGAGAACGGCCGAACATCTCCAAGATCTTCTTATTCAACGCATGTGCCAAAGCGTGCGCGTCGTCACCCTTAAGAACGAGATCTTCCCGGCGAGAAGCCGCCATACGAAAATCATTAGAATGTTGAATGCCGCTGTCGGGGATAAAGGTGATCTTCCCCAAGTCCACACCGTCTTTCAGGCCCGCGACGATGGGGCGGCCCCGATAACGCGCCGGCAGGACCGGGGGCTTCCCCTTGGGAAAGGATAAAGTCCGGCGGCCCTGTTTTAAACGCTCCATTAAAATATTCAGCATAAAGGCTCCCCGCTTCTACGGTCAAAGCGCTTCATAGATCATGCCCGCAATAGGACAAATTGAAGCTTTTATTGCATAACGGAAAATCAGATATTTCCTGATTGCGCATCGCGTGGGTCAATGCGAACCAATTGTGAAACGAGGGATCTTTGATCTTGTATCGGGACAAGGCGCCCTGGCCGTCGGTCATACCGACATGCATGATCTCGCCGCGCCATCCCTCTACCAGAGAGACCGCAAGCCTCTCCGGCTTTAAAGGACCGAGGGGGGCTCTGATATCCCCTTTGGGTAAAGACGGCAAAAGTTTCAGCAAGAATTCCAGCGAGCGCATCACTTCCTGCCGCCGCACCAGAGCCCGCGCGTAAACGTCCCCGGTCGCGGCCAGAGAAATGGGCACATGATAGAATTGCCATATCCCGGAGGAATAATCGATACGCACATCCTGCTCCGACTGGCTCGCGCGCGCAACGGGACCCACCACCCCCAGGTCTTTCGCGGTCTTCAGGGGAAGAATCCCGATACCTTCAAAACGCGCAAGGACCGACGGACGGGTGAAAAAAAGATCGCTTACTTCTTCGAATTCTTTTTTATAGCGCTTCAGTTTCCGGCAGAAATCTTCGGCCATGGCAGTATCCATATCAAAAAGGACACCTCCCGGCCGGCAGAGTCCCTTCCCAAAACGGTTTCCCGTCAGTTCCAGCAATAGATTCAAGTAATCCCCACGCATGCGGCCGAAATACGCGCTGGTCGGCAGAAAACCGGCATCCATCCCCAAAGCGCCCAGGTCGCCCACGTGATTCGCCAGCCGTTCCAGCTCCAGCGTCACCGCGCGGAGGGCCTGCGCCCTCAGCGGAACCGCGCAACCCGCCAGCGATTCGATCGCCTCGCAATACGCCGTAGAATGACCGATCGAAGTGTCCCCGGCAATGGACTCGCTTAAAAGAACTCCCCGTTTCAGATCTTTTCCCACGCCCATTAGGGGCTCGATACCGCGATGCTGGTATCCCAATTGGATCTCCAGATGCAGCACCTCTTCCCCGTGACACTGGAACCGGAAATGTCCGGGCTCGATAATACCGGCATGCACCGGCCCCACACCCACTTCATGGACCTCCTCGCCGCCCACGGCATAAAAAGGATAAGATCCCGGGATCGTCTGCCGCGCGACATCCTTCCAAAGGTCCGGCACGCCGCGGTAATTCGCGTGATACCTCACCGGTTTAAGCCAAGGGTGCCCTTCGGGGGTGACCGCCCACTGCTCCGCGATCTCGCGTTCGAATAATTGCGCTTGAGGTAGCTCCCTGGTCAACGATTGATAACGGGGAGATCCCGCCGGAATTTTTGTCGCAAACACCCGCAACAAAGACTCTTCGCTGAGTCCCAGGATCACGATCAAGCGGACGTCGCCCCCGTCCTCCGCGCATCCGAAAAAGTTCATCAGCCGCGCGTCCTCCCGGCAGCGAAGAATCACTTCTTCGCGGAATTCTTTTTCCGCTAAAACCGGGATATCTTTTAAAGAAATGTTGCCGCCATTAAACAATTCCATAAGTCCTCATTCGTTCCAAACCGGGCCTTGTTTACGCCCCAATTCACTGTAAATTTTTAAACAAGAATTAAGACGCCCCGATCAACGTCACCGCTTCGTGGAGCGCCCTGTTCAAGGAAACCGGCATCCACAAGCCAACTCCCAGCAAGACGACCGCGGCAACCACGATGGTCGTATTCATAAAGAAATTTTCCTTTTTAGCCAGGACCGGTTCCGTCGGTTGGCCATAGACGAACGCCAAAACGATCCTGGCCATTCCGATAAAAATAACGGCCAGACACAGGACGAAGCTCCCTGCCAACAGGTAGTGCTTTGAAATGATCGAAGCGTTGAGTATCAACAGTTCGCTATGGAACGTCGCGAAGGGGAACATCCCCGTCCCGGCAAACAGCGAGACGATCAAAAAAATGCCCGTCATGGGATAGGTGTGGATGATCCCCCGCACGTCCTCGACGCGGGAAGACCCGTATTTCTGGGCGATGGACCCGGCCGTAAGGAACATCACCACCTTTGCCAGGGCGTTATTGACCATATGAAATAAGGCGCCAAAGATCCCGAGCCCTCCCAACCCGAGCCCCAGGACCAGGATCCCCATGTGCTCGACGGAGGAAAAAGCGAACGACCTTTTAATGTTTTTCTCGCTCAACAAAAGTACCGCCGGAACCACGAGCGACAGGATCCCGGTCACGATCAGAATGGAAGCGTAAAAATCGCTTAATCCTGTCTTGTAGCAGATCTGACTCACCCGCATGAGCGCCAAAAAAGAACACTGCGTCAGGCCCCCGGCCATCAAAACCACCACCATGCCGGTCGCCTGGCCGTAAGCTTCCGGCTTCCAGCTATGCATCGGGGCAAGTCCCATCTTGCAACCGTAGCCGACGAACAGGAAAATAACGCTCAGTTTCAGCCAATTGACGGAAAGTGAAGGCGCCGCGCTCAGGATCGCCGGCAGAAGGAGCGTGTGCGTATCGTGAGCCGCGATCGCAAGGAAAAAGGTCCCCATCAGCGCCAAAGCGATCCCCACGGAACAGACCAGCAAGTACTTCCAGGTGGCTTCCAGACTTTTCCAATCACGATGGAAAGCGATCAAAGGGGCGCTGAAAAGCGTCGTCGTCTCTATTGCCACCCACAAAAGCCCCATGTGATAGCTCACCGAAACCAGCGTCATCATGGACAGAAGCGCCAAGAGACACGCCGTGAATATCCGGTTACCCCTTTGTTCATACTGGAAATAACCGATCATGAAAAAAGACACGGCCAGAAAGAGAAGGCTTATCACCGAGAGCAGGATAAGCCCTAGGGGGTCCAGCACCAGATACCCCTGCCATTCCGGAGCCGGCCGCAGCGCCCAGAAAAAAGTCACGATCAAGGCATGCGTGAGAGACACCGCCCAAAAAAACCACCGTCTGAACAGAGGCCTCACCGGCAGCAATACGGCCAGGGCTCCCATAAACGGGATCGCGATCAAAAAGGACAGGATCACTGACTTTCCCCCCATTTAGGCCGGCTCACCGCGGAGCCCCGGGTCCTTTCGAACTCCTCGTTGATGTGATTGAGCACGATGGCCATGATAAAGACCGCGACAAAAATATCCAGCAGGATGCCCATTTCAATGAGCAGCGGCATGGCGTCAAAAAGCGACAGCGCGAAAAGAAAAATCCCGTTCTCGATCACCATGTAGCCCAAGACCTGGGTCATGGCACGCGTCCGGGTCACCATGGTCATAAAACCTAACAGCATCGTCGCCAGCGAGCACGGCAGGACCAGGCTCGAGGTCAGCTTTCCGGGCAACCGTAAAGACAAGGAGATCCAGAAAGCGACCGCGATCAACGCCGCGCCGCAAAGGATCGAGGCCCCGAACCCGAGGATTGGTTTGATCTCGGAACGCATCGAGATGTGCCGGATCGTCCAGAAGAGGATCGCAGGAACCAACGCGGCCTTGAGCACCATCGTCACGAGAGAAAGCATGAGGTCGCGGCCCGAAAGAGCCTCCGCGTGCAGGAACAGCGGCACAAGGCTCAGGAAAAAGGATTGCAACGCAAAGAGCTTGATCATTCCCACAATACGGTGCGTCGCCAGGACCGTCAGCGCCAGAAACACGGCCAGGATACAACACACATCGATCAAGGACATCATGCCCTCAGGCCCTCCACAACGTTACGATGAGACCGAAAAATGCCAGCGCGAACGAGATCAGCAACAGGAGCCTTACCCGGTTAAGGCGGAAACGAGCGGTGGTGGACTCCACGACCCCCACCAGGACCGCCAGGCCCAGCATCCCGCCGAAAAAGATCGCCATGTCCATCACCGCGTTCCCGGTCCGCACCGGGATGATGATGGAAACAAGGATCCCGGAAAAAATAAAAAATTTCATTGCCGCGGCGTGAAGCATGAAAGCCAGATCAACGCCGCTGTGGTCCAGGATCATCACCTCATGGATCATCGTCAGTTCCAGGTGGGTCTCCGGATCGTCTATCGGAATGCGGCAATTTTCCGCCAGAAGCACGATGAAAAAACTCACCACGACCAGAAGTAACACCGGTTCCATGCCTCCCCAGGACATCGGGATATTCGCGCCGATCATCTGGGAGAGCGAAATGCTCTTGGCCAGCAGCGCCAGCACGATGAAATTCATGAAGAGCGCCAATTCCGACAGGCACGAGAAGAACGCTTCACGGCTGGCCCCCATACCTTCAAAACTGGACCCCGTGTCCAGGGCCGCGAGGATCATGAAAAATCTGCCTACAGCCAGAAGATAGACCGCCAACAGGACATCGCCCGAAAATTGCACCGGCGCTTTGAATCTGCCGAAAGGGACCATCAGGGACAGGGTCAGCATGACCCCCAGGATCACCGCGGGGGCCGCGCGAAAGATCCATGTCGCGGTGCCGCTGTAGACACACTTCTTGCGAAAGAGCTTCGCAAGATCAAAGTAAAGCTGGAACACGGAAGGCCCCGTTTTTCCTGAAAAAAATGCCTTCACCCTGGCGATCACGCCGAGAAAAAACGGCGCGAACAGGCAAACGCCTCCCCAGTGGAACAAAACCGGCAATGCCTTGTTCAGTATAAAATCCACTCAGGACCTCATTTTTTATTTTAATTTCCAGACCAGTAAAAATATCAGGAACAGAAGAATGTAGACCAGGTAGAGCTGCGTATAACGGATACGGCTATGGCCGAGTTTTTCGGAAATATAATTTAACAAAGCCAACCCGGGCCTGTAAACCATCTCTTCGGAAACATCGTGAACCGAGGAAACCAAGGACGTTTTCTCCGGGAAAACGCCCGCGACCTGTCCCCCGTAGCGGCGGAAAAAAAGGACGTTTTTCATCAAATCGACGATCGATCGGGCAAAAGAAGCAGAGGTGTATTGAAATCTCGATGAGACCTGTGAAAAACCGCAGCTCCAGGTTTCCCGGACTGGCATGGACGTTCCTCCCAAAAGAAACCGCCGGACCACGATCAATCCCAAAACGAGCGCGAGGAACAGAAGGACGATACGGACGACCATCGTCAAGGGCGTGAAAACCTGCCCCAGCGGGACCGCGGCAAGATCCACATGCGTCAGGTAGGCCCCTCCGCGGAAAGCCAACCCCGCCGCTGTCCGGGGAACAAGACCGATCCAGACGCAGAGCCCCGCCAGGATCATCATGGGAACAAGCATCCACCGCGATGTCCCTTCACGGATCCCCTGCCGCGCCGCGGGATCCTTTAAAGGGCCATTGATATCCACACGGGGCTTACCCAAAAAAACGGTCCCGTAGACTTTACAAAAACAGGCCAGGGCAAGCGCGCCCATAAGCGCCAGCGCAAGGATCCCCAGCGAACAAAAGATCCCCCCTTGCACTGGAAGACCGAGAAGTCCCTGGAAAAGCCCGAAATAAATAATGAATTCGCTGATGAACCCGTTAAAGAGCGGCAGACCGCAGATCGAGAGTGCCCCCACCAGGAAAAGGATGCTTGTGACCGGCAAGGTCCTGGCCAGGCCTCCGAGACGGTCCATTTCACCGGTGTGTGTCTTTTGGATGACGGAACCCGCTCCAAAAAAAAGAAGGCTTTTGAAAAGCGAGTGGTTCAGGACATGCAAGAGACCTCCGCCGAATCCGAGAACCGCGAGGAAGGGGACCTGATGGCTCCTTCCCAATAATCCCACACCCAACCCGAGCGCAATGATGCCGATATTTTCAATACTGTGATAGGCCAACAATTTTTTCAACTCGTGCTGCCCGAGGGCGTATAAGACCCCCATAATGCCGGAGGACACGCCGATCATCAAAAGGACATACCCGCACCAATTCGGCAGCACTTTCATGATCCACAGCACGCGACAGATCCCGTAGATCCCCATTTTGATCGTGATCCCCGACATCAAAGCGGAGATATGGGAAGGCGAGGCCGGATGGGCATACGGCAACCAAATATGCACCGGGAGGAATCCCGCCTTGACCCCGAAACCGGCCAGCGCCAGGAGAAAAACGATCCCCGCAAGGACCGGCGAAAAACCCGTCCGCGCCATGATATCGAAATCCATCGATCCTGCGGCGCGGGCCATCAAAAAAAACATCAGGAAAAGAAAAAACGTCGCGCAATGGGACGCGATCAAATAAATAAATCCGGCCTTACGCACCGAGGATTTTTCGTCATCGAAAATAATACAAAAAAACGTGGAAAGGGTCATGAGCTCCCACGCCCCCAGGAAAAGGATCGCGTTGTTGGCGGTAACGATAAGGACAAGGTCCAACGCCAGGACCCCGTAAAAAAAGGCGTGGATCCCCAAGGGTTTCTTTCCTCGATACGGACGCATATACCCGATACCGTATGCCCCGGCGCACAGGACAAGGATCGTGATCGCGACAAGAAAAACGAGGCTCAAGGGATCAACCTTGAGTGAGAGTTCGCCGAAAGGGACCTGCCAGGGCCCGCGGAAGAATGTTTCCATTTAGGAGGTCTTCACGGTTTTTGCTTCCGCAACCTGGAACGTCGCGAGGATATCTTCGGCATTCGAACGGCGGCACAGGACCGCTTGAACGCTTTCGCGTTGCAGACAAAAGGCCAAACGAGAAAGGAGCGACAAATGTCCTTTAAAAGAGCCGGACAGTATCACGAACAGCGTATGGACCCGCTCTCCGTCAAGGGCGGCAAAATCGACCGGTTTTTCAAGAAAAAAAAGCCCGATCACGGGATCGAGGCCGGCAAAGATCACGGGGTGTTTGACGTGAGGGATGGCGATCCCGTTCCCGATGCCGGTCGTGCCGGCCTGTTCACGGGAGATCAGCATTTCCATTAAAGAAGAACGGTCAATGTGGCCTGGAAGCGGCAGGAGGCTCAAAACTTCCCGGAAGATCTCCTCGCGACGGCCCCCCTTGATCCCGAAATGAACGCCTCCGCGAAGGAGGGCCGGGGTGAAAATATCCTGACCGGGACGGTTTTTTTCACAAAGCTTCAAGGCCCCGAGCGTCAGACGGACCTTATACTTGAGCGCCCATTCCAGGACCTCGACCGAGTTGAAATAGTACTGATCGTTGGCCTTGACCGCCGGCATTCCCCGCTCATTGAGCCACTGATAAAGCGTTTTCTCTTCGACCTCAAAAGCGTTTTCTATCTCACGGAAAGTCAATTGCATGGCGTTTCCCGCTTTCTTATTCTTCGCCGAGGCTCTCCAGCATTTTCTCGCTTCTTTTCAGTTTTTTCCGGAGGAGCTCGGCGATCGGCCGCAACACCTTGAAAATATCATGATCCTGCAGGTTATAGTAAACATTCGTCTTTTCCTGGCGCGCCTCCAGGACCCCGAGGTTCCGCAGCGTGGCCAAGTGCCGCGACAGGCTTGACTGTTCAATCCCCAGCGCCTGGACAAGTTTTCCCACGCTGGCCTCCCCGTTTTTGAGGTATTCAATGACCTGCAAACGGGCCGGATGCGCCAGGGCTTTTAAAAAGTCCGCTTTGATCTTGAACACCATGTCATCTATTTTTTTCATGGGGCCTTCCCGCGTAGAAACTCCGCTGGATCTATTTTTTTTCATTCAACAATTCTTCCGCCCGCGCGATCGACTCTTTCATGCTCGCGAAAACGTTCTCTTCGCCGACCAGGTCGTAAAGATCCGATTTGACCATTTCATTCAGCGGCTGGACATGGAGTCCGGTCATCACAAGACGGATGCCTTCCCGCTTGGTCTTATTATAAAAACCCTTCAGCGCGTGCATGCCGGTCGAATCGATCAAAGGCACGTCCCGGAAACGCAGGATCCGCACCTTGCGTTTTCCGGAGATCTCTCTCTCGGCCTCATCAAAGCTGTTGGCGGCCCCAAAGAAAAGCGGGCCGTTGATCTCGTAAACCTCGACTTTCGGAGGAAGTGAAAAGGCCGATAAGGGCCGATCCTCTCCCCGCTCCATTTTCTCGTCTTCTTCATATTCCCGGGCAAAAACCTTCACATCCGTTATCTCGGACATCCGCTTCATGAAGAGGAATGCCGCCAGCACCACCCCGATCTCAATGGCAACGTTCAGGTCCACGAAGATCGTCAAAAGGAACGTCATGCCCAGGACGATCCTTCCGCCGCGGGAGCCTTTGAGCAGCTCGCGGAAAGACCGCCATTCGCTCATATGGTACGCGACCACGACGAGAATCCCCGCCAGACAAGCCAGGGGCACGAATTTGACCCAAGCTCCGAAGAATAACATGATGAGAAGGACCGTGATCGCGTGAATGATCCCGGCAACCGGGGTCCTGCCCCCGTTCTTAATATTGGTCACGGTTCTCGCGATCGCTCCCGTCGCGGGGATCCCGCCGAAAAGCGCGGAGCCGATGTTCGCGATCCCCTGACCGATCAGCTCGGTGTTGGGACGGTGTCGAGCCCCGATCATGCCGTCCGCGACTACGGCGGACAGCAGGGACTCGATGGCTCCCAGGAGCGCGATCGTCACGGCCGGCTGAAGAAGTTCCCGGATCTTTAAAAAATTCAGAAGAGGGAAATGCGGCACGGGCAGGCCGTGAGGCAGCTCCCCGAAACGGCTGCCGATCGTCTCGACGGGTAAACGGAACACGGCCGCGAAAACGGTCACGACGATAAGGGCCACAAGCGCGCCCGGAACCCTTTTGGAAAATTTGGGAGTCACGGAAATGATCAAGACCGTGGCCAGGCCCAACAACAACGCAACGTAATTCACCGTGCCCAAATGCTGAAAAAAGATGTGCCACTTTTCCACAAATTCCGCCGGCACTTTTTCAATACTCAGACCCAGGAAATCCTTCACCTGGGATGAAAAGATGATCACCGCGATGCCGCTGGTGAACCCGACGATCACGGAATGTGGCATGAACTTGATCGCCGTTCCGAGTTTCGCGATCCCCATGACCACAAGCATAATACCCGCCATCAACGTCGCGAGAATCAGTCCGTCAATCCCGTATTTCTGGACAATACCGTAAACAATGACCACAAAAGCGCCCGTCGGCCCGCCGATCTGCACCCGGCTCCCGCCCAGCGCGGAAACGAGGAATCCGGCGATGATCGCCGTAAAAAGACCTTTGTCCGGAGACACTCCGGAAGCGATCGCGAAAGCGATCGCCAAAGGGATCGCGACAACTCCGACGATGAATCCCGCGATACAATCCGTGAAAAATTTCTCCTTGGAATAATCTTTAAGGCATGTCGCCAGCTTTGGGGAAAACACAGCTCTCTCCTTCTAATAAATAGAGTTTGTTAAAAGGAGGCCATGCTTCATTTAGGATGATTAAGCCCTGGCTATTAACGGAAACCGGCATGACCCCTGTCTTAAACATTCCGTCTCATGAGATATATGGGTATATTCTCATATAAGCATCGGTGCATATTACAGCAAAAGAGGCGCGTCGTCACGAATAAACTAATCACACTGCGGAAAGAACGAACCCGCGACATCGATTTGAACAGCGGCTAGCGCTCAAGCTCCTGCTTCATCCATTTATTCCCGCCGAGGATGCGGGCGATGAGCATGCTAACCACGTTGCTGCCGATCGCGTTCACCATGGTCGCGGGGGGATCCACGAGCGTCCCCACCATGGAGATCAGCGGAAGCGCCGCGGGCGGAAATCCATAAAGTGTCACAATCAGAAGCTCACCCAAAAATCCGCCGCCCGGAATGCCTGTCATCACGATCCCGCTCAAAAGCGCGACGCCGATCGCCGTAACGATCGTTCCGACCCCCGCGAATTTCATCCCAAAAAAACTGAAAAGAAGCGCGATCTTCACAACCGCCGAAATGCAAGTGCCGTCCATGTGGATCGTCGCTCCGATCGGGATCACGATCTTGGAAATATCCCGCGAAACTCCGATCCTGTCCGCGGCTTCGAGATTGGACGGTATCGTTGCGAGGCTGCTTCCCGTCCCGAGCGCAGTCAGGGAGGCGGGGAAAATATTCGCCCAAAAAACCCTTATGGCGGGGAGCCCTCCGGCCAGAAAAGCGTAAAATGAGAACCCGATGACAAAGTACAAGATCGAGAGCGGGTAATAAAGCGTCACGACCCGCAGGTACGAACCCAAGAGACTGGGCCCGAAAACCCCCGTAAGAAAGGCAAAGTAAGCGCCGAGTCCGACCGGCGCGTAGAACATGATCAAATGGATCACTTTCATCATGACCTTGTTGCCCGAAACGAGAAAATGGACGAAAGGCTTGCCCTCTTCGCGCGCCAGGGAGGCCCCGAGACCGACCAGCATGGAAAAAACGATCAGGGCCAGCATGTTCTGCTTCGAAAGAAGATTAAAGAAATCCGGCACCGTGAAAGCGCTGACCCACTCGGCGCTGGTCAGGCTTTGGCGGACGGCTTCCGGGAGCGGCAACAGCGGTTGCCCCGTCAGGACCGGCGGGTAAAACTTCACTCCCATGACCATGAGCGAGGCTGAAAGAACGCCCGTCATGATAAAAAGAAAGATCATCCAGCCCATGATCTTTCCGAGCCGGTGGAGATCGGACATCTCGGCGATTGCCGACGAGATCGAAAAGAAGACAAGCGGCACGACGGCCGTAAAAAGAAGATTCAGGAAAATATCCCCGAACGGCTTCAGGGCCGCCGCTTTTCCCTGAAGGAGAACTCCCAGCCCCGCGCCCGCCGCAATGGAAGCGATCAGGAGAAGGGAAAAGGAATAATTTTTCAGAAAACTATTTTTCGCCATAACCTATTCATTTACTTTGTCATTCTAGGCCGTGACCCGGAATCTGTTATTCCTCAGGAAAATTTTGGATGCCGGATCAAGTCCGGCATAACACAATAAAAAGAAACGTTTCGAGTCCCGAGGAACGAACCCCGTGTCCGAGCCGTTGGCACATTCTATTTGATTTCCCGTATAAAATCAGTAGGCTTCTAGTACTGCATCACATTAAATTTTATGGGTTTGCAGCCCTGACTCTCGTTCATTGATTAATGATGTCAGGACAGTCCAAGTCGCCATTAATGAAAAGAAAATAGAGACTTGGACAGTACTGTACCGTGTACCCCTAAAAATCAAAGTGTCACGGCACTAACATAACTTTAAGATCGAAATTGTGTTATGCATAATTTCGATTTGTTTTATATGCTGTACCGTTCTCATCCAAAAAATCAGACCTGAAACGGTATCTTATGGACTCACACAAGAAAAAAGCCTTCCAACTGATCATCCTCTTCGGCCTCGTAAGCCTTCTGGGCGACACGGTCTACGAGGGTGCCCGCAGCGTCAACGGCCCCTACCTGAAACTCCTCGGCACGAACGCCCTGGCGGTCGGTTTTGTCGCCGGCGTCGGGGAGTTCCTGGGCTACGGGATCCGCCTTCTTTCGGGCTATTTCGCGGACAAGACAAAATCCTACTGGTTCTTTACGATCGCCGGGTACGGCATGCTGGCCAGCGTGCCGCTTTTGGCCCTCACGGGGTTTTGGCAGATCGCGGCGCTGCTCATCGTGATGGAGAGGATCGGTAAGGCCCTCAGGAGCCCGGCCAAAGACACCATCCTTTCGCAAGCCGCCAAGCAGGTCGGCACAGGATTCGGGTTCGGACTGAACGAAGCCATGGACCAGATCGGCGCCATTGCCGGGCCGCTGCTTTTCACGTTCATTTTCATCCGCGACCGTGCGGCAATCAAAGGTCTCGCGGATTACCAGCACGGCTACGGCCTTCTATGGATCCCTTTCGCGCTTCTCATGGCCTGCGTCCTTTTCGCTTATTTCAAGGTCCCGGACCCGGCGGTCCTGGAAGTCAAAAAAAATGACGCGGAAAAACTTCCCAAAATATACTGGCTCTACGCGGGCTTCAGTTTCTTCGCGACCATGGGATTCGTGAATTTCGTGCTCATGGCCTATCATTTCAAATCAAAGAACGTGCTCTCGGACGCGCAAATCCCGCTCCTTTACGCCGTCGCAATGGGCATCGACGGCCTCGCGGCCCTGGTGATCGGAAAAGTTTACGACCGGATGAAGGAAAAACAAAAACACGAATGGGCGGGCATCGGGACGTTGCTCCTGATCCCGGTCCTTTCTCTGGTGATCCCGTTCCTCTGCTTTTCGACGGTCCCCTGGATCGTCATCGTGAGCGTCCTCCTCTGGGGGATTGTCATGGCCGCCCATGAAACCATCATCCGTTCTGCGATCGCAGACATCACGCCGCTCAAAAAACGCGGGACCGGCTACGGGATCCTGAACGCGGCGTACGGCCTGGCCATGCTCACGGGCGGCGTCCTGATGGGATGGCTTTACGAACGCTCTTTGACCACGCTCGTCTTCGGCGTTGCCGCCATCGAGCTGATCTCCCTCCCCTTTTTCTTCGCCATGAAAAAAGAGGTTCTGAAGACAATGGTCAGTCCATAATTTTACTTTTGGGAATATTTTTCGTAAAAAGGGCTGCTCAAAAATCATCCTTAAAACTCCGCGCTGCCCTTTTTCTTCGCCATGAAAAAAGAGATTCTGAAGACACCGACCGCTTCCTAACCTTCCCGTCACCTCCGTTCACCCTCCGGGGTTGAACGGGGTCCGTCTTGTATTTTTTATACCGGTCCTTGCGGCATCTTGCGGTATAATCTCTTCCACTTCAGGGAGGCTCGAAGAACGTGATACGAAGAGAGTGGTTCCGTTTTAAAAAAATGCGGATTTTGGCGGCCTGGATCGGGGCCCCGTTTCTGTTCTTTTTTTCTCATATCAGCGCCGCCAGCTTCTTTTGGGGCGGGCTTCTGACGGTCATCGGGGAATTGGTCCGCCTCTGGGCGCTCAGCTTCATGGAACGGAAAGGGACCCGGCTCGCCGTGGGCGGCCCGTTCGCTTTCTGCCGCAATCCCCTCTACGTCGGCAATTTCTTTTTGGGCCTCGGCGTCGTCGTCATCTGCGCGAACTGGATCATCGTCCTTCTTTTCCTGGTCGGGTATTCCGTCATGTACCTGGGAACGATCCGCCAGGAAGAAAAAGAACTGCAGGAACGTTTCGGGAAGGTCTACGAGGATTATTACCAAAACGTCCCGAGGCTTTTCCCCCGCCTGACCCCTTACGCGGCGCCCGACCAAACGGCCTTCGACTGGAAACGGATCGTCCGGCACCATGAATACGTCACGGTCCTCGGGGTCGCGCTCCTCCTTTGCGGGATCCACCTTTACGATACTCTCTGGCTCCAGAAGGAGTCCCTCGCGTCGCAAACGGGATCGATCGTCGCCGCGCTTGTTCTGTTAGCCGTCCTTATCTTTGAGCGCCTGTTCATCAGCAATTTCAAACAAATGTTCGCGGAGGGTTTGCCGAACCTTTTTCTGAAGAAGTGATCCCGGGCTTCCCCTAGCTCCCCCGTTGACCGGAACGCCCGAAAAAAAACAGGATCCCCATCATGATAGAATTTAAGAACAAAGTTCTGATCATCGGTTACGGTTCGGTCGGCAAATGCGTGCTGCCGATCCTTTCCAAGCACATCCGCATTCCCTTCAAGAACATCACTATCGTCGACTTTCTGGACAAACGCAAAGAACTTGCCTCCTGGATGAAAAAAGGCCTGCGCTTCTCGCAGGAGCGGATCACGCCAGTCAATGTCGCCCGCACGCTTTCGAAGCACGTTTCTCCGGGCGGGCTCGTTATCGACGTCGCCTGGAACATCGATTCCCTCGATATGATGAGCTGGTGCCACGACAACAAAGTCCTCTACCTGAACACCTCGACCGAAGAATGGGACCCTTACGCAAATATCGAAAAAAAGACCCCCCTCGAAAAATCGCTCTATTTCAAGCAGATGGAACTCCGCAAGATGACTTCGAAATGGAACCACGACGCCACGACGGCCGTCCTGGACCATGGCGCGAACCCCGGGCTGATCTCCCATTTCATGAAACACGGGCTCCTGGACATCGCTGAAAAAGTGCTCCGCGATAAAACGACGCATAAAAGGGATCTCCGTACGATCGAACGTCTGGTCCGCGAAGAAAAATTCCATCGTCTGGCCATGAAGCTCGGTGTCAAGACCATCCACATCAGCGAGCGAGACACGCAAATCACCAACTGCCCGAAAGAAGTTGATGAATTCGTCGGCACCTGGAGCATCGAAGGACTCCGTGAGGAAGCGACTTCCCCGGTCGAAATGGGCTGGGGCACCCACGAAAAAGAACTCCCCGCGCTGGCCACCGTACCGACCTACGGCCCCCAGAACCAGATCTTTCTTTCGCAGATGGGCATGAACACCTGGGTCCGCTCCTGGGTCCCGAACTACGAGATCGTCGGCATGGTGATCCGTCACGGGGAAGCGTTCAGCATTTCCGAAAAGCTTACGGTCTGGAAATCCGGCCACCCCGTCTACCGGCCGACGGTCCACTATGTCTACATGCCCTGCAATGAAACGATCGCTTCGATCCACGAGCTCCGCTGCCGGAACTACGAGCTCCAGCCGAAGTGCCGCATCATGAGCAACGAGATCATCCGGGGCGCGGATATCCTTGGCGCCCTGATCATGGGGCACAAATACAATTCCTGGTGGACGGGAAGCTCTCTTTCGATCGAGGATGCGCGCGACCTCGTCCCTGGCCAGAACGCGACCACGCTCCAGGTCGCGATCGGCGTGATCTCGGCCGTCCTGTGGATGATCGAGCATCCGAACAAAGGCATTTGCGTGCCGGACGACCTACCGCACCGGGAGATCCTCCACACCGCAAAATCGTATCTCGGCAATTTTATTTCCGAGCCTTTTGATTGGACGCCTTTTAAAAATTACCAGGCCTTCTTCCAGGAAAATCCGGCCACGTTCCTCGACAAGAAAAATCCCTGGGCCTTCAAAAATTTCCTTTTCAGGCCCTAACTTCCGGGAACCGGCCGCGGTCGACCACCGGTTCCCCGTTTTTTACGGAGAGAAGATCCATGATCAAGAAAAATAGTCAGCGGGAAACGGAAACCAGAGAGAACATGCGCGGCGGAAGCGGGAAAGTCACGGTCCGCCATTACCTCAAACCCGAGGAAATCAAGGCCCGCACGCGGCTTTGCGCCGAACTGATCCTCCCGCCCGGAGCGGGCATCGGGGCCCACGATCATGTGAATGAAGACGAGATCTATATCATTCAAAAAGGCAAAGGCATGATGACGGACGGCGGCCGGGAATTCGCGGTCGAAGCCGGCGACACGGTCCTCACCGGCCAGGGCGCTTCCCATTCGATCCGGAACACCGGCACGGAAGACCTGCTCGTGACCGCGATCATCATCAAATACTGATGCAGTCCCTTTTCCCGAAAGAGACCCATTTCCCGTCGCAGGTGCTCTGTCAAAAAGGCTGCCTGGCGGACCTCGCGAAAGAGACCGCCCCGTTCGGGGCCCGGGGGATCGTCGTCCACGGCGCTTCCCTTGAAAAAAAAGGCCTGACAGAAACGTTCGCGGAAAGTTTTCAAAAACTCAAGCTGGTCCCCGAATTCTTTTGCCGCGCGCGGGGCGAACCGACGCTCGAAGAGATCCGTCAGGTCATCCAGAAAGGCCGCGCACATCGTGCCGATTGGGTCTTGGGGATCGGCGGCGGAAGCGTGCTGGACCTCGCCAAAGCCGCGGCCGGACTTTTCCATGCCAAGCAACCGCCCGTTTACTATCAGGAAGGCGGCGCGCTTCTCGAAAAAGGCCTCCCTTTCATCGCTGTCCCCACGACCGCCGGCAGCGGCTCCGAAGCCACGCCGAACGCGGTGATCATCAATCCTGAAAAAAAAGTGAAGCTTTCCATCCGCCACCCGGATTTCCTGGCACAAAAAGTCCTGCTGGATGTGGAATTGCTGCAAGGGCTGCCCTTCTCCGTGATGTGCCAATCGGGCATGGATGCCTGGGTACAGGCCTATGAATCCTTTATTTCCAAATACGCGACCTGGTTCAGTGAAAGTTACGCCCTGAAAGCCATCCAGCTGATCAACCGCCATCTTCTGCCGGCGCTCACGAACGGCCGGGAGGAGGACCTGAACGGCCTTCTGCTCGGAAGCTTTTTTTCCGGGATCGCTTTCTCCCATTCGCGCCTGGGCGTGATCCACGGGATCGCCCATCCGCTGGGCGTCCTTTACGGCGTCCCCCACGGTCTTGTCTGCTCCGTCTGTTTCGCGCCGTCCGTCAAACTCAACCTGCCCGTCATCCGCCAGAAATACGAGATCATGAGCCAGACCGTCGGGGCGGATTTCCTCACAAGGATCACTGGTGTGCTGGCCGAGCTTAAGATCTCTTCTCCTTTTAAAGGGAAAGCCATTTTGGAACAAGAAAAGATCATCCGGGAGACCCTCCAGTCCGGTTCCACGACCGCAAACCCCAAACCCGTTACCCCGGAAGACGTCCAATTCCTCCTGGACGAAATTTTTTAATCAAGCCAAAAGTGGCATTTTCTCCATAGTCCGCCGTCTATCCCCCTGTTTTTTTCCCGCGCTTTTTAGATCTGTGCTAGCATTATTTTATGAATCATCTCTTACAATATTTTGCCGTGGCCTTTTTAGCTTGGCTCGCAAGGGTCCTCCCGATTGAGGTTTCGACCTGGATCGCGCGCCGCATCGGGGACGGGGCCTTTGCGGTCCTCGGAAAACGGCGCCGGATCGCCCTCGACAACCTCGATAGGGCGTTCGGAGATACCCTCCCCCGGGGACGAAAGTACCAGATCGCCCGGTCTGCCTTTCAGAGCGCCTCGCTTTCCATGATGGAACTTTTTATTGTCGAGAAGATCAAAAAAGAAGCTTCCCGCCGTTTTACGATGACCGGGAACGACTCCCTAGAGGAGGCTTTTTCAAAACAAAAGGGTGTCGTTCTGGTGATCTCGCACCTGGGATCCTGGGAATACCTTTCCTTTCTTCCCTTCTTCACCCGGAGACCCTGGTCCGTGGTCGTGAAGGAGCTCAAAAACCCGTATCTCGATAAAGCGATCAACAAAATGCGGCGCGTGATGACCGTGAACCCGGTCGAAAAACTCAGTTCCGTCCGCGTGATCCTCCAGCAATTGAAGGAGGGACACGGCATCGCGATCCTGATCGATCAATGGGCCGGAGATGAGGGCCTTTGGGTGGATTTTTTCGGCGTGGAAACGTCCACGACCTCCATCCCCGTGCGCCTGGCCGAAAAGACCGGCTGCGCGCTGGTCCCCGCTTACTGCCTGCGAAGATCTCCGGGACATTACGAGATCCATCTGGAAAAGGCGATCGTTCCGGACATAAATCAGCCGGATTGGGAGATCGCCACGACCCGGTTGCTCAACGAAACTTTGGAGAAACAGATCCGGGAACATCCCGAACAATGGCTTTGGGGTCACCGCCGGTGGAAAGAGAAACCGGACACGCTCCGGAACGCCTGATGGACATTGAGCTCACGATCGAAAAGCTGGTCTTCGGCGGCGACGGCCTGGGGTTCGTGAACGGAAAAGCGTGTTTCGTCGAAGGCGCCCTGCCGCAGGAAAAGATCCTGGCGCGGCTCCTCGTCGACAAGTCCAACTACGCCAAAGCAAAACTGATCAGGGTCCTTGTCCCGGCCCCTGAGCGCATCAAGTCGCCCTGCCCTTACATCGAACGCTGCGGCGGCTGCCAGTACCAGCACCTTCCCTACGCCGAAGAGCTCCGGTGGAAGCAAAATCAGGTCCGCGAAAGCTTTGACCAACACCTGAAACTGGACACGGTACTGATCGAATCCATCCGGCCCGCTCCTCAGGACTACGGTTACCGGAACAGCATCGCGCTTCACCGCACGTCGGCCAAGAACGGCCTTCCCCAGCGGCTGGGCTTCATCGGCCGCGACAACCACTCCAAGGTCCTGATCGAGAATTGCCTGCTCGCCGACAAGGGGTTGAAAAGCATTTTCACCGCCATGCAGACTTTAAAAAGGACCGAGGAAAAAAGAGCCTTCAAGCTGGACGAAAAGGACAGGGTCCTCACGAGCGAAGACGAAAAGCTCTACCGGGTGCGTGTGGGCGGAACATCGCTCTGGACGAGTTCGATGGGGTTTTTCCAGAACAATCTCGCCGTCACGGGGCTTATCGGGGAACAGCTCGCGGAATGGGTCCGCGCGATCAAGCCGGCCAGGTTCCTGGACCTTTACGCCGGCGTCGGGACTTTCCCGATCCTGGCGGCCAAAGAGGTCCCCGAGATCCATTGCTTCGAGGAGAACTCTTACAG
>CAIJDY010000029.1 GCA_903819565.1 Candidatus Omnitrophota bacterium | reverse complement strand
GCTTTCTCGGTCGGACCCCCCGTGGGAACAACTTCAGCGCGAGATCCCACAGGCGCCGTCAGGCCAGAGGGAACCGAAGGAGGTCCCTCGCGGGGTTTAGCGAATTGCATCCTGACTTGGTTCAAAAAACGATCCCAAAGGAAAACTGCCATTTTGTAAGTTCTCAAAGATAGGATGAAAGGCGTCCTTGGGGTCGTGCTGGCATCATGGGAGACTTTCCCCGACCTATCGCCGATCCCCATCATCGCAATGACCATATCGGGCCGGCACTCCGTCAAATACGATCCAACATTGCTCACTATCTCGGCGGTGGTCGCGGAAACCAAGCCTTTATCAATGACGCTGAAACGCACTCCGATATTGCGCTCGTTCAGGTCTTTCTCGAGAAGCTGCGGGTACTGCCCCAACGTCGTCGATTCCCCGATGCAAACGATACGGTAAGCACCTTTTTGCTTTATCGACCGCAGGTTCTGCTGTTCCTGCAGAAAGAGCGTCACGAAACCGGCCGTTCGTAAACCGGCCTCAAGAATACAGAGTGTCAAAAACAATGCGGGAAGGACAAAAAGAATCTTTTGCCAAAGCGAAATGTCCTTCTCGCCAGGACCAGCCCCTTCATCGTGTTCTGTCTTCACAGGCGACACCTTTCCACACTGAACGGCACTTGCAGAAGCCTAAGCCCTCTTCTGCAGCCGGCCGAGGACGGACTGGAAGGCGTCAAAAGTTTGATCCACAGTGATCATCTCCATGCAGGGATGCCCTTCGATGGGACAGGCAGGTAATTCGCAGGGGGCGCATGGCACTTCATGCTGGAGCAGGCTCAACCGCTCGGTCCAGGGGTACCAGACCCGCATATCGTTCGTGCCGCTCGCCAGCAGGATGATCTCAAGCCCCTGCGCGGCGGCGATGTGGGACGGTCCCGAATCATTGCCAATGAAAATATCGCAGGCGTCAAAAAGGATGGGGAGGTCCCGGAGCGCCGTTTTGCCGCGCATATCGATGAACCGTTCCGAGCGGATCTTGAGGTCCGGATCCTGCTCCCGCTCGGATTGGGTCCCGATCAGCACAATCTGCGCAAGCGCTTCCTGGTCAATCGTCTGGATCAGCGCGCGAAAGTTCTCGAACGGCCACCGCTTGGACGGGTAGCCGGCGTCCAAATGGACGACGACCCGCGGCAGCGCAGTCGTGGGCGACACCTGACCGACCGTTTCCCAGAATTCCCTGGCTTTTTCCGGAGCGTACTCGAACGGCAATAGCTTATTGTCCTGAGCGATGTGAAAGGAATTTAAAAGGCTTAGATTGAGACGCACCTGATGCTGGCTCGCGTCGTAGGGAACGTTCTCGTGCAAGAGGAATCCCCCTCCGGTGCGTCCGAAGCCGACCCGGTAACGCACTCCCGCCAGCCACATCAGCAGGATGTTGCGCAGGTCCCCACGGAATTCGAATCCGAGATCGTAGTATTGTTCTTTCAGGAGTCCGGCGAGCCTCCCGAACGCGGCCCATTTCTGGCGCAGAGTCGCCTTCCGGGAAAAGCAGTGATGCTTCACCGGGATCACAGTCCGGATCTCTTTCGCGCTTTCGAAGAGCGGTGCGATCTCCTCATCGACCGCGAGGTCGATCGACGCATGAGGAAACTTTTTGTGGAGCGCACGGATCGCGGGCCGCGTCATCACGACATCCCCGATATGGTCGAGCCGGATAACGAGGATCCTCCGAACGGAAGCGAGGTCCAGCGGTTTGCGGAAAAACCGGGCCGGAAAGCCGTAAAGAACGGCGCCGATCGCGTCCAGGCAACCGGCCAGAAAGCGCTTCCAGAAGCTCTTGTAGGGATACCTGTGTTGGGATGAACCCATAGCGGTTTAGAAGAGCGTGTAGATGAACGGAGAAACCGCGGAGCCCTGCGAAAAAACGATCAGCGCCCCCAGCAGAATAAGGACCAGCACGATCGGCGTTAGCCACCATTTTTTACGGACCTTCAGAAAATCCCAGAATTCCTTCAAAAGACCTAATTTGCTCATGCGCCCCCCGTTAAGGATGATGATCCAGCAGTGCTCTCAATCACTTTCAAAGGAAGTATACTACAGATGACCCGCACGGCAAAAATGAAAAACTCAAAACTGTTTTTCGTAATCGGCGGGGCTGTGAAGTTTTTTTTGACAAAGCTTCCAATAGCTCGGTTCTCGGGAAGGAAACCGGAGGTTCAGCAGG
>CAIJDY010000028.1 GCA_903819565.1 Candidatus Omnitrophota bacterium | reverse complement strand
GGAATCTCTCCCCGAAACTGAGGTCAGCTACCCGGCTTCTTGGCTTTTACCGGAGCAGGACTTTCACCCGCAAGTTCAACATAGCTTATCTGGACGCGACATGGGGAGGAATTATATCACAAATCAACTTTAACGAAACGGCGTCCTGTCTACAAAATTATATTCGTTGCGCGTCGCGCGGACCTTTAAGCCAGGAAATGTTCAAGACGCTTCAGACAGGTCGTTTTTCCGAGAAGGCTCATCAGTTCAAAAAGGCCGGGGCTGGTGGTCCCGCCGGTCATAATAAATCGCAGGGGGTGAATGAGATCTTTGGGCTTGCGGCCCGCCCCTTCGGCAAGCTGGCGCGTCCGCTGGTCGAGCGCCGCCACGTCCTCGAAATCGGGCAGTTCGCCCACGCTCTCCTCCCATTGCCTGAGAAGTTCCGTGAGCGACGCCTGGCCGCGGATCGCGCGGACGGCCTCGGGATCCGGATAGGCCACGTCGGAAAAATAATAGGCGGTCTGGTCTTTCAGTTCTCCGAAGATCTGGAGACGCGGCCGATAGAGTGCGATTAGTTTCCGCCACACGCCTTCCGGCGGCAGTTCCATGCGCTCCCCCCAGAACGCCGTGATCCGGGCCTCATACTCCTCCCCGGGGATCGCGCGCAGGTGCTGGCCGTTGAGCCAAAGCAGTTTTTCGGGATTGAACTGCGCGTTCGATTTGATAACACGCTTCAGGGAAAATTGTTTCACCAGTTCCGGAAGGCTGAAGATCTCCTGCGGGGTCCCCGGGTTCCATCCCAAGAGCGCAAGATAATTGAGGAGCGCCTGAGGGAGGAAACCCTGCGCGCGGTACTCCGAGACCGCGACCGCGCCGTGACGTTTCGAAAGCGGCGTCCCGTCCGTCCCGAAAATAAGCGGCAGGTGCGCATACTTCGGCGTTTTCCATCCGAGCGCCTGATAAAGAAGGATGTGCCGCGGCGTGTTCGGTAAATGGTCCTCACCCCGGATCACGTGCGTGACGTCCATGTCGTGATCGTCCACGACCACCGCCAGGTGGAACGTAGGATAACCGTCGGATTTCAGGATGACGAGATCTTCAAATTCCTTGCTGTCGTAAATGACTTCCCCGCGCACCGCGTCGTAAACTTTGACCTGCGTCTCCGGGGGGATCTTGAATTTGACGGCACCTTCGAATTCATACGCCGCGCCCTTGGCCACCAGTTCACGCGCCGCCTCCCGGTAACGCTCAAGCCGCGAGCTTTGATGGACCACTTCCCCGTCCCAGTCCAGGCCGAGCCACCGGAGTGACTCCAGGATCTCGCGCTCGAACTCCGGGGTCGATCGCTTGGCGTCCGTATCCTCAATGCGGAGAAGGAATTTCCCGCCCTGCTGGCGGGCGTAGAGATAATTAAAAAGCGCGGTGCGGACACCGCCGATATGGAGGTAGCCCGTCGGAGAAGGGGCAAAGCGGACGCGGATGTCTGACATAAGGTTTTTTTACTTTCTTCAAAATTTTAGGGGACAGGCATTAAGTAACTGCCTGTCCCCTAAATTGGACCGAGATCAAAACTCTCAGTAAGTCCGGGAATGATTCTCCACAGCGCGAAGCAGGGATTTCAGCCGGTCCAGGTCCAGCGGCTTCCGCAGGCAAGCGAAAGCCCCCTGCTGCATGATCTCTTTTTCCCGGGTACTCGTCAGGAACCCGGAAATAAGCGCCACAGGCACCTGGCTGAAAGTGCGGATCTTTTTCAGGACCCCCTGGCCGTCCAGAGAGGGCATGGCGGCATCTAGGAAAACGACGTTGTAACTTTGGGACTGGATCTTTTCGAGACCTTCCTTGCCGTCCCGCGCGCAATCGACCTGATGGCCTTCCTGCTCCAGGGTCTCGCGGAATTCCTCGCAGATCATTTTTTCATCATCGACGATCAACAGGCGCACGATAGATCCTCCGCCATCTGCCTTATTTTTCCGCGTCCGGAAGCTTGAAATTCTCCCGGAGGGTCTCGAGGTAACTCCGCTTGGAACTTTTGATCAGCTGGAACGGCGCGCTCGCGCGGCTCAGCTCGACGGTATAGCTATCGTCGATTTCGAGCTTTTCTTGACCGTCGGCCGTCAGGAGTGCTTTTTCCCCGGGGGCGTCGGTGCGGCAGCGCAGCGTGATCTTCTCGTCCGCGGCGATCACCATGGGACGCAGGCTCAGGACGTGAGGACAGATCGGGGTGATGATAAGGGCTTCGAGCTTCGGGTGCACGACAGCACCGCCCGCGGAAAGCGAATAGGCCGTCGATCCTGTCGCCGTGGAAATGATCACACCATCGCCGCGGAAACTCACGAATTTTTCCCCGGAGATCAAGACCTCAAGACGGAGGATGCGGGCAAGCCCTTCGCGGCTCACCACGATGTCGTTGAGTGCCAGGAACCGCCTCTCGTTCTTGAGCTTTTCGCTCCACGCCGTGCACGACAGCATGACGCGTTTTTCGATCTGGGGCTGCTGCAGGTAGGCATTCAGTTCCTCGAAGACCTCGGTCTGCTTCACCTCGGTGAGGAACCCGAGGCTGCCGAGATTCACGCCGAGCACCGGCACGGAACGGCTTTTCATCTGGCTCACGATCGAAAGCATCGTCCCGTCCCCGCCAAGCGAGATCACAAAATCCGCCTGGGCGACGATGTCATCCAGGGGGGTTGCGGTCGAATCCAGCACTTTCAGGTCGCGTTTTTCGAGCCACTCGCGCAGTTTTCCGTTCAGCTCCACCGCACCCGTTTTGCGCGCGTTGACGACGATCCCGACTTTCTTGATGACTTTTTCGTTCTGCGGCATATCGCGCCTCTCGTGATTTAATAGAGCAGCAACGGTTTCATTCTAATCAAAATGGCCGGTCGCCGCAAGAATGACCTAACGGATGACTTTAAAGGGCCGCCTTGTTAGCGGCGATCGTCTTGACGACAAAAGCCGCAATCTTTTCGGGCGTCAAGCCGAAGGCATCGAGCTGATCATCGCGGGAACCGTGTTCGATGAATTCATCCGGAAGTCCCAGGCGCCTTACACACACCGGCGCCGGATGCCGCTCTTCCAGGAATTCCAGGACCTTGGAACCAAAACCGCCGGTAAGCACATGTTCTTCGATCGTGAAGATCCCTTTGGTCTTCCGGACAGATTCCAGGATCAGCGCCTCATCCAGGGGCCGCGCGAAACGCATGTTCACCACGCGGGCCGAAACGCCTTCTTTTTTGAGGAGCGCGTGCGCCTTGCACGCCGCCTCCACCATGCTCCCGAGCGCCAGAAGCGACATGTCCGTGCCTTCAAAAAGGACTTCCCCCTCCCCGGTCTGGAAAGACCGCTTGGGAAGATCGTCGAAAAATCTCGAGATGTTCGCCCGCGGATACCGCAGCGCGAAAACGGTCTTTGAGACGATGCCGAGCTCGAGCATCTTTTCCATTTCAAATTCGTCCTTGGGCGACGCGAGCACAATCCCCGGCACCGCGCCGAGAAAGGCGATATCAAAGATCCCCTGGTGCGTCGCCCCGTCCGCGCCCACGAGCCCGGCCCGGTCCACCGCAAGCACCACACTTTGCCGCTGGAGCGCGACATCATGCATCACCGAATCATGCGCCCGCTGAAGAAAACTCGAATAAATCGGAACAACCGGTTTCATCCCGCCGCGCGCCATGGCTCCCGCGAAAGACACGGCGTGCT
>CAIJDY010000027.1 GCA_903819565.1 Candidatus Omnitrophota bacterium | reverse complement strand
CCCGCCTGAAAAGGGCGATGCTCTACCAGCTGAGCTACGGGCCCACGGACTGCTGCATCTTACGAAAAGCTTCGATTCTGTCAAACAACTCCTGTGCCAGCCTCACCCTGCCAGCAGTCCCGATGAGGGGCGAGCCCACGAAAATCAAGGGACGAATCCCTTTAGATATTATACGGAATGAATCTCGGCCTCTTTGTGCTTCAGCGCCTCATCGATCTGCGCGATGAGCTGGTCCGTGATCTTCTGAACCTCTTTCTGCGACGCGTGCGACATATCTTCCGGGATCGTCTTGGCCTTCTCGAGCTTTTTCACCTGCTCGATCGCTTCATGGCGGGCGTTCCGTATGGAAATACGGCCTTCTTCCGCGACTTTGCGGACCACTTTGGTCAGATCGCTCCGGCGCTCCTCCGTGAGCGTCGGGACCTGGATGCGAACGATCTTCCCGTCATTGACGGGAGTCAGACCGAGGTCGGATTTCAGGATCGCTTTTTCGATCTCCGCGACCGCGGTCGCGTCCCATGGCTGGATCGCGATGGTCTTCGCGTCCGGGGTGGAAATCGTCGCGAGATTCTTGAGCGGCGTCGGCGTATTATAGTAGTTCGCCTGGATGCCTTCCACGAGCGCGATCGAGGCACGGCCCGTGCGGAGGTTCTGGAATTCTTTTTTGGTCGAATCAACGCTCCTCGTCATCTTCCGCTTCATTTCTTCCGTGATCTTTTTTACGTCCACGCTCTCTGGCATAAATGCCTCCTTTAACGAGTTCTTCTCTTACAGCACGCCATCACGCAAGTGACCGGTACGAATTATGAAACCACCGTCCCGACTTTTTCCCCGAGCACCACGCGCCGGATATTCCCGGACCGGTTGAGGTCGAACACCACGATCGGCAGCTGGTTCTCCATGCAAAGGGACGTCGCCGTCGTGTCCATGACCCTGAGCTGCCGTTTGATCACGTCAAGATAATTCAGCCGTGTGAATCTTTTCGCGTTCTTGTATTTCACCGGGTCTTTATCATAAACGCCGTCGACCTTGGTCGCCTTCAAAATAACGTCCGCGTTCGTCTCGACCGCGCGCAAGGCGGCCGCCGTGTCGGTCGTGAAAAAAGGATTGCCGGTCCCGGCCACAAAAATAAGCACGCGTCCCTTTTCAAGGTGGCGCATGGCGCGGCGGCGGATATAAGGTTCGCAAAGGGCTTTGATCTCCAGCGCGGACTGGACCCGCGTCTGGACCCCGATCTTTTCCAGGGCGTCCGACATAACCAGGCCGTTCATGACCGTTGCGAGCATCCCGATATAATCCGCGGCAGCGCGGTCGATCCCGTTCTTCTCCCCTTCCACCCCGCGGAAGAAATTCCCGCCGCCGATCACGCAAACGATGTCCACGCCCAGGGCACGAACGTCCTTGATCTGATGCGCAATGGAAGTGACGATCTTGGGATCGATCCCGAAACCGCGATCCCCCTCGAGGGCTTCACCGGAGAGTTTGAGTACAATACGTTTATAGACGGGCTTTTTCATGATTCAGTGATAAGGGTTAAGTGGTAAGCGGTAAGTTCGTTCTTATCCCTTACCCCTGACTGCTTACCGCTGTTTAATTACCGCCGACCTCAAAGCGGACGAAGCGGCGAACGATGATATTCTCGCCGATCCTCGCGATCGCCTCGGTCACAATGTCCTGCACGGTCCGCGTGTCGTCCTTGATGAACTTCTGGTTCAAAAGGCAGATCTCCTCGTACCGTTTCGTCAGCTTGCCCTCGAGGATCTTTTGCTGCACGGCCTCGGGCTTGCCTTTCACCTGTTCCAGAAAAACCGCTTTTTCTTTTTCCATCTCGGCCGCCGGGATCTCCGCGGCGCTTACGTACAACGGATGGGCCGCGGCGATCTGCATCGCGATGTCGCGGGCGAAGGTCTGGAAAGTCTCGTTCTTGGCCACGAAATCGCTTTCGCAGTTGATCTCCACCAGCACGCCCAGTTTGCCGCCGGAATGGATGTAGGAAATGATCTGGCCTTCGCGGGCCTCCCGGGTGGATTTTTTCTTGGCAATATCCAAACCTTTTTTGCGGATCACGTCCTGGGCCGCTTTCACGTCACCGCCCGCTTCCACGAGGGCCGCTTTGCAGTCCATCATCCCCGCCCCGGTCAGTTCCCGGAGCTTCGTCAGGTCGGCACTGTTGAACTTCGCTTCTTTCGTTGTCATGGTATTCGCTTCCTTATCTTGGGAAAAACGGAGGGGGATTAGACTTCGCCTTCTTTTTTGCGGGCCGGCTTTTTCGCCTTCGGCTTCGCGTCCGCGACGACCTCGACCTCGGCCAGAAATTTCGGCGCGATCTTCTCCTCGATGGATTCTTCGGGGAGTTCGGCGTCGTCGGCAACCACGGCTTCCGCGGCGGCTGTTTCGGCAGCGGCCTTCTCGGCCTGCGCCGCATCGATCTTGTCCTGGGCGACTTTCTCGAATTCCTTATGCCCTTCCAGAACGGCGGCGGAAACGGCTTCACAGAAAAGTTTGATCGCCTTGATGGCGTCATCATTCCCCGGCAGCGGAAAATCAATGCCGTCCGGATTACCGTTCGTGTCCAGCACAGCCACGACGGGGATCCCGAGTTTCCTGGCTTCCGCGATCGAGATCTTCTCGAGCTCCGAATCGATCACGAACAGGGCTCCCGGGAGTTTCCGCATTTCGCGGACGCCTGAAAGGTTCTTGATAAGTTTTTCGCGCTCTTTCTTGAGGGAGCCGATCTCTTTTTTCGTGATGAACTGGAAACTGCCGTCCGTTTCCATCTTGTCAATGGATTCCAGCTTCTTGATCGACTTGCGAACGGTCTCGAAGTTCGTGAGCATCCCGCCAAGCCACCGCTGGTTCACGTACGGCATGCCGCACGCTTCCGCCGCCGCTTTAAGGGGCTCCTGAGCCTGCTTTTTGGTCCCGACGAAGAGGATCAACTTCCCGCCCGCCGCGATCTGCTTGACAGCGGCAAGGGCTTTTTCCAAAGCCGCGAGGGTCAGCTCGAGATTAATGATGTAAATGCCGTTGCGCTCCCCGAAGATATATTTTTTCATCTTGGGGTTCCAACGCTGGGTTTGATGGCCGAAATGGACACCCGATTCAAGTAGCTGTTTTATGGTTATTTGCGACAAAGTTGAACTAGCCTCCTCAAAAGTTTTTAACTCTTTACGACAAAAGCAGATAGAACGAAAACGGTCTTACCCGCTGAAATGAAACGATAAGTGCTGGTGGCCCTTAAAGTTGGAGCGGTATTATATCAAAAAAGAGTTGGCCAACAAGCTTTTTTTCAGGGACGGCCCCCGGCACCCAAAATTCGGCCAAACCAGACCTGACGGGCCCGGGGCCTTCCGGAGGATCACCGCCCGGTTTATTGCGGGGGCTGCGTCAGATGTTTCGGGGAAAGGATCTTGTTCAGATCTCTTGCGCAGAGGAATCCTTTGGCGAGAACGACTTCCCGCAGGGTCCGCCCGCTCCTGATCGCCTCTTTGACGCACTCCGCCGCCTTGGAATAACCGATGTAAGGATTCAGTGCCGCCGCGATCCCGAAACTGCTCTCCGCGTTGGCGCGGCATTTTTCGACATTCGCCTTGATACCCTTCACGCAACGGCTCTCCAGGATCCGCAGGACGTTCGTCAGGATCTCGAAGGACTGCAAAAGATTGTGAATGATCACCGGCCGCATCACGTTCAGCTCGCACTCCCCGCTCGCGGCGGCCAAAGCGATCGTGACGTCATTTCCCACCACCTGATAGCCGACCTGGGCCGCCACTTCCGGGACCACCGGGTTGATCTTCCCCGGCATGATCGAAGAACCGGGTTGGAGCGCCGGCAACTGGATCTCCCCGAATCCCGTGTTGGGACCGGAGCTCAAAAGCCGGAGGTCGTTGGCGATCTGGATCATCGAAAGAGCGTAATCCCGCAAGCCCCCCGAAACCGCGGCAAAGTCCGCGTCGTTCTGCATCACCGCGAAAAGGTTCCGGCCGCTTTTCACCGGAAATCCCGTCAGCGCGGTCAGATTCTGAATGACCTTGCGGCGATACCGGAGTGACGTATTCAGACCGGTTCCCACCGCGGACCCGCCGATCCCGAGTTCAAGCATGCCTTCCGCGAGCCGTCCGAGCCGCTCGCGGCCTTTTTCAAGCTGATGCGCCCACCCGCCGAATTCCTGTCCGAGCGTCACGGGCGCGGCGTCCTGCAAATGAGTGCGGCCGGATTTGACGACATTCCGGAACTCACGCGCTTTTTGAAGCAGCGCCTTTTCCAGGAGCCGGGACATCGCCGCGAATTCCTTTGCTCTCTTGAGAACGGCCAGTCTCAAGGCCGTGGGAATAACATCGTTGGTGGATTGCCCCATATTGACGTGGTCATGGGAATGAAGATAAGTGTGATCGCCCCTGGAACGGCCCAGGATCTCCAGAGCGCGGTTCGTGACGACTTCGTTCACGTTCATGTGGATCGAGACGCCGGCGCCCGACTGCAGGGCGTCAGTCACGAACTGGTCGCGCATTTTCCCGGCCATGATCTCGCCGCTGGCACGGATGATAGCGTCCGCGCGGCGGGCATCGAGCCGCCGGAGCGAACGGTTTGCCAGGGCGCAGGCTTTCTTGACCGCCGCGAGCGCCCAGATAAAGTCGGCGTGGAAACGGAGCCCCGAGACCGGGAAATTTTCGACTGCGCGAACGGTCTCGATGCCGTAATACGCTTCCGCGGGGACCGGCCTCGCCCCGAGGGAATCCTGTTCGATCCTCGTTCTTGCTTTTTTCATGATAACGCTCCCGTCTCGATGGGCCGTTCTCCGTAGTTCGATTCAATGGCCGCCGCGACCGCGTCCGGAGTGCACAGTACGGTCCTGATCTTTGTCACCTGCGCCAGCTCCGCGATCTCTTTTTCCGGCAGCACCTGCAGCGGGTTGCTGATGCCCACGACCAAGGTATGGTCCTGGATCTCGATCGGAACCAACTGGTATTTCACGGCAACGCTCTTGGGGACCCGCTGAACGGCGCGGGCATCCACAAAGATGTGCGACAGGTCCGCGAACGGGATCGCGTGCCGCTCGGCCAGGGCCTTAAAGAAAAGGAAACGCGGAACGTATTGCTTGCGCACCAGGACCTCCCCCACAAATTCCTTGGTCCGTTTTTGTTCGGCCAGCGCGTCCTCAAGCTGCTTCCAGTCGATGAGCTTTTTCTGGATAAGAATCTCACCGATATGCCATTGGTTCACCTCGTTAGATCTCCCATTTTAAAGCTGTTCCGTCAGAAAATAAGTCCGCATTTCTACTTTTCCAAAAATCTTCCAATGCGTCTCGGCTAAAAGATCTCACGGGGTTCATCGGGTTCTATTCTACGGCTTCATGACGCGGGCGCAAGATTTAGATTCGCGTAGATCCGGCGCGTCGCCAGCGATTGGTTCAGCGTGTAAAAATGAAGCCCCGGCGCCCCGCCCTGAAGGAGCTGGCGGCATTGTTCCGTGGCATACTCGATCCCGAATTCCGTGATCGCCGTCTGGTCTTCGCCGAAACGCGCGATCGCCTGGCTGACCGGTTCCGGGATCGTGGCCCCGCACATCTTGGAGAATTTCTGGATCTGCGGCCCGTGCGTAACCGGCATGATCCCCGGCACGATCGGGACCGTAATGCCGCTTTTGCGCGCCCGCTCCACAAAATCAAAATAGAATTTGTTGTCGAGAAAAAGCTGGGTGACCACAACATCCGCGCCTTCGCCGACCTTGCGCTTCAAATGCTCCAGGTCCTTCTTCTTGTCCTTGCATTCGGGATGGCCTTCGGGATAACCGGCCACACACAACGCGAAGGCCTTTCCGAACCGCGGGTGCGCGCGGATAAAACGGACCAGCTCAGAAGCGTAATGAAAACCGTTGGGCGGCGCCTTGAACGGGACATCCCCCTGAGCGTCCCCGCGGAGCGCCACGAGATTCTCGACCGACTTCGTCCGGAGCGTTTCCAGGATCCGTTCGATCTCTTCGCGGCTGTGCGCCACGCAGGTCAGATGGGCCGCCACCTCGAGCCCGACCCCGTTTTTGATCTCTTCGACAATGCGCAGGGTATTGGCCTGGGTGTTCCCCAGCGCCCCGTAGGTCACGGTCACGAAGGAAGGCGACAATTTTTTCAGGTCCGTTACGATCTGGAAAAGTTTCTTTTCGCCCTCCGGGGTCTTGGGCGGGAAAAACTCGAATGAGATCGTGTGACGCTGCTTTTTATAGCACTCTGAAATTCTCATAAGTGTCTCGGGATTCTAACCCAAAAAACCCGCTATTTTCAAAAAATTCTTGAAGATCACTTCCGCTCCCCTCTGGAATTCGCTAAAAACCGCCTCAAAATCCGCGCGGAGTTTTCGCGCGTCCATTTTCCGGAGATCCTTGTCGATCCCGAGCCATTCCCCGAACATCCCCTCGCTGAGCTCGACGTGCCCCTGGATGCCGTAAGCGCGCTCCCGGATCCTGACGATCTGGTTCTCGCAGGAACTCCCCCGCGCGAGACACTCCATTGAGGACGTCAGGCCCACCGTCTCGCCGTGAAGCTGGAAGACCCGAAAAACGTCCGGCATTCCCTCCAGGAGCGGATCGGTCTTCCCCGCCGGCGTCTTTTCGACTTCGAACCATCCGCCCGAAGGTTCTCGAAAGCCCACTTCCTTGACCGGGTTTTTGAAGACGGTTCCTCCGTCCGCCTTCACGAGAAGCTGAAGTCCCAGGCAGACCCCCAGCAAAGGAATCCCTTCCCTAAGGCACTTCTGAAGCGCCGTCAGTTCCCGGAGGATCTTCGGTGAATGGTCGTTGGCACTATCGGGCCCGCCCAGCACAACGACCGCGTCCCCTTTTGAAACTTCCGGAAATTCCTGTCCCCGGTCCAGAGCGACGATCTCAAAAGGGACCCTCGCTTTTTCCGCGATGGAAGAAAGAAGTCCCGCCGCTTCATGGGACATATTTTTGATAAAATAAATCTTGGAGGGCATAAGAAAGGGAGGACTGCGGGACCTGAAGGCCGGGCGTCAGTGGCCCTCTCCCAAGGATTGTTTGACCTTGCCAAGAAGTTCCTCGGGCGGGAAAGGCTTGAAGATGCAGTCCGCGGCGCCGCGCACCTTATAGTCCTGGGTTTTGACGTTCTTGACGTCTGCTGTCAGCATGATCACGGGGATCGCTTCCGTGACCGGTGCCGCTTTGAGACGGCGCAGCACTTCTTCCCCGTCCATCTCCGGCATCACATAATCCAGAAGGATCAGGTCCGGCTTTTCACCCTCGGCGCGTTTGAGGCCCTGTTCTCCCGACAACGCCGTGATCACCTCATAACCGTTGGCCTTCAGACGACTGCCGACGAGGAGCAGGATGTGCGGCTCATCGTCAATAATCAGGATCTTTCCGGGCATGTCAGGTCTCCCAGCGTATCGTTTGACTAGTCATAGATCTTGTCCAGGATCTGCTCGAGCGTTTCCGCGTCTTCCGGGAAACAGGCGACGCTGCTGTGGATCTCGATCTTCGGCGTCTTTTTGTTCTTGGCCAGACAGTCTTCGAGCACTTGATAAAGCCTTCCGAGAACGATATGGGCGTGTTCCTTTTTGGTATCGGGCAAAAGAACCAGGATGGCCTTGCCGTCCTTGATCGCGATGTCGGCAGTACGGCGCAGGGCGTGATTGATGACCTTTTCCATGGCGCTGACGATCTCCGCGAGCCGTTTCGCGCCCACGCGGTTCTGAAGGGTGTCGAAATCCACGATGTCGAAGATGATGATCGACAGCGCATTGCCTTCTTCGAAGGACCGGCTCATGGCCTCGGCGATATATTCCTTAAAGAGCTCCCGCCGCGTGTACTTGGGAAGAAGCACAGTCACAGTCGTTCCCTGGCCCGACACGCTGGAGATGTGGATCCGGCCGTGATGCAACTCCACGAGTTTTTTGCTGATGGAAAGCCCGAGCCCCGTTCCCTTTTCCCCGGGGCCGACTTCCCGTTCCACCTGGCGGAACTTTTCGAAGACCTTGGAGATATCCCCGGCCGAGATCCCCCGCCCCGTATCCGCGACCTTGCATTCCACAAAATCATCTTTCTCCGTGAGGGAAATCTCGATATGCCCCTTGGTCGTGAACTTCATCGCGTTCGTGATCAAATGGGTCAAAAGATGAACGATCATGTTCCGGTCGACGTAAAGATCGATCCGCTCCTTCTGGGAGAGGATCCGGAGATCAAGGTTCCGCTGCTTCGCCAGAACGCTGAAATCCCCCGTAACGCCTTTAACGATATCCACGATATTGAAAAGTGACCGGTGAACGCGCATCTGTCCGGCTTCCAGTTCCGAAACGTTCAAAAGGTCCCCGATGATATGCCCCAACCGGTCCGCATTCTGGAGCACCACGCTCAGCAAGGTCTTCTGGTCCTGGTTCACCGCGCCGAAAAGGCCGTCCTGCAGCTGCGAGATCCCCTCGCGCACGACCGTAAGCGGGGTCCGGAGCTCATGAGAGATCGTGCTGACAAAATCGTCCTTGAGGTTCTCGTAACGCCGTTTTTGGGTCACATCCCGGAAAACACCCCGCAGTACGCGACGCCTCCCCTGACAAATCACGGGGCTTACGATCCCTTCGGCCACAAGTTCTTTTCCCCGTTTGTTCAAAAAAGTCAGGAGCATTTTCCGGTCATTCCCGGTTTTCAGGACCGCCTCGAAAGCCCTCCCGCATTCCTCTTTGTCCTTGGGATGAATGACGTTAAAAAGGGTCAGATGACGGTAATCGTCCCCCAAATAGCCGAGGATCCGCTTCCAGGAGGGATTGACTTCTAAAAGTTGTCCTTCGGGGGTGAAGATCTGGACAAGGTCGTGGGTATGTTCGAAAAGACTGCGGCTTTTTTCCGAGGCGGGAACCTTCGGGGCCGCCACAGCCGCCGAAGTCACGGCTTTCTTCTTTTTCGGAAGGTTCCTGGAGTTGCGCTTTACGGCTTTTTTCATCGCTAAAGTATCGTCCTTTTAGGGGAACTCTTCAATAAGATTTTCCCCCATCTGCTTTCCCTGAACGGACTTATACGGTGGCGGGTTCGGGTAAGGGAACGATGAACCGGACGTTCTTTTCTCTCAGGAAGCCGATCTTGGTCAGGATCTCTTTGGAGAAGTTCCAGGCGAATATGATCACGTAAGCGGTCGGATGAGCCGCAAGATGCGCGCTCGGCACGATCGGAATCTTCCGTCCCGGCACCAGGCGCCCCTGCTTCAGGGGATTGTCGTCCACGATATAGTCGATTTGGGCGGGCGTCAGCTCACAAAAATTGATGATGGTCGTGGCTTTCGCCGGTGCGCCGTAGCCGGAAATGGACTTTCCTTCTTTTTTGATCGCCGCGACCATCCCGTTCAATTTAGTCTTAAACCCAAGGACCCGCGCCGCGAAATCCGCGTAAACCTTGTCCCCGAGCATTCCTTTTTCCCTTTCGTCGTTCAGGAACCGGGCCACGACGGGTTTCCGCTCCCGCCCTCCTCCTATTTTCTGGATGAAAACGCGGAGCGATCCGCCGTGCGTGTCGACTTCCGTGATGTCGAAGATCTCCATGCCGAACTTCGTAAAGAAAAAATCGAGCGCGGTGACCCCGATGTAGCAAACGTGCTCGTGGTAGACCATGTCAAAGAACATCTTCTCGATCATGGTCGCAAGATACGCAAATTCGATGACTAAAAAACCGTCCTCGGCGAGCAGGTCGCGGACGTTCCGGCAAACCCCCTGGATATCATCGATATGGGCAAACACGTTATTCGCACTGACCGCGTCCGCTTTTCCATATTGAGCAAGAATCTCTTTCACGGCTTCGGCACCGAAATACCGGTTCAGGGTCGTCACTCCCTGGCGGTTCGCCTCCGCCGCGAGATTCTTCGCAGGTTCCACGCCGATCCCGCGCATGCCGGCCTTGTCGTAGCAGGAAACAAGAAGCCCGTCGTTGCTCCCGATATCGACCGCCAGCGGGGTTTGTTTTTGGGAAAGCCGCCCACGGACATCTTTGGCGTATTCCGCGAAATGCGTCCGGAAAGTTTGCGTCGTCGAACTGACATAAAGGTAATCATCGAACATCAAATGCGCGGGCACAGAGTGCGTCAGCTGCACGAGGTGGCACTTCCGGCATTTCACGACGGCGAGCGGGCAATGGAATTCCGGCTTGGCCGCGTCTTCACGGCGCGGAAGATTGTTGGCGAGAGGCTGAACGCCCAGCTCCAGAAAAGGTTCGCCCAGAGGTTCGTCGCAGTACCGGCACGTTTTTCTTTTATACTGATCGTATTCCATGTTCCCTCAGGCGGCCGGCGGCGGAAAGATCCCCGTGATCTTTCCATGACGGATGACAATGTGCCCGCCCGACAACACTTCAATTTTATTGTCGACGATCTGTTCGACAACGCCCGCGACGAATTCGGGAGTTTGTTGTTTCGCCGCGTCCTCGGCACCGAAAAGTTCGCGGCGCATCTCCGTGTTCATCCCTCCGGGGCAAACGGTGAGACACCGGAGACCGGTCCCGTCATTTTCCTTGGCGACCGATTGGGAAAGCGCGAGCACGCCGGACTTGGCGGCCGAGTAAGGAAAGAGCCGCGGGACCGCACGGGTCCCCGCCATCGAAGAAACGTTCAGAATGAGTGCCCGGTCCTGTTTTACCATAAGCGGGATCGCGTATTTACACATCAAAAAAGCCGACAGAAGGTTCTGTTTCAAATGTTCCATCAGCTCGGCCGGGAAAATTTTTTCGATCCTGGCGAGCGGACCGCAGTACCCCGCGTTATTAACGAGGATATCGATCCGGCGGGCGCGGCGGGCGATCTTCGTGAGGAGTTCTCTGACTTTTTTTTCGGAGGTCATATCGCCGCAGGAGAGCTCAAAGTTTTTGGACCCGACGCTCCTGCGGGCTGCGGCCCAGTGTTTCCGGGTCCGGCTGATCCCGAAAACCTTGTCCCCGGCCTTGATGAACTTCCGGGCAAGTTCCAGACCCAGTCCGCGGCTCGCGCCTGTGATAACGACGACTCTATTCATAGAACCTCAGATCTTGACCCAAAGGGCGGAAGCTTGAAAGGGTTATTTCGTCTTGAGCTCTTTGTTGAGGTACCCTTCGATCACCGGAAAAGCGATCGTGTCTTCTTCGTACTTGCCTTCTTCGCGCATCCGCGTCGTCAGGGAAAGAAAAACCGAATCCTCCGTGAACTTCTGGGCGTGCGCGACCATCGGCGGCGTACGGACAATGTCGCCGGCCTTGACCTTGAGGACCTGTTTCTTGGAAGGATCGTCCACCGGGCAGCAGTGCGTTTCATAAGCCCCGCTGATCAGGTACATGTACTGAATGTCTTTTTTGTGGTAGTGATTGGCCCGCACGGACCCCTTTTTGGAGGTGATGTAGGCGACGTGCCCTGTCGTTCCCTCGAATACGTTGATGATCTCGCCGCGCGCGTCCACAAATGCCGGCTTGATAGGTTTCACGGTCTCTAATTCCATGATGACGATTCTCCTTCGTTGGATGTTAAATCGACTTTGTTAAAATTCGCGGAACCAGGCGACGGTCCGGGAGAGCCCTTCTTTGAGATCGTACTTCGGCTTGAAGCCCGTGACCCGCTGGATCTTGGAAATGTCGGGGCAACGCCGTTTCGGATCGCTCTGGGCGTATACCGCGTGCGGCGGATCGATATGCACGATCTCGACCGGATAAGGCATGGTCGCGACCAGTTCCCTGGCCAGTTCCTCTACCGAGATCTCCTGCTCGGGATTCCCGACGTTAAAAGGTTCGCCGTTCGCGTCCGAGAAAAGGACACGGAAGATCATCTCGATGGCATCGTTGATGTAGCAGAACGAACGCGTGTTGCGGCCGTCGCCATGGATCGGGAGCGGTTCCTTGCGGAGCGCATGTTCGATGAAGTTCGGAAGCACCCGGTAATCATCCGGCCTGATGCCGGGGCCGTAAACGTTAAAGGGCCGCACCATCTTGACGGGCACGCCGAACACGTTCCAGTAGGTCACGCACATCGTCTCGCCGAAACGTTTGGACTCGTCATAACAGGCACGCGGACCGGTCACCGAAACGTTCCCCCGGTATTCTTCATTCGTCGGAACGTGGCTGTTGTCAGGGTCCCCGTAGACTTCGCTGGAACTCGTAAAGAGAAAGCTTTGAACCTTCTTTTCGCGGGCGAGCTCGAGCATGTTGCGCGTCCCGATCGTCCCGACGTCCATGGTCTCGATAGGAAACTTCGTGTAATAGACCGGAGACGCGATCCCCGCCGCATGGATCAGATAATCGATCTTCTTGTCCGTCCGGAACGGCTCGATGACGTTGTGTTTCTGGAAACAAAGGTTTTCGTCGGAAAGGATGTGCTGCTCGTACCCGGTGATAAAATTATCCAGGAGGATGGCGGAAAGCTTTTGTTTGAGGACGTGCTGGTTCAGGTAGCGGAAGAGGAGGACCATGTAATTCCCCAAAAACCCCCCCGCACCGGTCAGCAGAAAGGTCTTCCCTTCAAAGAGCTCCGCCTGGTCTTTGAGATTTTTCGCGAGCTGGGCGATGTCTTCCTGGATGAGCTTCGATTCGTAGAGGCGCTTGCGCGTGTTCCCCGGGGCCATCGGACGTTCTCCCTTCCGCATTAAGAATACGTTACGATCCAAAAATGAGTTGTGATTATACTGTGTTTAGTGTAAAAAGTTCAATCAATAACATCGGGCAGAAGAGGGCGGAAAATGAAAAACCACCCCCGTCCGTCCTCCGGGATCCGGGCATGACGATTATTCAAAAACTCATAGAATGCTTCTTCAAAAGGAAGTGGCTGGGCCTTTTGCTCGTGCTCGCCCTCGTCATAGGCGTCGGCGTTTCCACGCTCTACCGGGGCGCGTTAAACCCCAAACACCGGACCGACATCACCGTTTATCTCAAGGCCGCGGAAATGATCCAGATCGGCCGGTTCAACCACATCTACGGGATCGAGAACGAACGCAACTGGCACTATGTTTATTCTCCGTTCCTCGCCGTACTCATGGTCCCGGCGGTCAAACTGCCGCTAGCCGTTAATGTCCTTCTGGCTTATTTTCTCTCGATCGGGGCTCTCGCGGGCACTTTCGTTTTGTCCCGTTCCTGCGCCGCTAGACCTGGTGGCACCGGCTGGCAGATCGCGCTTTCGGCGATCATCTGCCTCCCGCTTTTTCTGAACACGCTTTCCCGCGCCCAGATGGGGATCCTCATGCTTTTTTTCAGTGTCCTTGTTTTCTACTGTTACCAGAGGCGCTGGAAATTCCTGGCCGGCTTCCTGCTTTCCTTCGCGGTGGCCATCAAGATCAGCCCGCTCGCTTTCACGGTCTTTTTTTTCCTGTTCAAGAAAGAATGGAAGATCCTCGCCAGCGGGCTTCTGGGCGTGGGGCTTTTCTATTTTGTGTTCCCTTCCCTTGTGGTCGGTTTCCAAATGAATTGGGAATTGCTCAAAATCTGGCAATCGCTCATGGCCATCGGAAGCTCGGACAAGGCTCATACGATCTATCTTTGGAGCGAACTTTTCACACCGTTCGCCAATGACAATCAGTCGCTTTATGCGGTCGTCACGCGCCTTGTCTGGCCGTCGGAGGCCCAATTTATGACCGGCTCGAATACTTTGATCCGGATGGCGTCCTCCGCCGTCAGCGTTTTACTTCTTGGACTGCTTTTCCTGAAAAAATTGCCCGCGCCGACCGCCGCCACCGAGGACCGCGTCGGCCTTTTTGCGGAATATTCCCTTTACCCCACACTGATGCTGTTCGCCTCTCCCGTCACCCAGATCCATCATTACGCAAACCTCTACATCCTCTTTCTCGCCGCGCTTTTCCTCCAGGAACGCTCCCCGGAAAAAGCGCCCGCCCGTCACGGACTCCTCATCTGTTTCTGGGTGTGCGCCTTCGCCGTGGTGCTGGGATATTTGTCGGATCCTTTAAGCCTCTGGGGTGTTCCGTTGTGGGGATCCATGCTGCTGTGGGGCGCCGTTTTTATTTCGGTAAAGAAATAAACGGCGGGCTTTGTTCCTGCAATCCGGGACTGCTACGCTTCTTCCATGCGTTAAAGCAGGCCTAGTTGAAGCTTCGCGGCCTCGGATAAGCGGGTTTGGTCCCAGGGTGGGTCCCAAACGATCTCGATAGTGACTTTTTTCACGTCCGGCAGGGTCGCGATGCGGCGCTCGACGTCCTTCTTGATGGTATCCGCCATGGGACACATCGGACTTGTAAACGTCATTTGGATGACAACTTCCTTGCCTGAGGCGAGGTCGAGGACCTTCGCGCCATAAATCAAACCGAGGTCCGCGATATTCACCGGAATCTCGTAGTCATAGCACAGCCGCAACTGTTCCCAAACCTGTTCCTCGAGCGTTTTCTCCGGCATAGGATCCGCCATCCTTTATTCCGTCGTGACCTGTTTTCCGGTCGGCTCAAGCGCCTCGCACATCGTGTGCCACGCAAGAGACGCGCATTTCACGCGCGCCGGAAATTCGCAGACCCCAGCCAGCGTCGCCAATTTGCCGACCTTAGAAGCGTCAAACACCTCGCCGATCCGCCGGGAAAGCATTTTATGGACCTCTTCGAAAAGCGCTCTGGCTTCCTGCCGTGTCTTGCCCTTCAACGCCGTCGTCATCATCGATGCCGAAGCCTTTGAGATCGCGCAGCCGGCCCCTTCGAACGCGATGTCCTTGATCACGTCCCCGTCCATTTGGAGGAAGACTTTGAAATGGTCCCCGCAAAGAGGGTTGTACCCTTCCGCGTTCCGGTTGGATTCCTTCAGCGCGTGGAAATTCCTCGGGTTCTTGTTATGGTCCATGATCATTTGCTGGTAAAGTTCCCGGATATCCCCGCTCACCGGAACACCTCCGTCACTTCGTGGAGCGCCGCGACCAGACGGTCAATCTCTTCTTTCGTGTTATAGAACGCCAGCGAGGCGCGCGTCGTTGCCGGGACATTGAACCGCTGCATCACGGGCATGGCGCAATGGTGTCCGGCGCGGATCGCGATCCCCTGCCGGTCCAGGATCGTCCCGATATCATGGGCGTGTGCTTCCCCGATCACGAAAGACAGGATCGCGGATTTCTTCAGCGCCGTCCCGATCAAACGCAATCCGGGCACCTGCAAGATCTGTTCGGTGCCGTACTTTAAAAGCTCCTGCTCATATGCTTCGACCTTGTCCAGTCCGATCGAACGGATGTAATCGATCGCCGCGCCGAGCCCGATCACGCCCGCGATATGCGGCGTCCCGGCCTCGAACTTGTACGGCAGGTCGTTATAGGTCGTCTTCTCGAAGGTGACAGTACGGATCATGTCCCCGCCGCCCTGGTAGGGCGGCATTTTTTCGAGCAGTTCCTTCTTGCCGTAGAGAACGCCGATCCCGGTCGGACCGAGAAGCTTGTGGCCAGAAAAAGCGTAGAAATCACAGCCGATATCCCGCACATCCACCGCCGTATGCGCCACCGCCTGGGCCCCGTCGACCAGCGTCACCGCGCCCGCTTCATGCGCGAGCCGCACCAGCTCCTTGACGGGGTTGATGGTGCCGAGCGCGTTCGAAACATGGACGATAGAAACGAATTTGACGTTCCCGGTCAAAAGTTTTTTGAATTCCCCGGTCTCGAGTTCGCCGCGGTCGTTGATGGGCGCGACTTTCAACCGGATACCGGTCTGCTCGGCCAGCATCTGCCAGGGCACGATATTCGAATGATGCTCCATGCCGGTGATCAGCACCTCGTCGCCTGCTTTGAGAAAGGCGCGGCCGTAACAGTGGACGACCAGATTGATGGCCTCCGTCGTCCCGCGCACGAAAATGATCTCTTTGTCCGAACCCGCGTTCAGGAACTCTTGGACCCGGTGCCGGGAACTTTTGTAGCGCTTGGTCGCCTGCTCGCTCAGACAGAAGATGCCGCGATGGATATTCGCGTTCTCTCTGGAATAAAACTGCGACAGCGTATCGATCACAATTTGCGGTTTCTGGGTCGTCGCCGCGTTGTCCAAATACGTCAGGGGCTTCCCGTAGACCCGTTCCTTCAGGATCGGGAAATGTTTCCTGATCGCTTCCACATCGAATGCTTTTGCTCCCGTCGACGGTTCCATTTTGCGTCCTTATTTTCAGGCGACAGGCACTAAGTGCCCGCCTGTCCCCCAACTTTTACCTCTGTTCTCAGGGAACAGACATTAATTGATTGTCTGTCCCCTAACCTTTTCAACTTTGAGAAAACTGCGCTTCCAGTTTACGGCTCACAAGCTCTTCCAGCTCTTTCTTAAAAAGCCCCTCGCCGGCGGTGTCGATCACCTCTTGCGCGAAACCCCGCGCCAGCATCCGCCCGGCATCCCGCTCGCCGATCCCGCGGGCCCTCAGGTAAAAAAGCGCGTCTTCCTGCAGCTGCCCCACCGCCGCGCCGTGACTGCACTTGACGTCATCCGTATCGATCTCGAGCTGGGGTTGCGTATCGACCCTTGCTTCGTCCGACAAAAGAAGGTTCTTGTTGGTCTGCATCGCGTCGGTCTGGACCGCTCCCTGCCGGACGAGCACCTTGCCGCCGAAAACTCCTCGGGACTTCCCGGCCATAAGCCCTTTGAAGAACTGGCGGCTTTTTCCCGCCGGACTCCGATGATCGATAAAGGTATGCTGGTCCAGGTGCTGGTCCCCGTCCCCGAGATAAAGACCGCTCAAAACGCACGAGGCCTCCTCTTTCGCGAGACCCACGTGACAATCATTCCGCATGAGTCTGGAACCCGTTGAAAGCGCCCAGGACGAGAACTGGCTGCCCTTTTCCTGGGACACCCACGTCGACGCGATATGGAAAGCGTTCGCGTTCTCGTTTTGGATCTTGCAGTGACGGAACGACGCGCCTTCGCCCAGAACGATCTCCGAAACAATGTTCGTAAAATAGCCTTTGAGATTCGCGGCGCAGTAATGCTCTACAAGAGTTCCCCCGCTGCGTTTCCCCGCCAGGATCAGCACCCGCGGCTGAAAGATCGAATCCTCGCTCGCGGGATCCGCGACGAACACAAGCCGGAGCGGCACCTCCAATACCGTGCCTTCCGGGATTCGTATCAAAACCCCTTCGCCGAGAAAAGCCGTGTTCAGCGCTACAAAAGCGTTTTGTTTGAAGTCCGCGTGTGCGCCGCAATGCATTTCAATTTCTGGGTTCGTCGCGAGAGCTTTCCGGAGATCGACAACTTCGACATTCTCCGGAAGCGAGGAAACTTCCCGGACGTAACGACCGTTCAGGAACATGATCCGGTTTCCCACGCGTTCCCGGTTCAGCTTTTCGATCTGGCCTTGCGATAAAGTAGCGGCCCCCGTCTCAAAAATAAAAGCGGCATCCCGAATCGCCGTCGGGTCGGTATAACGCCACGCCTCATCACGCGTCGTCGGGAATCCCTTTTCAATAAAAGAGGCCATGGCTTCCCCGCGCAGACGCCGGACCCAGGGCACATCGGCTGACGCCGCCCCTCGTTTCAGGTCCTCAAATGCCTTGATGTATTGATTCATGTTTTGTTCCATGATCCGCTGTTATTTATTCCGTTAGAAACAGGATGCGCCGGAAAACGCGCATTTCCGTTTTAAACGGGGTGAACCCACTCATACCCTTTTTCTTCCAAATGAAGCGCGAGGTCTTTGCCGCCCGACTTCACGATCTTCCCGCCCATCAGCACGTGAACGTGGTCGGGAACGATATAATTCAGGATCCTTTGGTAATGCGTCACCAGGATGATCGAACGGTCGGGCCGGCGCAGACGATCGACGCCTTCCGACACGACCTTCAGGGCGTCGATATCCAGGCCCGAATCCGTTTCGTCCAGGATCGCGAGCTTGGGGCTCAGCACCGCCATCTGGAGGATCTCATTACGTTTTTTTTCGCCGCCCGAAAAACCCTCGTTGACCGGTCGGTTGAGAAAACTCTCGTCCATTTCCACGGTCTTCATTTTCTCTTTAAGGTATTCCAGAAATTCCATGGCGTCCAGCTCCTCAAGTCCCCTGGCCTTGCGTATCTCGTTCAGCGCGGCCTTCAGAAAATAGGTGTTGTTCACGCCGGGGATATCGATCGGGTACTGAAACGCCAGAAAGATCCCCTGCCGCGCCCGCTCTTCGATGGACAACGCGAAAAGGTCTTTGCCTTCATAGGTCACCGACCCTTTTGTGACGACATACGCGGGATGCCCGGCCAGCACGCGGGTCAGCGTGCTTTTCCCGGAACCGTTCGGCCCCATGATAGCGTGAACTTCGCCCGCCTGGACCTTGAGGTTGATCCCTTTCAGAATTTCAACGCCTTCGACGCTCACATGTAAATTTTTTATTTCCAACATTGTCCACCCCTTTGACTATGCACAACGATCATCCAACGCTGCCTTCCAGGGTCACGCCCAGAAGCCTCGAGGCCTCGACGGCGAATTCCATGGGAAGATTCTTGAAAACTTCTTTGCAAAATCCGTGCACGATCATGGAGATCGCGTTGTCGGCGGACATCCCGCGCTGCTTGCAATAAAAAAGCTGGTCCTCATTGATCCGGGACGTCGTCGCCTCGTGCTCGGCCTGGGACGTCTTGTTGGCGACCTCGATGGAAGGAAACGTGTTCGCGCTGCACTGGCCGCCCATGAGGAGCGAGTCGCACTGCGTGTAGTTCCGCGACCCCGCCGCCTGCGGCAGGATCTTGACCCGCCCGCGGTAAGTGTTTTTTCCGAAACGCGCCGAGATCCCCTTGGAGAGGATCGTGCTCCGCGTGTCCTTCCCGAGATGGATCATTTTGGTCCCGGTGTCCGCCTGCTGGTGATTGTTGACCACGGCCACGGAATAGAACTCCCCGACGGAATGGTCCCCCTGAAGGATGCAGCTCGGATATTTCCATGTGATCGCCGAGCCCGTCTCCACCTGCGTCCAGGAGATCTTGGAATAAGCACCGCGGCAGATCCCGCGCTTCGTGACGAAATTATAGATTCCGCCTTTTCCGTTTTTGTCCCCGGGGTACCAGTTCTGGACCGTCGAATATTTGATCTGGGCCTTTTCATGCGCCACGAGTTCAACGACGGCCGCGTGAAGCTGGTTCGTGTCGCGGATCGGCGCCGTGCAGCCTTCGAGATAACTCACAACGCTGCCTTCGTCAGCCACGATCAAAGTCCGCTCGAATTGGCCGGTCTCCATGGCGTTGATGCGGAAATAGGTGGAAAGCTCCATCGGGCAGCGAACCCCTTTGGGAACGTAGCAGAAAGAACCGTCGCTGAAAACGGCGGAATTCAACGCGGCGAAATAATTGTCCGTCACCGGCACGACGGAACCCAGGTATTTCCGGATCAGATCGGGATGCTTCTGGACCGCTTCCGAGAAAGAGCAAAAAATAACGCCGGATTCCTTGAGTTTCTCCTTGAACGTCGTCGCGACGGAAACGCTGTCAAAGACCGCGTCCACCGCGACCCCCGCGAGGCGTTTCTGCTCCTCGAGCGGGATCCCGAGTTTTTCATAGGTCCGCAAGATCTCCTGGTCGACCTCCTCAAGATTTTTGGGGCCGTCCTTTTTCTGCTTGGGCGCGGAATAATAAATAATATTCTGATAATCGATCGCCGGGTAGGTCACGCGGGCCCACGTCGGCTCTTTCATCTTGAGCCAACCGCGGTAGGCGTTAAGCCGCCAATCCAGCAGGAATTTGGGTTCCTTCTTTTTCTGGGAGATAAAACGGATGACGTCCTCGTTCAGACCGCGGGCCGAGGTCTCCGACTCCACGTTGGTGACGAAACCGTGCTGGTATTCCTTGTTCAGGAAGGATCCGGCGTCCGTCATTTGCCACCTCGCGCAGCGAAAGCGTGCTCCGGCTTCGACCCGGCGCTCATCACGTCTTCGGCGATCATCTCAAGCGTGAGGGTCTGATAAAGCTCGTCCAGGTTTTTTTTTGTCTGGTACCAGATGGGCTTTAATTTACACAGCGAAAAATGATTGCAGACGATGCTTTTCCGGCGCTTCGGATCGCAAAAGGCCTCGAACGTGCCGCCCTCCAGCGCGTCGACGATCTCCTTAAGCGTGATCTCGGCCGCCGGCCGGGTCAATGTCCAGCCGCCCTTGTTCCCCTGCTGGGAGGTCACGATGCCGGCCCGCCGGAGCCCTTGCAGGATCTTCTCGGTGAAGGTTATTGAAAAACCCTCATGCTCCGCGATCTCCTTCGCGATACTCGCGCCCGGCCACGGCTTTTTGGCCATATGCGCCAGGCAAATAACCCCATATTCGGTCTTCGTTGTGAATCTCATGGTACGCCTTTCACGACTCCATTCACGGCCACCCTCTTACAAGGTGCTAACT
>CAIJDY010000026.1 GCA_903819565.1 Candidatus Omnitrophota bacterium | reverse complement strand
TGTTCGCCGCGAATCCTTCGATCCCCTTGCGCATGTCCTGCTTGAGGTGGCTCCCGAGCGCCTGCATCCACACCCCGACCCCGTTCAGCATCTCTCCCGCCGAAACGCCGGCACTCACGAACCCGTCGCGCGCGCCGCCAAAACGGTTACTGATCGTCGTAAAACCCTGATGCGTCAAAGCGCGCCCGCCTTCCGCCGCACCTGAACTCACGTCGGGCGTCATCGTCGCAAGAGCATCGGAGATCTCTTCCGCAGAACTCATCGTGTCGATCGTGTTGAGTACGGTCATCATATCTCCGGTCGCGCCGTTCACACCGGCTTGTTCCAAAGCCGCGCCAACCGCATTGTCATTGCCGTTATTCGTTGAAAGGGTGTTGTAAGCGTTCGTGCGATTCGCGGTCAAAGTGAGATGGTCCCCTGTTCCCTTCTCGCCCACAAAAGTAATGATGGGGCTGCTGCTTGTGATCGTCGTGGGAACGTTGATACCCCCGCTCCCGGTGCCGCTTATCACATTGCTCAGGACAGCGTTATTGGGAATATATCCGCCGACCGTAATATTCACACGGCTATCCGCAGCGACCGAGGTGCCGGCGCTGGCCGCCGTGACTTTGCCAAAGTCGGCGGCGGAATTAACGGTTAGTTTCAAGGTGGAATTTGAATTCTGGACATATTTGCCGGTAAGCGACAGATCGGTGTTGCCCACGTCCAAAGCGGCCGTGACATTCGAGGCTAAGACCACATTTCCGGTAATGATCCCGCCGGTATTATTAACCGCCGTCGTCCCGGCATCGATCTGGATCGCCGCCACCCCGCCTACCCCGCCCGTCGTAGAAATAGTTCCCGTATTCGTTATGCTATTGGTACCGCTCTTGAAATGGACCCCGTAGGCATATCCGGAGATGACGCCGCTATTGGTTATCTCGGTATTGCCGGCATCCACTTCTACGGCCGTGCTGGCGCTGGCGAGGTCGCTTGAGATACTTCCCGAATTGATGAGAATGTTCTTGCCGCCCACAATGGCGCCATAGGTCGTGTCTCCCAAAAAAAGCAGCGCCACATTCGACGTACCGGCCATCCCGGTTTTTCCGGCAGAAGCGTCCTTTAATTTATTATCCGTCGCGCCGCTGATCGTGCCGTTATTGGTCACGGTATAATTGGGCGACCAGACCAGGATCCCCTGCCCGCCTGAGACCGTGGCGGCGCCGGCGATGACGATCTGGTTCGGCGACACAGCGTCGGTGCTGGTTTCGGACTGAAAAGCGTTACCCGCCCAGATCGTGTCGCAATTTCCGGTGACATTGAAACTGCCGAAGCCGTTACCGAACTGCGCGTCACCGTCCGTGCTGAATACACCGCCCTTATTTTTGGTGTAATAATAAGATTGCGGTGAGTAGATCCCGATGATCTTCACCGCCGTACCCCCCAGAATAATAAATTCACTGGGTCCCTGAACGGTATTGAGATCCACGCTGCTGTGCCCCCAGTAATAAGTGTAGCCAAGCTCGGTCCAGGGAAAAGTCCCCCCGAGCAAAGCCGAAGTTTGCCAGTTTTTCAAATAAGTCTGAACATTGTCAAAAACCGTGGCACTTATGTCCCCGGGATTCACCGGCGTAAAAGTCGCGTGATAGGTGTAATCCGTGTTCGCGGTGGAATAACTTTTGATGTCCAGAAGGCTGGTCGGACGGATCAGATTATTGTTATTCGGAAGCACGCCGTATTCCACGATCGCGGTATGCGTTCCTGCTCCGCCCATCCCCAGGCCTTTTTCCACCGTCGTCACCAAACTGGCGGCAGACCCAACGTTCGTGTTGATGAAATGAGTGACATCATTGCCGGTAGTGACCCAGGTAGCGGCTGTCGAAGCACCTCCAAAAGTCGTGTAGGCTCCCACCCCGTAATTCAACGCGCCGCCTGCGGACTCATAATAGCCTACATTGGTCACGGTCCTGACGACCAGGTAATTCGTCCCGCCTCCGAAGCTATGATTGTATGTCAGGCCAAAATCCGGGTTCTCGAGCGCGGGGGTTCCCTGGATGGTAATGATCGCTGCATTTCCCCGCGCGGGATAATCGGGAACAAAAGCGTTGGTGCCGGAGACGTTCTGAATGTTGAGCAGGGCGTTAGCGATCGCCTGGGGATAGGTCTCGTCCACGGCTTCTGCCCTGGAAGTCGTCATCGCTGAAAAAATAAAGGAGAGGGCAACGAACAAAGCGATGCGCTTTTGGAGTTTCACCGACTCTCCTCTGTTTTTCCGTCAGGCGTTCAGCCACAGTTTCAAAATTCAGAAGTGAACGCCGCAAAATGCCGGCAGGCGAAAAGGATTCCGGCAGTTCAATTTAAAAACATCTCTGAGGGTCCTATTTTTTACCGGGATCAGCCTTCACACCTAACTGGGCCAGCACCACGGCGAGCTCCGTCCCGGAAACGCCGCGCACAGTGCGCACGGCCTCCGCCGGATTTTTCTCTCCCTGCGCGAGAGCGGCTTTTAACTCCGTCAAGTACAGAGCGTCTTCACTGCCCGGCTTCGCCGCGGCGAGTTTATCGGAGACGCGCTTCGCGCCTTCTTTGCAACGCTCACCGAGTCCGGCAAAAACAGGATCTTTGCTATCGGCGGAAAGCGGGGGGGCTTTTAAGGCGCTCTCACGATCGGCGAACAACTCTTTGGCGAGACCGCCGAGGTTGAGATTCCCCTGGTCTCCGCCGGAGCTTCCCTGCACGACGTCAGCGGCTTTCGCCGGCGGCGCCATCGTCGCGACAAGTCCCGGCGACACCTGGGAGATGGTCGTGAGCGCCGCGTCATTGCCGGCCTTGTAGGCTTTGATCTGAGCACGGAGCTTGTACCCCTCGTCGGAATCTCCGGCAGCCTTCGCCTGCGCCTCAAGCTCTTTCATGTTTGCGTCCGACTTGGCTTTCGCGGACCGGTAAGCCGATCCCATCAGGGACTGAACGCGGCCAAGAAAAGTCTTAACCTGTTTGTCCTTGGTTGCCTGATCAGCGCCGAGATCGACGATGCCCGCCTGCTCCGGCGTCTTATGCGCTTTCAACGCATCGATCTGGGCCTTCAGCTGCGGGTCCACATCAATACCGGCCGCTTCGGCTGCTTTTACCGCGCTTTTGCCGACCGTGTGAAGATCCGGTGGCCTTGAATTCCCAAGTCCGGCGCCCACCGCTTTCCCGGTATTGGCCAGCACCGCGCCCAGCGGGTCTGCGGTCTCATGAGAAGCGCTGGAGGTCCACTCGATCCCGCCTTTCGTCCCGAACTTGTCGCTGTGCGGCAGCGTCCCGAAGATCACTTCCGCTTCGAACGAACTGCTGCCCGGTTTGTCGGCGCCGAATCCCGGTTTCCAGATCGTCGCGTCGGTCGTGGTGTCGACCCAGCGGTCGCCGTACTCCACAACGTTGTGGCCGCGCTCTTTCATGGCTTCGGTGTATTGCTTGCCTTTCTGATAGGCCTCGTGCGGCGTGTTGCCTTGGGGTGTCAGGTCAATGTCGCTTGCCGCCGTTTTGGGGTCGCTCCCCGTCGGTTTGATGTCTTTTTCCGGATCGAACCCGAGCTTCTCCATCACCTCTTTATGTTCCTGATTGCGCGTCTCTTTCGCCGCGTACTTATCGTTGATCGCGGTCAGATCCTTGTTGTACTGCTCCTTGGCCTTGGCCGGATCCGTACCTTTAAGGACAGCATCCTCGGCTTTCTTTAAGGCCGCTTCGCCTTCCTTGTTCATCGCCTCGCGCTCGACCTGAACCGCGTTCTTTTTATTCACGGCTTCTTTTTCCTCGGGCGTCTTCGCCGCTTCCAGCTCCGTCTTGTAACGTTCTTCGGGCGTTTTGAAGTCGTACTCCTTGATCCGCCCTTCCCCGGTGGCGCGGGCCACGGACTTCACGCCCTGACCGCCGGCCGCTTGCTTGGCCAAAGCATAGTCCGCTTTCGCCTTCTGGATCCGTCCGCCCGCGATTTCCATACCCTTGTTCATGCCGATGGACCAAAGAGCACCTTCGATGGCCCCCCAAGCCCCGCCGGGTTGCCCCGTAGCCGGGTCAATTTTGGTCGCGCCTTCATAGGCTGAAATAACGGCATCGGCTTTTGAGCTCACACTGCGGACCACCGCCACCGTAGCCCCCTTCACGCCGTCTTCGGCAAAACCGGTCGCCCCGGCATAACCCAATGCCAGGGAACCCACCACCGTCGGCGCCCAAAGCGCACCCAGCATGATCCCGGTACTTGCCGCCGTCTGGATCCCTTCGGCGACCGCAATGCGGCGGTCCCACATTTCCACTTTGGCCTGTTCGGTGGCCATTTGCTGTTCGCCCTGCGTCACAACTTTATTCTGCAGCTCACCGTACAAGGCCGCCAATTTCTGCAACCGGTCGGGGGACTTTATCGCCTCCGAGATCCGCTGCTGCGCCTCCTCGCGAAGCTGAACGCCCTCGGCTCCCGCGATCATGTCGCCCACTTTGGGAATATTGGCGATCATTTTGCTCTCCAAGTCAAAAACGGCCAGCTCCTTTTGAATGGAGCCGACCAGGGCCTGGTGCTGCTGCTCATCCCATTCCGTACGGGTGTGCACCAAAGTCCCGGTGCGGATGCTGTCGGCGACGTCCTGTTCGGCCTGGGCATTCGCGCGCATCTCTCCGGCCCGTTTCAGCAATTCTTTTTTCCGGTCCGGGTCCGTTTCCTTGTCGGCGTCACCGGCCCACCGCTGAGCGTCTTTGCGGATCTGTTCCGCCAGAGCCACGTGCTGCGTGATCGCTTCGTTAAGAACTTTGGGATCGCTCTCAGGATCCACCGGGGCGGTCTTATCTTTCTTGGCCTGATCCGCCGCGGGAGCCGCCGGAGCGGGCTCTTTCGCGGCCGGGGTCGGAGCGGGCCCTTTTCCGTTCAGGTCCGCAAAGATACTGCTGATGCTCGAGACCACTTTCGCTGCTTCTTCTGCCGTAAGCTCATGCCCCCCGCTCGCGAATTCGAACCGGAGCTCCTCGGGTTTTTGATAATCGTAATTAATGCCACCCGTGACCCCGGCAGTGTGCTTGCTCACCTCGGGTCCCTTCACCTCATAAAGGATCTTCGTTTCGTCCGGCTTTATGTCCACGGAAACAAGCGGGATGTTCACCGCCTCACAGGACCCCTCGGGCTTGGGGCCCACGATCTGCTTTGTCTGGGCATCGCAGTATTGGGAAAAAGATCTGTAAGACACCTTCTCGATCATCTTGCCGTCCGCGGAAAGGGTCCCGGTTATTTCATGCCGATGAGAAGGTCCGTAATGGCCGCTGCAGTCCGGAGAGTTGTAATTAAATTCCGAAGTATTATTCTGATCGGCAAAGTGGAACGTGTTCCCCTCCCAACCCCATTCCACCAGAGCCCCCTTACTTTCCTTGGAAAGGAACCAGCCGACCGTCCTAAGCTGCATATAAAAATTATTGTCGAAAAGGTCCGCCTTCTTCACGGCCGCCAGAACATCCACTTCACCGACAACCGCTTTTTTGTGACGCTTGCGCGCGGCGCATTTGGCGGCAAGCGGATTAGGCGGATTGCCGAGCGCGGTGATCTGCTTCATCAGATCGTCCATCTTGGCCCGTTCGGCCTTCACGCTCTCGTAGGTCGCGCGGGCAACGTGAGGCGCCGCACTCCCCGGATCTTCAACCGTGATCAGCGTCTCTTGCAACCCTTCCCCGAGTTCCGCGACCATGCCGTCGAGATTATTCAAGGTCACGGCCATTTCATCCAGCAGAGGATTGATCTTTTGGAAGTACTCCAAGCCTGTCGCCGTAGGATGGTCAAAAAAAGGCGCCCAAAAAGCGTTGAAGCTGTTTTCCTCTTCCGGCGTCAGGGTACCGTAAAGCAGGCGAAGCCCCTGCATGGTGTGGCGGAGCATGGAGTCGTACTGACCGAGTTGGGGCGCGCCGACCGTTCCGCCCGCCGCTTCGCCTTCCCGCCACGGCACGCCGGAAAGCTTGGTGTTCACCTGGTTGCACATATCCGCGACCGCATATCCGGTGAACGGAGCCATGACGCGGGCTCCCCCGGCGGGTGAAGGAGCGGGATTGGAAGGAGCCGTCGTGTTGGATAAAAGCGAGGCATTTCCGCCGGAGACATCCGCCGCAGGGGTCGAAGCCGGCGTTTCCAGAGGTGGCGTGTTTTGCGCGGCAGGAAGATCCGCGGGCGCCTGAACCGGCGCGGGTATCTGCTGGGCAACACTCAGTCCCCCCATGGTCGCCAGCTCTTTTTTGTATTCTTCGTTCTCCGGAGCATTTTCAACGGCTTTCTTCAGGTCCGCGATCGCTTCCTGGAGCTGCCCCTTCGCCTTGAACGCCATTCCCCGTCCGAAATAGGAATTCTGATCTGTTTGTTTCGGATCGAGCTCAATAGAACGGTTATACTCCTTGATCGCCAGGTCGTACTCCCCCTGGGCAAGGTGCGCGTCACCCTTGTAGCTACGCGTTTTCGACAGATTCGGGTTTATTTCCAGGGACCGGATGCAATCGACAAGGGTCTTGTCGTACGCGCCAGTTTTCAAATAGGCCCTGCCCCTGAGCCTGTAAAAATCCGCGTTGCCGGGCTGCAGGCTGATCGCCTGGTCATAGTCTTTGATCGCCTGATCGTATTTCCCGCTCCGGTAGTAGGAATTGCCGCGACCGCAGTACGCCTCTCCATCCTTCGAGCTAAGCTCCAGCGAGCGGTCGTAATCCTCGATGGCCTTGTCATACATTTTCTTCCGGTGGTACGCCGCGGCCCTGGCGCTGTAGGCACGGGACATCTTGGGAGACAATTGGATCGCCCTGGTCTGGTCTTCAATGTTGCTGTCGTATTGTTCCAGATCGGTCTTGGCATTCCCCCGGTTCATGTAGGCAACCGCAAAATCGGGTTTGAGCTTGATGGCCATGTCGTAATCCGCGATGGCCTTGATTGAAAATTCCTTTTGCCCCTTCCCGTAATAGGCCAACCCCCGGGCGTTGTAAGCGTCCTCGTCCTTCGGATCGATCTGGATCGCCTGGTCCGCGAACCGGACGGCTTCATCATACTTTCCGGCCTGAAAAGCGGCCAAAGATTTCGCGACCCACTCTCCGGATTTTTTGTCTTCGGCGACGGCGAACCCGGCTGGGAGCTGCGCCGTGAAAAAAAGAAAAGCGACGATAAAGGCAATGGGTTTGGAGACTTTGCGCAGATTGTATTTCATAGGTCTTTTTCCTCTAAAATTTTAAAAAGTTTAGTCGTAAAGCAAGGTCTGTTTGTTTTCAAGGGTAGGCCGCTTGCACTTCGGGCAGACTTTCATGTCCTCGATCTTTTCGATGACGACAAACGGCTTTTTGCACTTCGGGCACTTGTAAATCCGCCGCGAGGTACCCGTTTGCGGGTCCCAGAACGTCGCCAGGGGAACAGGTGCTTTTTCTCCCCGTTTCCAGGTCACTGAAACCCAAGTCTGGCACGACGCGCAGAAACCGGCGGCCTCTTCAAAAGCCATTCCTCCCCCGATATTCGCTTGGGTCTTGAATCCGCACTTCGGGTCCTTGCACCTGACTTCGTACCCGCTGCCAGCCCGTAGCGTGCCGGCACCGCCCAGGAACGCACCCATAAAAAGGATGATCCATAACGCCTTCCGTGCGATCCTCATCCGCCCAATCCCCTGTTGCCGACTTATTTTAAAAAGGCACCTTTTGCGGCCAGCACCCTTCCACGCCGGGAAAAGTATCCTGCATGCCGCTCCGTGCCAACGATTTTTCTGCGTTCATCCTTTTTTAAGCTTCGCCACCTGTTCTTGCCTCAAGACTTTTAATTTATCAAGTTGGTCGGTGACCATCGGCCGATAGGCCATTAAAGTCGCCTTTTGCGAGTTTAGCGCGGCCCTAACATCCGCAGTGTCATCGGCGGCACCGAGCGCGGCGATCTGGCCATCGAGCGCGGTGATCTGGGCATCGAACGGCTGCAAGGCGGCCTCGATCTTGGCAATGGAATCATCGATCACTTTTATGGCCTCTTCCGGGTTTTGCGGAAGGGCTCCGGCTTCGGGAGCAACCGGAGGAGCCGCTTCCGGAGGAGTCTCTACCGGAGGAACGACTTCCTGGGGAGCCTCTACCGGAGGAACGGAATCTCCCTTAAAATCTTCACGGCCGATCTCTTTTCCGCTGGCATCGAAATGGGTATTGTAGCCGCCCAGAACGTTACCGTTCGCGTCTTTGATGTATGTGATCCGGGTCTTCCCGTTCTTGTCGTCAGCCCAACCGCTAACCTCCTCGTGGGCGCCGGGAGGAAGCGCCGGGACGCTGGCAACATTCTCCGCGGCGGCCTTGTCTGCGGCAGCTTTATCAGCCGCGTCTTGTTTGGCAGCGGCTGCCTCTTTCGCTTCTTTTTCACCGGCCGCTTTTTCAGCCGCAGCCTTGTCGGCCGCGATCTTGGCCGCAGCGGCTTTTTCTTTCGCAGTCTTTTCCTTCTCCGCTTTTTCCTTCGCGGCTTTTTCCTGCTCGGCCTGGTATTTGACGTACATTTCCTTGAGGGCATCGCCTCCCTTGGCGGTGGCATTTTGGAGATTTTGCCATCCGGCAGCCACAGCAGCCCCCCAGCCGGCATCAGGAGTCCCGGTCCCTGAAGTCTTTGAATCCGGATCTGAACTTTCTGGCTTTGCGTCCTTGGGGGGAAGACCTTTTTTCATATCCAGAAGGTCGTTGAGTTTTTTCATCTTCGACGCATCCCCCGCAACGAGGGCATCGGCGGCCTTTTCAGCTCCTTCAGGGGTCGCGCCCTTGGCGGTCAGGCGATCCACCACGCCCTGTTTAAAATCCGCTGTCGTTTTTTCGGCATTTTTGTTCTCTTGATAGGTTCCATAAGCATCCGACATATTCTCCTTCGTCTGATTGACAACCTCGCGCGCGACACCTTTCTCCGCCATGCCGGTCGTGATCTCCCCGACATCCTGGACGGTTTCCTTCACGAATGTTCCGGCTTTCTTCGCGCTATCAACCATGCCCTCGCCAACGGCGACCGCCCGCTCCTTGGCCGTATCATCCCCCTCGGGGGCCTTTTCCACGATCTTCTCAGGTGCCTTGACGCCCAGTTCTTTGAACTTGCTCTCCAAAGCGGAACCATCCCCCTTCGCCTTGGCTTCCATGATCTTCGCCGCTTCCTCGCGGCTCACGCCCGCTTCGCGCAATTTCTTTTCCGCCTGAAGATCGTAGGCCGCTTCATTCTGCTTATTGGCATCTGCGATCTGTTTGTAGGCTTCGGCCTTGTCAGAGTTTTTTTCCAGGTTCGCCTTGATCATCCCATACTCACCGACCGTTATCGCATTCGCCCCGGCTTCTCCGACTTTGATTGCGGCACCCTGGATATCGCCTTTCTTGAGATCCTCTTTCACGTCCTGCGCCGTCGAGCCTATATCCACAGCGATCATGGCGGTCCCCGCAGCCTCCAGGGCTTTCGCCCCGGTCGTTTCCGGCAACGCGCCGGACGTCTTGAGCTTCTGGGCGGCTTCGGCCTGGCCGGAAGCCTTGCTGATAATAGACTCCGGCGTCTCGCCCACTTCCGCGAGTTTTACCCGCGCTTGCTCGGGAGAAATTTTTCCGGCACCCGCGTCGCGCAGAACGTTCATCCCGTCATCGACCTTCGTATGCACTGTGCCTCCCGCAGCCTCGACGCGCGGTTTGGTGATCTTGTCGTACTGCTTTGACGCCTGGCGCATTTGTTCGGTCTCTTGCCTTACGGTTTCGACCGCGTCTCCCGCGTCCGCCGCCTGGGCCGCCTTATTGCTCGAAATATTGCTCTTGTTCTCGATGGCATGCGTCAACTGCTCCGGATCGCTGAGCTTTTTACCGGCATTCGGTTTTTCGCCTTTGGTTCCGAGGATCGTCTCGGCATCACTGTACGCCTCGGGACTTTTTCCATACGTCGTCTCGACCGCCTGCCGGTGCGCCGCAGCGGCCGCGGCCTGTTCTTCCGTCACACCCGGTGCGCGCGTCCCGAAAGTTTTTTCCCCGCCGGCGGCGTCATAGTAGGATTTCTCGACGACCTTTTGCGACTGGACGGGAGGCACATCTTTCCCCTTCACCCGCACCGTGACGTCCCAATCCTGGCCGCTCTTGGGCTTGGCCGACGGGTCCTTGTAATTGGTCGGCTCGTAGATCTCGACATCCTTTTTCGTGATCGGCGGATCGTTGGGATGCGTCCGGTTCCACTCCTTGGCCATGTTCTCTTTGATGTTCTCTTTGGCTCCCGTCTTGATCTCTCCCGTCACCTGGTTATGCGCTTCGACCAGATCGGGCCGCTCGGCCTGGTTGAGCTTCTGCACCGCGATAGGATCGGATTGCAGATCCAGGCCCGCCTTGCGGACCTGTTCGGGATTTCCCGACTTGACGGCAGCATCGAAATCCGCGACCCGCTTCGCCGCCTGCGCCTGAGCCTCTTCCCACGCGGCCTGTTTAACGGGATCGATCGTCGTAGACGGCGCCGCGACCGCGCCCTGAAGCTGTACCGTAAAAAAAAGAACTGCGGCAAAAAAAACTGCCGTCATGGGGATCTTGCTCGGGCGATGGCTCATGGATCGTTTACCTCTTGAATTTGGATTGGACGAGTGCGAGGACTTGCGGAAAATTCTCTTTATTACAATAAAGGCCGATCGGTTTCGAACCAAAACCCTCCCTGATAAAAATATAGCGGCTCCCGGCGGAAACTTTGACTTTTTTTACTTTCGCCCACTCGATGGAGGCATCCTGTTCGGACCTTGCGAGCAATCCCGCTCCGGTCGCGCCTAGAGAGCCGGCCAGCGCACCCACCAGCGTAGCGGCATTCGCGATCGCTCGCTCTTTTTTGCCGGAAGCAAAGTAAATCCCTTTGGAAGTGATCACGTAAGTCGCAAAAAAACCGCCCATCAGGTCGATGATGATCCCCGTGATGACCCAGATCACGAAGAAAAAGGCAAAGATGCCCAGCATGGGCAATAAGACGTTGTGGACCTTGCCGGCGAATTTAATGAACAGTCCTAACAACGTCAGAGGGATCCCAAAAATCGCGAAGAAGGTCTTCCAGAGCGTGGCGTTAAAAAGCATTTTGATATGATGATCCCACCGGAAAAGGACTTCTTCGTTCTCGGAAGCTGCGGACGGCTGATTGTTCTCCATTTTTCTCTCCATTCTTTGGGCTGGACGGTGAAAAGAACCTATGGAACACGCCAAAACAGGGGCCAGTGTAGCAACATTCCGGATGATCTTAAATGATTTTTTGAGGACACGGAAAACCGTTGGAGGATAACTGAGAGGAAGCCCATGAATTTATTCTGGGAAAGCCAAAAGATTTGAGCTCCTGGCCCCGGAATGGTAAGTGCCAGACGCTTCCAGAACTCGGGCACGTATTCTCGAGCTTGCCGTTGACGATGCCGGTAAGCAAAGGAGCCGTCCGTTTTTTCTTTTCGGCCTCATGCCAACCCTCTGTGCTTGCCGGATCCACTCCGCTGTAGGGAGCATCCCTCAGTCGCCAGGCCTTTTCAAACGGGATTAAAGGCCCTTCAGCGACTCGAGTACTTTTCCGCTTTTATCAAAATACATCTCATAACAGGGGATCCTGACCGCTATTTTTTCAACGAGCGAGAGCGTCTTTTCCCACCAGTCGGCCGTGACAAAGGGCTTGATGAGCGTGTTCAAAAGTTTACGCGTGATCACCTTTTCATCTTTGATGCGCACCAGACGGTTCTCTTGGGATTGATTCAGGAAAAGGATGGCTTTTAACGGAGCGGAACCCGACGAGATCTCCGGCACGTCGCCGTGGCTCCACGTCCCGTGGATCCTGAATCCGCCCGCGGCCTTTCGGATGATCATCCGGTCGTCGCAAAGGGTCTCGGCCTTCCCTTTCAAAAGGTTCGCGGTGGTGGATTTTCCCGCTCCGGAATTCCCGGCGAACAAAAAGCCTTTGCCCCGGAAATCGACGCCGCAGGAGTGCAGGTACAAACCCTGCCTGTCCGCAAGCACCCTCGCCAACAGGATCTGATCCGAAGAAAAAAGGGTCAGGGAATGCAGATTCCCCTTACGGAAAATGTCTTCCCGGTCATTATAAATTTGGCTGCGCGTATGGTCTGAATTAAAAACGGCCACACGGTGCAGGCTCTTGTCATTTTCCGAGGGCGCTATCCCGAGATAGACCCACGAAGAACCCTTTTGATACACCGCCCAGGGCGGTTTACGATACTTTAAGACCCCCAGATCTTTATCCTCGAGATCCGGCAGAGAAAAGTGATGGGTGAGGGTGATCATGTCCCTGGAGGGACCCGCGGTCTGGAAATGTTTGAATTTTGGATGAAAAGTGTCCTCTTGGAACGGCAGATCCGACTCGACCCGGAGGGTGATGCCGGCGATCTTGAAATAGCGGCGATGTTCCTTGCGCCAGTTCTCTTTAAATTTCCTGCTTTCTTTGGCGACTTCGCATAAATAATCCACCTTGGCGCCAAAGCGCCGGTGTTCGAGATAGGCATAAACCGGACAAAACCGGCAATCCTGACGGCGCTGGCAGGAACCGCAATGGTCCTTGTATTCTTTCGTCGCCCTGACTTTTCTTTCCAAAGAAGGAATGAACGCGCCCCAGTATTCTTTGAGACTTCCCTTTTTAAGATCGTAACGGAGCTTCGGATCCTTTAAGAAACAGCAAAAAGTCGCTTTTCCGTAGGGATCCACATGGAACTCCCTCCGGCCGTTGATGCAGGCGGAAAAGAGATGCTCGCCTCCGCCGTCGCCGCATTCGTGCGCGGAAACCTTTTCCTGACCTTCCTCACAAGAAAGAACCGGCCTGTCCAGTTCAATGACATCTTTCGGGTCGAGACGCTGGCGTTTTATCTCCTCGTTGATCTTCGGATCACCGCTGGCGGAAAGGTAAAGCCACGGCGCGCCGACCCTGAAACTTTTGCTCAGAGACCCGGCTAATTCCACCATTTTGGGGAACTGATGATAATTATCCCGCATGGGGATCAACTGGACCGTGAAACCTGTCCCCGCTTCCTGAAGATACCGGAAGCCGCGCATGGTCGCCTCAAAGGAGCCGGGATGGCGTGTCACGTGATCGTGGACTTCCGCCGTCGCCCCGTAAAGAGCGACCATCTTCGACCCCTTTCTCTTTAAAAGTTCCGCGATCTTCGGGGTGATCAGCGTGCCGTTCGTGTTGATCGAATACGCCCGGGCCTTTGAGGTGACGTAATCGAATATGTCGGGGAAATCCGGCCTCAGCATCGGCTCGCCGCCGGAAAGGGCCCATTCGCGGCACCCCATAGACCGGGCCTCATCCACCAGTCTTTGGATCTCTTTGAAAGTGAGCTCTTTCTTTTTCTCCGGGGAGTCCGGAACGATCCTCAGCCAGCAGTGCCGGCAATTATGATTACAGCGATAGGTCAGATCAAGACAGCCCTTCAAAGGAAGCAGGGGTAAACTCTGGACCTTTTTCGAGAGAAGGTAGTTCGTTTCTACGTATCCTTTCACCATCAAATCGCTCTCCTGTTCCTGACTGCCCAAAACCGCGCGGCGCATCCTCTTCGGTGGCAGCATAAAGCGCGGCTCCGGTCTACTTTTTTCCGTTATTTCCTAATAAAGCCTCGCGCCTTGCATACGCGACGTCGCAAAAAAACTCCACTGGACGGTCCATTTTCCCAGACTCCAGATGCGCGTGCGCCGGACACCACAGACACAGATTGATGATCGGGCATACGCGACATTTCGTTAAAAACGTCTTGTTCCGCGAGCGCATATCCCGCACGGCCGGCACAAATTTTTCCCAGGCCTCTTTAAGAGTGCCTTTTCTCAGGTCATAGAGACAATCCGGATGCCACAACGACGCGCACAGCCGGAACGATCCGTCGTAGCTAACGCTGAAACTGCCGTTCCCGGCACCGCAATGGAAAAGGTGATCGCACGATTTCTGGGCACCTTCGGAAAAGATCAGCTTATCGCAGTTTTTTTCCAAAGCGCCGAACCGCTCTTCATCGGCCCGTTCGACCGCGACGACCTCTCCGGGAGAAAGCCGCTCGGACCTTATTTCCCGGTTCCTGACGGGGTCCCCGTCAAAGCGCAGGTGCAAGAACGGATCGAAACGGAAATAATCCTTAGTCCTTTGACGGCAGAATTCCGAGATCTGCGGCAGCTCGCGCAGGTTGGTGCGCAAGGCCATCGTCTTGAATCGCACCCGTATCCTGTTTTTGAGTAATAGGTCGAGGCCCCGCATGAAGGCCCTGAAAGAACCTTTCACCCGGCTCACGGCTTCATAGGTTTTTTCGGTGACCCCGTAGACCGTAACCTCGATATCCCTGGGCGGGTATTTCTTGAACAGATCGATATGGGGCTGGCGGATCAACGTGGCGTTCGTGAAAACGGAGACCAGAAGCCCTTTTCGCTTCAGGCAAAGGTAGATCTCGGAAAAATCTTTCCTCACCAGCGGTTCGCCGCCGGTGATCAGGCACCACAGAGCTCCGAGATCGGCGGCCTGGCGGACGATCCCCTCGATCTCCGGGAGGGTCAGCTCTTTCTTTTTTACCAGTCCCCCTTTGGCGGGAAGATGGATGTAACAGTGCCGGCAATTATTATTGCAGCGGGCGGTCACTTCGAGGTTAAAAGAGACGAGCTGCCTTCCCTTTCGCATTTTTTTCCACAAGCGGAAATCCGGCAATTGCTTTGAATTTACAAAATCGGCCATAGGGTCATTGTTGTCGCAATATTTTTTGCCGGAGGGGAAAAAAGAGCCAGGACTTGAAAAGAGACAATCCACAAAAAAAATTGATCCTGCTCAAATACGCGATCAATCCGCGTTCCGGTCCCATGCCGAGCGAGAGGACCTTCCCTCCCCGCTCCACCTTCTCCACGGATGCCAGCATATCCGCCCGGGAGATCGGGTCATCCGGGCCACTTAAATTATCGCCTTTGGGAATATACCGTTCCTCCGGACCTTGCAAAACTCCGACCAGCCGGTGGATGACCAATTTCCTGTCGCAGGCCCTTAAAAAAGCGACGACCCTGCCGACCCCTACCTTGTCCCCGGAGATTGGTGAAAGGGTAACGACATCCCCGTTCCTGACGAAGGGGGTCATGCTGAACCCCTTCACCTGGAGCCTCAGGCTCGCCCTTTTCGCAAGCGTGGCGCGCAAAATATCGACGCAGGCGTCCCCGTCCAGCAGTAAATCCCCTCCGCTATCGACGAACTGTGACGTATTATTTCTTTCCTTTTTCAATAACGATCTTCCTCTTCAACAGTTCCTGGACCAATCCAACGCAGTCTTTTTCGATCTTTGCAAGCGGCCCCTCAAATTCCACGGATAATTCCCGGGCGACATCCTTCAGGCTCTTCGCGGGGCTCAATTTATCCCAGATACTTTTCCCGGTTTCATTAAGCGAGAAGATCTCGTCTTCCATATCCCCCACTCCGGAGGCGATCGGAACAATAATGAACTCGCCAGCCACTTCGCGCGCCACGACATCTCCGGACGGCGCATACACTTTATTGAGAAATACCTGCGATTCCATGGAACCCCTCCTTGTTAACGACCCTTTTTTACAAAGGCATCAATGCGCCCCTGCCAGTCGTTTACGGTCCACGCCTTTTCTTTTTTCCCGATCAATCCCAGAAAACGCGCCTGTTCATGAGCGGCGCCGCACAAATAAGCGACGGGCGTGTCAAGTGTACCATATTCCATCCATGCTTTCGCAGGACATTGCTCGCATAGCCCCTTCAGGAAACACCGGGCGCAACGCCTCAGGAATTCCGGGTTGGCCGCTTTCGTTTCACGCAATTTCGGGAAAAATCCCTCGAGCGCGTCCCGGAGATTGCCCTTCTTCAGGTCGTAAACGCAATCCGGATGCCGGAGCATCATGCACGGCTGGAAAACGCCATACGCGTCAACGCATCCGCCGCAGCCGGCGCCGCAGGAAAAAAGCTTCTCCCCGGAAGGACGCATGAATTTGGAGCAAAACGCCTGCATGCCTTTCACGTATTTATCCTTTTGCCGGACAAGTACCCTTAGTCCCTCTTCCGGCGAAGGCCGCAGGGATTTGATGAGCCGGTTCTTGGCGGCGTCGTCACGCCTGCATCGCAGGTCGAAGTACAGCGAATAGGCGGGCGGCCCGTCAAGCTGCGGAACGTTCGCGGCGGCCCACGCCTCAAACGCTCCCATCTCATCCTTGTTCTGGGGCAAGAACGCGCCCTTGACGACAAAATGGATCTTGTTTTTCAATAACAAATGGATGCCGCGCCAGGCCGCTTCATACGAACCCGGAACACGCGTAACCGCTTCATAAGAGCTTTTCTTCATTCCGTAAACGGTCACCTCGATATCTCCCAGCGGCGGGACCCGGCACCATAGAGCCACCAGTCCCGGCGTGATCAAAGTGGCGTTCGTGAACACCAGGACCCTGAGACCCAGCTTTCTGGCGAAAAGATACAGCTCCTGAAAATCCCCTCTCAGCAATGGCTCCCCACCGGTAAACCGGACCGAAAGACAGCCCAGCGAGACCGCTTCTCGGAGGATCTTTTTGACCGCTTCTGTCGAAAGCTCTCTTTTCCTGGCGAGAGCATCATGAGAAGGGAGATTGATACAGCAGTGGATACAGTTATTATTGCAGCGTTCGGTAAGCTCCATATCGAGCGACGATAGAACCGGTCTCAGTTTCCTGAACAAACCGGCTTTGCCGAATACCTGCGTGGAGACGTATGTTTTTCTTCTCATTTAAGAAGCTACGTGAGGAAATGAACTGCTATGTCCTAGAATACTGACAAACGAGAACGAATCGTTCGGCAAGTGTATTCGAAAGCTTCCTCGCAATCAACAAATTGGTAAAGAATACTTATCCGAAAAAAATCCGTCCTATGCTTGAAAAGTGCCGATGATGGTCGCTTTTCGGATAGATCCGTATTCAATAGACCTGATAGACAATGCTCCGGTCATCTTCGTATATTTGTTTATAAAATCTTGCGTAATCCTCCAAGGAAATCTCGTTCTTTCCCCGCAAGAGGTCCTTATGCAAGACGACATACTTCACATTGTTTTCTTTTAACTGCTTTTTTTGACCGACGATGCGATCCACTTCCAACCGGTCCATGAGCGACCCGCCCATCTTCCTGGACACATAGCCGTTCACCATGGGCAACCCCACGAACGTTTGATACATCATATAGCGCGCTTCATCTTCACTGCGGACCACGGGCAAATTCAAAATCCCGAATTTTCCCTCCCCTTTTTCTGTGATGGCGCCGTAGCAGGAAGGAATTTCGACCCGGGTTAACTGATGGCACACGGAATAATAATCCATAACGATCAGGGCCGATAAGAGTAACGTTAAAAGCACGCCGGCCGGCCTGGACCTGAAAGAAGCGATCAGCTGCCTCAGTGAATAACAAACAATGATCGCCAGAAAAAGGTACGCGTAAACGATAAAGCGGGAGGGGCACCGCGCCTGGGAAACAAAGGGGATGTATGCGATGATCTTGTACGGAAGATAAAGCGGCAACGACCGGCCCGCCAGATGAGCGACGGAGCCCATGGATAGAACTAAAAACGCGAGTAAACCGAGGAAATATTTCGCGGCTTCTTTAAAAACGGACCTCAGCGTGATCAGTACGATGCCCAGATTGATCAGGCCCAAATAAGCCACCGCTTCCCAGGGGTTGCCGGTGTATCGGCCGTTCACGACGGTCAGGAACTTGAACTGCCCCAAAAAGTGATAGGCGTGAGGAAGAAAAAAACCCGCCATGTCCGCAACGAAAGGGCTCGACTCCATCTTTAAATTAACGCGGCCCGTCAAACCCGCCCACACCATCGGCAACAGCCATGGCGCCAAGATCAGCAAGGTCGTCCCGAGGATCGTCCCTATTTTAAACAGCAAACCAAGGCAGAACGTTTTTCGCTTCAGGACCAGATACATGTAAGCCAGCGCCATAAAACCCATGTTCATGACCAGATAATTCCAGTCGCAAAGCGCGCTAAGTAGAAAGAACAGACAAGAAAACAGCAAGCTCCCCTTCGAGCCTCCCCGTGCCAGCTTTATGAAGGAGAGAACGAAAAAAGGTATGAACTGGATCGACACAATGTTCAGATGATACAGGGAATGCGCGAAGTGCGAAGGATTGAACGCGAAAATATATCCGCCGATCAATGCGAGGTACGAATTTTTCATCAGATAATTGATGAGTAAAAAAGCCCCGACTCCCGCCAACAGGAAGCTATGCAAGACCAACAGATTGTACGTAAGGGCAGGATTACAAAAGAGTCTCAACCCCAACGATAAAAGCAGATTATAAAAAGAAAAGGTGTGATAAAAAAGTAGCGTTCCTTCGGGGAAAAAAATGAAATCTGAAAAGGAGAGCTTCACGGCATGTTCTACGATCGCTTTATGTCCCCACCAAAGGTTCCAAAAAGACTGCATGTTGTCCGACGGCGGGCCGATCAAACACTGCCCGGGATTTCTGAGCAGCGGGTAGAAGAAAGCGGCCACGCAAACAAGGTAGAATATTCCCGCAACGAATACCTCACAGCGGGGGTTCGATAATTCCGCTTCGGAGAAAATACCCTTCGTACGGCCCCGCTGCATGACCGCGAAAAAACACGGCAGAGACCCCAGAAGAGCGGCAATAGACCAATACATTTTTTCCCCTTCTATTTTTTCCAGCAACTTTCGCGCGACGAGAAATCCGTGCGCCTGAACTTCATTCATGGGCCCCGGTACGGCATTCCTCTTTTGCGCATGCGAACGTGATCGGCGCTTTCGCCTGACCTGCTCCATTTTAATGGACAATTTTCGAAGGGGGTATCATTAACCGCCACGCTTTCATTATCGGTTACCCCCGGGAATGGGCTTAGCATGGTTCACCACAATCCGCCCAATAAACAAAAAAAGAGTTGCGGGATTATTTCTCGCGACTCCATTATTCGCTTCTCAATAAACTCGGGACGAGACCGGACTGCGGGCGCCTCTGCCGCGCCCTAGTCTTCGGGCACTCCAATAAACGCACCGGTCGCAGCGGTATAAGTGTAAGTCGCGCCGCTAGGCCCGGTATAGGCCGTCGCGGAATCTTTGGTCCAATCCTTCTGAACCCCGCCCTGATCCAAAACTGTGTCAAAACACTTGATGGTTGCCGAGCAATCCCGATTGGCATAACCGTCCAGGGTCGCGGGATAAACCTTATTCTTCGCGAAGTAGGTGAGAATTCCGCTCCTCACGGCTCCCGCCACGCCTTTTTCGGCAGCATCCCTGGCGGAAGTTGTAAGGTCATAATATTTGGAAATGGCCACGACCGCCAAAAAGCCCAAAAGCACGATCACCAGGATCAATTCAATAAGCGTGAAGCCTTTTCGATTTACAGACATTCCGGATCCCTTTTTACCTGCATGAAAAAATCACTTTCCAGAATTCTTGGCGTCAAGGCCCTGAAGAAAAGGAGCTGAACGGCATTTACACTGCTCCCCTGATCACCCTACTATCTTAATCGGCTTCTCCCGAGGCCCTTTGAACATAATACTTGCAAAGTCAACCATGCGGTCCCGGGAAAACAACAAAGGAGCCGCGGGATTTTTCCCGCAGCTCCTTTGTTCGCTTGCAGATAGAATCGGGGCGAAAGGACGGACCTCCCGCCACAAAGCGCTGGCGGGGCCGGTGTGGTCTGGCGGAGAACCTCCGGCCGATCAGATCCGGAATGTTATCCCGGAAGAAACTGAGTTCTCATCAACAAACCGTCCTTCGACGAAAAGACTTGCGTATTTTCCGACCCCAATATCCACGCCCACAAAGGGCCCGAATTTATTGCGGCTTTGATCTCTGGATTTCCCATCGATCCCCCATCCGGATGGGGTGATGGCCGTCCCTTTTGAAATAGCATCTATGTCTGAATACTTGCCCCCGAAGTAGGGAGTCACTGTAAAATCCTTACTGAGCCTGAATTCCTGGGAGACGCCCAGGGCTGTTTGCCATTCTAAAAATTTTACATTCATGGCCCCGTCGGATACGTCCTGACCTATCAACCCGTCCAACTGCACTCGCGCCCTACGGAACTTCGTATCGGAAAATATTTGCAAGTCCTTGGCTTGGCTGGAGAAAACTTTCTGTTTGAAAAGGATCACTTTCGCTCCGATTCCCCAGGCAAAATCAGCTCCGTAATCAAAGGAAGCCGTTTCTGTCCCGACCGGAGCACGCGCTGACATTTTCGCACTGCCGAGTTCAATGTAGGGTTCGATCCGGTCCATGATGTCGAAGGAGATCTTCGCGAGAAACCAGTTGATCTGCATTGTAGGATCACCGGACTTTGGGTTCAGATGGCGGGTCTCATAATCGTAGAGAAAACCTGCTTTCAACGGGCTCTTCCCGACCTTCGGGATCTGAAGCAAACCTCCCTCGGGCGTTGCCACATCGCTCGTAGGACCCACGGAAGCGGCAAGGACCGACCCGGTGGAATATTGAGCGATAAGCACTAACATGCCTGCCAACATGATAAGTTTCTTCATATTCTCTCCCATAACGGATTTGTCTCGTTGAAAAGTAGTCGCATCATTTCAAAGTCGACGGCCAGCGCTAAGGTTTCCCGATCCCCACCACTCACTGGTTATCGGCCACTCCAACGAATTCAATGAGGCAAAATTTTTGAAAATCATCTCAAAAATACCGTAAAAGCAAAAAGGGGCTGCAACCATGAAAGTTGCAACCCCTTGAGAGATAACGAGAAAAGAATCGGGGCGAGAGGATTAGAACCTTCGACCGCACGAACTCCGAGAACTCAACCGCTTCCCTCCTGATCTCTCAGGGAGACGATATCCGCTTAGCGCAATCTGAAGCACTAGGAACAATAAACAACGGGTAGATTGCAGGCATGCTTTATATACGCAGCGGTGGATTTTATCCTGTTTTGAAACACAACCAGCGCATCAGTCTTGTTAATCACGGCGATGGGGGTAAACTCTGAAAAGATCCCATCGCTCTTACCGCATCTCTGGGAAAGCCCGTTTGGAATGCGCGATATGACCGAGGATGTCCCGCAAGCCAATCTTGCTCTGTTACTGTTTATTCTTGCCGGCATTGACCCCAATGATGTGCTGGTCCGCAGCTGCCCTGAGGTTCTCGAGAACGTGCATGTCTCCATCTCCGCTCGAACAGCCGACGCCCACAAGAAGATCGCCTCTTTCCCAGAAGATGGCCAATTTCCCGGCCGCTTCCGAAGACCGGTAACTGCTGTCCGGTTGCTTGATCAGGTGACCTGTCTCCACGATCCCTTTCAGCAAGGCTTCGCGAACCGGCGCGGATGTAGGCCTCTGTACCGACACACGAGCGATGATTTGACGTTTTGGGGGCTTCTTGGATTCCTGAGCGGCCGATTTAATTAAGGCCTTGGCTTTTTCTTGGAACTCCCAATCTTTTTGAGCGCCTTCGTTCATTGAAGGAAAAAGAGGATTCGTGTTGTAATCGACAGGCTGGGAATCCCCACCGACATCGGCCGGCTTGGGACTTACCAGGTCCTGCGTGACAATTTTCTGCGTGGCGAGTTCGTCATGGCCACGCGCAGTTTCCTTCAGGCCCATTGGCAGGGCATTCTGCGGCAGCAAATAAGCCGCGAGGTCCACTTCCGATGCGGCCGTGAGATGGACCGTCATGAGCTTCGGCGGAACCGGCATGGTATTCTTCTCATCACCGTTTTCCGCGCTCACCGTAAACTCCGCCCCACCTGGAATGTGGTGGAAAGCAAATCTGCCCTGTGGATCGGTTTTGACAATCGGCTTCTTCACCGGGTTGGTTGGCCCAAGCGTGTACGTAAGCGACACCGGCACATCGACAGCCGGCAGGGGGTTATCCCCGCCCCTGTCCACCGTTCCATCCACCGTTCCGCCGAGATTGAGCCATGTGATCTCCCCCACGATCGGTTTTCCCTCTTTGTCCTTCATGGCTGCGTCGACACACGCAAGACCGACGGCATCATAGATCTCCAGCATGGCTTTGGGCAAGCTGACCGAGCGATCGTTCTCTCCTATCGCGATAGTCTTCCCATCATGGCTACCAGCAGTGTCCGTCAATGAGCCGGAGATAATCAGATCTGTCAGCACCTCTTGTTTTCCTTTGGAGTCGCGCCCGAAGATGCGATATCCGGAAAACACAAGAGAAGGCGGCAAACCAACATTAGTCAATTCGTCCCATTTCAGAAAGGTCTCGGCGTTTGAAGCGTCCGTTTCCAGCTTGAGTCCCTTGAAACGCGGCAGGTAATAAATCAACAGAGGGTTGGATTCGCCAACTTGCTCATCCGTCGCCATCCCGGCAACTCCAATGGCGAACAGGAGATCTTTCCCTGGGGATTGCTCCATCCATTCGCGGGCAATCACCGCTCCGCCTTCACGCCGAGTAATCGCCGTGGTTTGAGAACGGGCAAGGCCGTTGAAATGAGCGGACGGCGGAATTGCAAGAATGAACCTTTCAGTGGTGTCGGGTCTCAGGCGGCGAACGATGCCTATCGGCGCATCAGACAAAGAATATTCGTCTGGAGAAAGTTTCGGTATTCCCTCGAATTTAACGCCCAACTCAAAAAACGCCAAGGGCCGTGGAGATCGAAGAACGCCGGGAAGGTCGTACCTGCCCGGGCTGAAGAAAACGTTCGTATTGTAAGCTGGCAGGCCACGCGCCATGGGAAGAAATGTGGTCAAGTCGGTTTTGCTCCATCCGGTCACAACGGACAAGGGATCCTTGGTGGGCACAGCAACCGGGGGAACCTGCGGCAGTGAATCTTTCAGGTCATTTCCGTTCATCATCAACGTGTCTACGAATCCCCGGAAAAGATTTTGCGCAAGGGCGAGTCTATCCTTGATTTCGCCGCTCGCCAATTTACGGAGAGCCTCATGCCCC
>CAIJDY010000025.1 GCA_903819565.1 Candidatus Omnitrophota bacterium | reverse complement strand
GAGCTCGTCATGGCGTTCGAAGAAGAATTCGGGGCGGAGATCCCGGATGAAGACGCCGAAAAGATCCAGACCGTCGGGGACGCCGTTAAGTACATCGAAGAGAAAACAAGCCAGAAGTAGTCGGCTCGTTCTTCTTATCCCAAAAACATCTCTCAGAAATTAAGAACCCTAATCATGCGCCGTGTTGTTATTACAGGAGTTGGTATGGTCACCCCTCTGGCCAACTCCGCCGAAGAGACCTGGCAGGGATTTCTAAAAGGCCGCAGCGGTACGGGTCCGCTCACGCAGATCGACTCCGCGCCTTTTAATTCTCACGTTGCCGCCGAGGTCAAGAACTTCGAGCCCACCCGCTACCAAACGGCTAAGGACATCAAAAAAACGGACCGGTTTGTCCAATTCGGCATCGCCAGCGCCAAAATGGCGCTGGAGGATTCGAAGATGGACCTCTCCCAGTTGGATGTCCATCGCATCGGTATCCTGGTCGGGTCCGGTATCGGCGGCCTGCGCGTGATCGAAGAACAGCACCGCGTTATGATGGAAAAGGGACCCGGCCGTATTTCGCCGTTCCTGATCCCGATGCTGATCGTGAACATGGCGCCGGGGCAGATCTCCATCGCGTTGGGTCTCAAAGGTCCCAGCAATTGCGTGGCCACGGCCTGTGCGACCGGTTCGAATGCGATCGGTGACGCTTTCAAGCTCATCCAGCGCGGCGAAGCGGACGTTATGTTCGCCGGCGGCACGGAATCCTGCATCACCAATTTAGGTTTTGGCGGATTTGACGCCATGAAGGCCCTGAGCACTCACAACGAAGCGCCTGAAACCGCCTCCCGTCCTTTCGACAAGACCCGCAACGGGTTTGTGATGGGCGAGGGTTGCGGGGTCATGATCCTGGAAGAGCTCGATCACGCGAAGAGGCGTGGCGCGCGGATCTATGCTGAAATGGCCGGTTATGGCATGACGTCGGACGCCAGCCACATCACGGCTCCAGATCCGAGCGGAGAAGGCGCGGCGCGTTGCATGATGCTCGCGATGAAAGACGGGAACCTCCGGCCCGAAGACATCGATTACATCAATGCGCATGGAACCTCGACGTCCATGAATGACAAGGTCGAGACCCTGGCGATCAAAAAGGCCTTGGGCGAAGAATTCGCCCGCAAGGTCCGGATCAGTTCGACAAAGTCCATGACCGGCCATTTGCTTGGCGCGGCGGGTGCCGTCGAAGGCGTCGCGTGCGTGTTGGCCATCCGGGACCAGATCGTGCCGCCGACGATCAATTACAAGCATCCGGATCCCGAATGCGATCTGAATTACGTGCCTAATGAAGCTCAGGCCTGCCGCGTTCGCGTGACCCTGTCGAACTCGCTGGGATTTGGGGGCCATAATGCCTGCATTGCGATCAAGGCATTTCAGGAATAATTCTTCAAATTTCTCTCTTCAGACAATATCCCTCTTTGTCGAAATTAATAGCGTAAACGAAAACCTAAAAGGGGCTTATTCTATCCCGAATGAGTGTATCTGATGCGCCTTAAGAAACTTGAGCTTTTAGGTTTTAAATCCTTCGCCGACAAGACCGATGTCCTTTTTGACCACGGCGTTACCTGCATCGTGGGCCCGAACGGCTGCGGAAAAAGCAATGTTTCGGACGCCATCCGTTGGGTGCTTGGCGAGCGCAGCGCGAAACTTTTGCGCGGCAGCACCATGGAAGACGTGATCTTCAACGGGACTGAAGTCCGGAAGTCCCTCGCGTTCGCGGAAGTTTCCCTGACGATCGACAATGCCGACCGCGGCATGCCGATCGAGTACAATGAAGTCACGCTTACGCGACGGCTTTATCGCACCGGTGAAAGCGAATACCTTCTTAACAAGACCCTCTGCCGCCTGAAAGACATCCAGGACCTCATTCTCGATACCGGCATCGGTTCTTCTTCCTATTCCATGATCGAGCAGGGGCGCATCGATTACATCCTCAAGGCTGATCCCGAAGAGCGCCGCTTTCTTATCGAGGAGGCCGCCGGGATCGCGAAATTCAAGGTCAAAAAAGATGAATCCATCCGGAAGCTCGAGCGCACGGAGGATAATCTGAAGCGTCTCCGCGATATTGTCTTTGAGGTCCAGAAGAACATCCAGTACGCGGAGCGTCAGGCCAAACGCGCGGAGCGCTACAAACTGGAGCTTGAGAGGCTGAAGTCTCTCGAGATCAAGCGCGCTTTTCACGACCAGCGCCAGATCGAGCAGAAAAAGCTGGACCTCGTGCAGAGTTTTCAGGTCAAGAAGGACGAGCTCACGGCGCTCGACCAGAAGCTACAGGAACAGCACCTGACCATTGAAGGGCAGGAAACGCGTGTGCGCAGCATCGGCCAGCGCTGTCATGTCAAAGAAGGAGAGCGGTATCAGGCTCTCTCGCTGATCGAGTCGAACGAGCAGAAGCTCCAATACATTCGCGATAAGAGGGTCGAACTCGCGCAGCAGCGCGGTCAGCTGCTTCAGGAACAGGATCAGCTCAAGCTCTCGATCGAGGCCGGGGCCGCAAAGAAAGAAGAGATCTTGGCGCAATGGCAAACTCAGGAGAGTGACAGCGCCTCGGTTCAAACGAAGTTTGCCGAAGTCTCGCAAGCGCTCCACCAGCACGAAGCTTTTATCCAGGAGGCGAAGAGTGCGCTCGAAGCGGTCCGCCGGGAATTTTTTGATGCCGCGCAGGCTTCCACTCATTCCAGGAACGAGTACCACCGCTACAAGGTTTTGGGGGAGAATCTGGATTCCCAGTGCCGGCGCGAGGAAGCCAACGCAGCGCGCTACCGGGAGCAACTGGACGTGTGGACCGAGAAACTGAGACTGTGCCTTCAATCCCTGGAATCCGCGAGCGCGGAACTCTCGACCTTTTCAAGCGATCATGAAGACATTGAGGGCCGCGTCCTAGCATTGGAACTGGAACTCGCCGATGTGAGGAAGCAGGGACATGACGCGCGGCTCACGCTTCGCGAAAAGGAATCCCGTCTGCAGACGCTTTCTGAAATGGAGCAGACGAGCGGTGTTTCTTTCCAGGGATTTCTTGCTGAAACTTCCCAGCAGCTTCCGGGACTCGTCCGCGGCCTCAAAGATGTCTTGAAAATAAAGGAAGGCTACGAGTGGGCCGTTGACATTGCGTTGGGTCAATTCGCTCGGTCGCTCATCGCCGGCGACGTTGCTACGGCACGCCAGTTGATCGAGCGGCTGAGCAGTAAGCGTTCACTTGCCTCGGGGATCCTGGTCCGCGGGTTTGGTTCGTCCGCGTCCCTTCCAGAAGACACGCTTCAGTGCTACGCCTCTCTTGGTTTCCGTTCGCTTGCGGAAGCGGTTACTGTGGAGACCGGTTACGAAGATTCCGTCTTGCCGTTCCTGCGGAAAGTCTTTATCGCGGATCAATTTCCGATGCCGGAACTCGAACGCTTGATAGGCTTGTCCTTTCCGGGAGACGTGCTTTCCAAGGACGGTCTTATCCTGAATGCGGCGAAGCAGCTATATTTTTGGGACGATCAGAACCAGGCCCAGTTCCTTTTTTCGCGGGACACCGAGATCTCGCGTATTGGGCAGGAGATCGGGGTGCTGACGGCTCTTGCCGACGAAAAAGAGAGGCTCGTTAACCAGCTTGCGAGCGAGCTCGGGGTCTTGCGTGCTCATGCGACCGGTTCTTCGAACAAAAAAACCGGTTTTCTCCTTGAAAAGGAATCCCTGGAGTCCGAGAAAAAAAGCATCGAGGAACGGCTTCAGGCTTTTCAGAAGGAGGTTGAGCTTTCAACCTCCGAGATCGCCGGCCTCCGTCGCGAAGCGGAACAGTCCCGGGTTTCTCAGGAGCAATGCCAGACGGACCTCGCTCAGAGGGAACAGGACGAGAAGAAATTTAATGAGCTTCAATCCCAAAAAGAACAGGCTTACACGCACCTGGTGGCCGAACGTGACGCGGTCTTGAGCCAGGTCCACCAATATCAGGCACAATCTGATCAGTTCCAGCAGAGCCTCCGGCACCTTCAGGAATCGCTGAGGCTCGTCGAGCATCACACCCAGCAGGACCTGGATCGTCAGTCTTTCCTGGAGCAGGGGAAAGAGCGCATCGCGGCAAAGGAAGTGGAGCTTAGCGGTGAGGAGACGACTTGCGCCCAATTGGCGGGGGACTATCAGCAAAGGCTTCATACCGTGGATGTCGAACTCGAACTTTTGCACAAAGACCAGCGGGAACAGGAGGAATTGCTTTTATCGCAGCGTCACGCGCTGGATGAAATGATCCGCGTTCAAAAGAGCCTTCAGGACGAAGAGCACCAGATTTCGCTCCAGCAGATGGATCTGGATTACCAGCTCCGGAATGTCGGCGAGCGGCTCCTCCAGCGGTACCGGCTGAATCTCGCGGATCTTAACCCGCAGGATTACGTTTTTACAGACGAGGAATTGCAGACGATCGATGAAACGCTTGCGGCCCTCCAGGCCAAAGTGGACTCTCTCGGGACCGTTAATTTACTTGCCATCGAGGAGTATCAGGAGCTCAAGCAGCGCTACGATTTCTTGCTGGCTCAGCAGAAGGACTTGGAGGACGCGCGGGATTCCCTGATGGAGTCGATCCGCAAGATCAACCAGACGACCAAACAACTTTTTGAAGACACGTTTGCCCAGGTCCAGGAGACCTTTAAACAGTATTATCAGATCCTTTTCTGCGGCGGCGAGGCGCGGATCTTCCTGATTGATGAGGCGCATCCCCTGGAGTCGGGGATCGATATCGTCGTGCGGCCTCCCGGAAAGAAGATGCAGAACATGTCGCTACTTTCGGGTGGCGAAAAAGCTCTCACTGCGGTCGCGCTTCTTTTCGCGCTTTTCAAGATCAAGCCTTCGCCTTTCTGTCTTCTGGACGAGATCGACGCGCCGCTCGATGAGGCCAATATCGACCGTTTTCTTGCAGTGCTCCGCACGTTTCTTGATGAATCCCAGTTCATCATTATCACCCACAACCGGAAAACGATTGCGATGGGGGATTCCTTGTACGGCGTCACGATGGAAGAACCCGGTGTTTCGAAGATCGTTTCAGTGAAAGTCCGTGCCGGTGAGGAATCGCTTCCGGGCGGCAATGCCACGGTGACCACTTCCGGTAAAACGTCCGATCCTGTAGCCGCTTGAGCATTCCCAATTACCTCACGCTGCTCCGGATTTTACTGACCCCCGTTTTTTTTATCGCACTGGTCTCCTACGGCCCGGGCAAGGAAAATCTCCGTCTGCTGGCGCTCGGGATCTTCGTGATCGCCGCGCTTACGGACGCGTTGGACGGCCTTCTGGCCAGGTTTTTGAAGCAGCGCACGGCATTGGGCCAGATGCTCGATCCTTTGGCGGACAAGATCCTTCTTCTGAGCGGGTTCATCGGCCTTTTTTTTGTCACAGCGCTTCCGTATAAACCGCCGCTTTGGATCACGATCACTATTATTTTCAGGGATGTTTTCCTTCTTGTCGGTTTTTTTTCGATCAATTTCGTGACCGCGAAGGTCGCCGTGTCGCCGAACCGGTGGGGGAAAATGACCACGGCCTCCCAGATGTTCCTTTTATGCTTCATCCTGCTGGAGTGGCCGCTCGCTATCCCGTTGTCTTATCTGACGGCTTTTTTCACGATCGTTTCCGGGATCATTTACATCTCCAAGGGGCTTAAGATCATCGAATGAATTTTTACACTCTCTCCCTCTGTCTCGTTGGTGCCTACTGTCTCGGCTCGATCCCTTTCGGGCTCCTGACCGGATTCATGGCGAGGAGGATCGATATCCGCGAGCACGGAAGTAAAAACATCGGCGCCACGAATGTTTTCAGGGTCGTTGGGAAAAAATGGGGGATTTTCGTTTTTGTCATGGATGCCCTTAAAGGATATGTTGCCTGTATGCTTCCTCGCCTTGTTGGGGGGCATGGCTCCTGGGCTTTTGTTCCGCTGGTGCTCGGGATCATTGCGATCTTGG
>CAIJDY010000024.1 GCA_903819565.1 Candidatus Omnitrophota bacterium | reverse complement strand
CTTATGCGAAAGCCTGAAGATGAACAATTCTCGGTAAGCCGTATGCCTCGAATAGGGCACGTACGGTTTGAAAGGGGGACTTTGGAAACCGGGTCGTAAGACAACGGCGCCAAATTTCTACCAATGGCTAAATTAAAGATCCGTACTTATCCTGATCCCGTTCTCAAAAAGAAGGCGATGCCCTTGACCGATTTCGGGCATGTCATGCAGAAGCTTTTTGATGACATGATCGAAACTGCGCATACCGCTGATGGCGTGGGGCTCGCCGCGCCCCAGATTGGTCTTTCCATTCAACTGTTCATTGCGTGTCCGACCATGAAGCGGGGCGAGGAGTTCGTCATGGTTAATCCGGTGATCGAAAGTACTTCGGGCCAGGAAATCCTGACCGAAGGCTGCTTGAGCTTTCCCGGGATCTCCGCCGAGGTCATGCGGGCGACCGAACTGGTGGTGACCTTTCAGGACCGTCACGGGAAAAGGCAAACGGTCGAGGCCTATGACCTTTTCGCCCGCGTGGTCCAGCACGAGATGGACCATCTGAACGGTGTTCTGCTGATCGATCATTTTTCGGGGGCCAAACGCGAAGAGCTTTTGGCGCAATTTCAGAAAATCAAGGATTCGCGGAAGGCATGAGAGTCGTTTTTTTTGGTTCGGATGATTTTTCGATCAAGGCGCTGGAAGCCTGCCTTCATTCCGGCATGGAGATCACGCAGGTGGTCACCACGCCGGCCCAGAAAAAGGGCCGCGGCCTTCATCTTGAGCCGAGCGAAATTTTTACTTATGCGACAGCCAAGCAGCTTTCGGTCGTCGCCTACCCGACATTGCGCGACCCGCAGGTCACCGAGGACCTTCTTGCGTTGCGGCCCGATATCTTCGTCGTGGCGTCCTACGGAAAATTGATCCCTCCCGACCTTCTGACCATCCCGACGTACCGGCTGAACGTTCATCCGTCGCTTTTGCCGCGCTACCGCGGCGCGGCGCCCGTCAATTGGCCCATCCTGAACGGGGACACCGAGACCGGCGTGAGCATTATCGACATCGTCGACAAAATGGATGCCGGCGACATCTATTATCAGGAAAAGATCGCGATCGAGCCCCGTGTGACCGCCAGCCGTCTTTATTCGGAACTGACGAGCCTCTCGTACGGGGTCCTGAAAAAAGTTTTGGAGCAGGTCAAGGGCGGCAAGCTTCGCGGCGTTCCGCAGAATGAAGACGAAGTGACCCTGGCGCGGCAATTGCTCAAGACCGACGGGGCGCTGTCTTTTGACATGACCGCCGCTGAGCTCGACCGGAAAGTCCGCGGGCTCCAGCCGTGGCCGGGTTGTTTTTTCTTTTTGAAGGGCGAACGTATCGGGCTTCAGGAAACATTCCTGCCGGGATATGCGGTCAAGCATAAGCCCGGGACCGTGCTGTCCATCGAAAAAGACGGCGGGCTCCTCGTCGCGACGGGAGAAGGCGTTCTCACGCTCCTGCAGGTCAAGCCCGCAGGGAAGAAGGCCATGCCCGCCGCTTTCTTTGCTCATGGCCGGCATCTTCGCGAAAATGATCTGCTTGTTCCCTGACCGCCGCGGCCATGCGTAAGCTCCTTTTCTTCCTTCTGGTTTCTTTGTTCTTTGTTATTCCCGCTTACGCGCTCGACCTGGACGGACTTTCGACGGAAGATATTCAAATGACGCGGCAGATCATCTCCAAGCTGCAGCCGGTGATCCGTGAGCGGGACTCAGAGGAATCCCTCGCGACGCTGACGTTCAAGGACCTGGACGCGCCATTGACGAAACAGGAGAAAAAATTTCTGAAGCAATTCCGCAACCTCAGCCGTAAAGAAACCGGGATCAAGATCCCATGGCGGGGTTTGTCGACCGGGGAAAATGATCTGATCGCGATCAAGGGCCAGAGGGTCAAGGATAAGGTCAGGGTCCGGAAGGAAGGGAAGCTCGAAACCGTGATCGTCGACCGCACGCTGCCGCCGCAATACCTCCCGCTGACCGCGTATCAGAAATATTTTGAAATGATGGCCGCAATGGAGAAGGATATCGGAAAGCGGCTTTATGTCGATTCGGGATACCGGTCGAGCGCTTTCCAGCTTTACCTGTTCGTTTATTACCTCCGGAACCACGGGTTTTCGGTCAAGGAGACGGTTCGGTACGTGACGCTCCCGGGCTACAGCGAACACGGCGACCCCGGGCATCAGGCCATCGACTTTATCAACCGCGACGGCATCAATGGCGACCCGCACGTCGAAGAATTCGAATGCCTGCCGGAGAACCTTTGGCTGCAGGAGCACGCCCAGGATTTCGGATTTGTTCTTTCTTATCCCAGGGACTGTCCGGACGGCATTACTTATGAACCGTGGCATTGGCGTTATGATCCGAAAGCCGCGAGAGAAGTCGCCAAGGAGAAGGCGCCGAAAGTGAAAACGAACGATAGGCTCAAGGGGGGCACATGCAAAAACTGAAGGTCCTGAAGATCACGAACGCTGTCTTGTTTTTCACGGCCGTCACGCAAGCCGCGACGGGGTTGTTCCTTTTCTTTGTCGCCCAAGGCCCGTGGGTGGAAACGGTCGGCGAAGTTCATCGTTTCACCGGATTGCTCCTGGGAGTCCTGATCGTGACGCATCTTTATTTGAACTGGACGGTCATCAAAAACCACTATTTTACCAAAACCGTAAAGGCCGCATCATGACAAAAGAAAGGGCCGCGATCTTCTTCCGGGTTTGGCTGCCTGTTCTGCTGTGGATGGGGGTCATTTTCTCGCTCTCTTCGGTTCCGGGCGAACATATTCCCAAAGTTCCGGTTCCGTACGTCGACAAGGTGGGCCATCTTTTTGAGTATGGTATTTTAGGCGCTTTATTGATCCGGGCGCTTCTGCGTTCAAAGCCCGGGATGAGCCCTTTGAAGCTCTCGGTCCTGGCGGTGACCGTTGCCTTCCTTTACGGGATTTCAGACGAATGGCATCAGGTGTTTGTTCCCGGGCGCTCGAGTGAATGGGCGGAGGTTTTGCTGGACGGTCTTTTCTCGATGTTGGGTATCGGAGTGTTTCTCGAGGGACGGCGCCATGCCGGTGGCCGCCGCGCGCCGTAGATTGTAAGTGCCCCGGAACATGGTATCCACCCGCCGGAGAAGTTGTTGTTTTTCTCACCGAAGCTTTTCCGAAGAATTTTAAAGATAAGTGAGAGGGGTT
>CAIJDY010000023.1 GCA_903819565.1 Candidatus Omnitrophota bacterium | reverse complement strand
GTCTTATTACGAGAACGGGCGCGTGAAGACTGAGGCGGATTTCCATGACGGAAGGCCGGAGGGGGCGTTCAAGTCCTATTACGAGAACGGCAAGCTGGAAATGGAGACTTTTTTTTCGAACGGGACCCCCGTGGGAACGCTCAAGGAGTACGACGAAAAAGGAAAGCTGAAAAGAACGGAGTCGATCACGGACACGATCCGGGAAGCCATGAAGGCGCGGTACTCCTGAACGTGAGCGACCTGAGACCGCCGATCAAAGGGGGAGTGGCGTTTTTTTCTTTTATAACCGTAAGATATCCCCAGTGAACTGAAAAAAATAGCCGGAGAAGAACCCATGACCGAAAAAGGAGAATACAAAAATCTCCCGGACAGGGCCCCGGACCCGGACGGCACCCCGGTGCCTCTCGGCGCGATCCTCGGGGAGTATTGCAAAAGACTGGGCAACGGAACGCACGACCTGCTGGGGATCCCTTCGGGCTTTGAGGCCCTCGACAAAAAGACGCAGGGGCTCGACGGCCTGATCGTTCTGGGCGGGATGGCCGGCCAGGGCAAGACCAGCCTGGCGTTGCACCTGGCCCTCAAGGCCTGCGAAGCCAAATTGCCGGTGCTTTATTACAGTCTGGAAATGCCGCGCTGGTCGATCCTGACGAAAATGCTGACCCGGCTCTCGCGCGTCGATTATAGCGAGATCCTGCTGAAAGGTGGGCAGTACCTGGGCGGAGACGACTGGAAACAGGACGCCCAGGAATTCGAGAAATTCGGGAGGATGCTCGCGGGACTCTCCGTGGGCGAGCAGACCCGCCTCAAGAACGGTCACAAGGTTCTGAAAGGGATCAGCGACCGGTTTTACGTTCGCACCCTGGAACATGGCGACGCGGACATCTCCCTCGAGGGCATCGAGAAAGAGATCCACCTGCTGAAGCGTCGTCATATCACGACGAACGTTTTCGTCGTCGTGGATTATTTGCAGGTCTTTCCCATGGGCGATTACAAGGACCCGATGGACCGGGAGGGAAGGCTCATGACCGGTTTCAGGAGGCTTTGCGAGCGGACGGGCGCGACGATCCTTTTGATCAGCCAGAAGAACAAGTCCGGTTTCGAGAACCGCGTCGGACTGCAAACCCTCAAGGGAAATCTCGATATCGCCTATCTGGCCGACGTGGTCATGTTCCTGGAGGCGCCGCATGAAGAATCGCAGGAGGCCATTGCCGCGCGTCCGGCGGCCGTAAGGGAAACGGTGCCGGTGAACCTGACTATCGCGAAGAACCGGTATAATGCCCCCGCCAGGATCCCTTTGCGGTTCAACGGGCGCTTCGGCGAGTTTACCGGGCCGGACGAGGGCGCGGAAAGCCGGTTGCGGGCGTAACACCGCCTACAGCTTTTGGGCGGAAGTTCGATAATCCAGAGGAACCGTTTTATTCCGTTTTGAAGTGCCGGGGACGGGACCGGGCCTGTTCAGGACGGCCGTCACGCGCGGCCCATAAAGGAGCGAACGATGTCCCCAAAAAAGATCCTGGTGGTCGATGACGAAGCGAACATTTCCATGCTGCTGCAGATGAGGCTTCAGGCCGAAGGCTATGAGGTGATCGTGGCGGAGGACGGGGAAGCCGGGCTCAAGAAAATGAAGAGAGAGAAGCCGGACCTCGTGATCATGGACGTTTTTATGCCGCGGCTCAACGGCTATGAGGCCTGGGACCGGAAGAGCCAGGACCCCGAGATCCAGAAGATCCCGATGATCATCATGTCCGCCCGGTGTACGACCAAGGATTGCTACGATACTCACGCGATCGTGGAGTTCGCCCCCAAGCCCTTTGATATCCCCCGGTTCCTGGAAATGGTCAGGCGTCTTGTGTTGCCTCCTCCTCCTCCTCCTCCTCCCGCAGACTGATTTTCCGCCCTTCGGGGTTTCCGCTCGCGTAAAATCCCTTCCCACGGGAGGGCCAAATCAGTATAATCGCCTCTCTTTCTCCGGTTTTTTCTCGTTTCTGCGGTCCCTCAGTCGCTTGAGTTTGCCGCAGGAGCAGGACATAAAGAATACGCGTCCCCATCGTCTAGGTCGGCCTAGGACACCAGATTTTCATTCTGGTAACAGGGGTTCGAATCCCCTTGGGGACGCTCTTTTTTCGAACTTTTTATGTGTACACAAAACTTGACACATTATTTCGAAGGTGCTAAACTTCCTTTATAGAAAGAGGTGATTCATGAAACTAGCGTCTATTAGAAGTTTTCGTAGTGGTATTTCAGGCTATACCCGCAAAGGGGATATGGTCATTATTACGAAGAGCGGCAAGATGGTGGGGTGCTTTCTTCCGTTGCAAGCCACGCAGGAGATCCCTATCGAACTGAAAAGGGATTTTGTGGCGACTCTCGGCGGTCGCTTTGCCGGTGAGCTTTCCAAGAAAAAGATCCAAGAAAAAGAGATCCTGAATGACTTCCGGGAATTTAAGAAAACTCGCCGCGGACAGTAATGTTATTCTTTCTGCGGTGATCGGAAAGGCAGCGCTTCAAGTCTTTCTACGGCCCGAGATTGAATTGATCACGACACAGTTTAACGTTCTGGAAGTCGAAGAGTATATTCCCCGTCTTGCTTCCAAATACGGTTTAGACGAGCGGTCGCTTTTATTGCAGCTGAAGATGCTTCCTTTGGTAGTCTTTGATGAGAAGCATTATCACAGCCACACCCCTCATGCAACGCGCCTTCTCAAAGAGCGGGATCCTGATGACGTCCATCTTGCGGCTCTGGCTCTGAAAGAAGAGGTCCCGATCTGGTCCAATGACCGGGATTTCGAAAAACTTTCTCTGCAAGTTTACACCACGGCCCAGCTTCTCAAGGCCTTAGAATCTCGTTAGTTTTTGTGGAAAACGTATCGTAGCATTATCCGCCGATATTCGAAGATATCCCTTCAAGAAGAGCGCCGTTTGATCCGTAAGGCCAAGAGAGGTTCGAAGCAGGCAGCCGAGGAGTTAGTCCTGCGGCATATTGGTTTCGTGATCTTCCGGATCCATAAACGGGCTTTTCCGGTCTATGTTCGAAGATTCGGCGAAGATATCCTTTCCCAGGCAATTTTCATTCTCCACGATAAGATTCAAACTTATAACCTTCGCTATTACGACAAGAAAGGGCATTTCAAGCCGGTCCGGTTTGTATCTTACATTTGGAAATTCATCGATGGACTTGTCCTTGCGTCACTGAGAAAGGAACTCCGTTACGAAAAACAAAGGGTGACGGGGTTCCGGGATGGGGAAGAATATGACATGCCCGATTACCTTTGATCCTGGTAGTAACGGAACGCTATGATCGCCAGCTGCTTGGAGACGTTTAGACTTGTGGCGATGCGGGCAAAGGTCATGTTAAGAAGACGCAGTTCCGCGACCTTCTGGGCAATCTTCCTATAGGTAGGTATCGGGACCAGCGGGGGGATGACGATCCTGGCGTCCATCTCGGAGGCGGTTCGAGTTGGTGTCACTGGGGGACGCCAATAATACCCGATGGTTTTTGCCATCGGGTATTATTGTTTCTAAGGTTGGGATCCGAAGCCATTTTTACGCCGACCATCGCGGGATGAAAAGCGCCAACAGGCGCGGCAGGAAAAATGGCTGGCCCTGAGGGAGCGGTTCCTTACATAATTCAGCGAACGAAGGGGAATCCCCACGGGAACTACAAGTTCCCGCGGACCTGACGGGGTCATCAGGATACCGGCCCCGTCCTTTTTTATCCTTTTTGCGCGGCCCCGATGTCAGTGTAGAATGGCCGGGTTCACCGGAGATATCGTTCCCTTCATTTAACGTTTCAATCAGACTTGGAGAAATCATGAAAAAGAGCGTTCGTAATGCGGCTGGTTTTTTGGTCCTGATGTTCTTTATGACATCGCTGAACGTCGCCGGTCACGCCGAAGACGCTGCCGGTCCGGCGAACGGGGGCCCGAACCAGGGCGAGAAGAAAAACTGGGTTAACAAGATCACTCCCGGCTTCCTGAAAAAGGACACAAGATCGGAAAGCGAGAAGCAGGCGGACGAGGAGCGGGAGAAAGCGGAAAAAAAAGCGCGCAAGGCCAGGAGAGAAGCGGAGAAGCAAAGAGACGATAAAGAAAGAGCGGAGCGTCACGCACAATGGCTGGTCGCGCAGCAAAAGGACGAGAAAGAAAGAGCGGAACGCCTGGACAAGTTGCAGGCGCGTCAGCAGAAGGATAAAGAGGACGTTGAAGCCCGGGTGGCCGCAATGAGGGAGCGTGAGGGGACGGAAAGGGCCGCCCAGGAGGCCGCGAAAGCCCAAAAGAAAGCGGAAAGAAAGGCCCAAAAGGAAAAGGAAAAAGCTGATAGAGAAGCCCTGAAGCTGAAGAAAAAGGCGGAAAAGGAAGCCGCGAAAGCTGAAAAAGAAACTGCGGCGTCCGGAAAACCAAGCCGCTGGCGGTCCTTATTGCACCTGGGATCATGATCTGTCCTGAGGCGGGTGCCTGAGGCGCCCATCATCGCACGGGACGCCAATGAAACCCGATGGCTTTTGTCATCGGGTTTTATTGTATCTGCGGTCGGGATGCGTGAGCCGGGCGACGTCCGGTTAATCCTAGGGCAGGGTGCCGTTTGGGAGTAGAATGAACCAAAAAGGAGAAACGATCATGGGCGATAAAGGCGGCAGGAAAAATAAGGAAAAGCACAACAGGCAAGCGGACAGAGCAAAAACCACAAAAAACGAAGCCAACCAGAAGAAACAAGCCAAAGCGCGCTAGTTTAAATAGGGACAGTAAACCGGTCGGCGTCCCGTTTCAGCGTCCAATAACCCGTTCAACCTCCGGGGTTGGATTTGGGTCTTTTGTAGGAGCCTTGCCCCTTGCTCCTGACCCTCGTCTGCCGGCAGTCAAAGAACTCTATGAGGGATCCCGTGAGAAAAAACAGCCGTTTAAGCCTTACGCTTCTGGCGATGGTCGTGATGATCTCCGTCTCCGTCCGGTCTGCCGGTGCCGAAAGTCAGGCAAGGTTCAAACGCATCCCCCTGCAATACATTGTGGCGCTGGGGGATCCGGGCGCGAACTCCGGGAACGACGCGGCGTCGTGGGGGCTGTGGCATCAGGATCCGGGCCCCCGGGGATGCCGGCTGGAAAACTACGGGCAGCTCAAGGCGGCAGGCGTTGCCCCCGCGCAATGGCCGTTTGACGGAAAAGACTGGTGGCTTGAGGAACACGGCCTGATCATGGAGAAGCCGGTCTTTCCTCTGCCTCCCGGAAAATACGTCGTGACGGGCGGGCGGGAAGTCACAAGCGTGCTCACGGTGGACCCCGCGGACAAGAGCGGTTCGCAGCACTGGCAGCTTGATCAAGGCGTGAAGCTTTATGATGTGACGCACCTGCCCTGCCACGCGGCACGCTATACGCCGGCCGCGAACGATACTCCCTGCTCGCCGGACACGGTAGAAAAAGCGGCTTTTCCGGTAGCGCCCGGAATTTCAATGCCTTCCGTCAAGGGTTGCAGCAAAAAAGATTACGCCGTCCTTTTTGTGACAGGCGTGGCGGAGGACCAGGCCTCGTAGAGCGGTACCCGGTACCCTTCGAGTCGATCCATGGATTGAACGGCTAATCGCTTTGAAGAACATAGAGAACTTCATTGCGGCGGAAAAAGTGAAGTGTCCACGGCGGATTGTAAAACGCGTAGACCGGGTCTCCCGCCGTTTTTAACCCCCGTTCCCGGATAAAGGCGTCGAGCTTCTCTAAATGCTTCCGCAAATTCCTTTCCGTCCAGAATCCGGAAAACCGGATCGCCGCGGCGCGATGACCGGGCGTCGCGATGATTTTGACGGCCGGATCGTTCGGCTTGGGTAAAGTTTCCGGCGTGTAGGAAGAAGGCATCGTGAAGCGGACTTTCCAGAGGTCCCCTGCCCGGGTTTGGCTCACGGGCGCCGTCATGGCGATCTGGGCGCCCTTTTGCTGAATGACGGGAGCTGTCATCGCAATGCTCTGCCCCGGGGCATTATTCCCGAAAATATAGTCGGCCAGAAGGCGGAACCCCGCGTTGATCGCTTTGTCCCGCGCGCCGGCCGCCTCCACCTCGGCCACGATCATCGGCCCATATTCCCGGACTTCGATCTTCCCGGCGCTTTGGATGACTTGGTAGGGAGGTGTCTCGATCTTCGCCATGGCGGACCTCATCGGGGTTAGAAGAACCAGCCCCAGGAAAAAGGCAATGATGACTTTTGTTCCTCTCATTGTCAGGCTCCTAAGGTGAAGTCTTCGTGTAGATTCGGGCGATGGACATAATGGACTGTAACAAGCCCCGGCAACATACTATTCCGAAAAACCGGCGAAACAAGAGGGATTCCTTGGGTTAGTGCTGTGCGGATGGGGAAGTGAGTGTCCCCTAAAAGGTGACTGCCTGCCCTGCGAAGAGCAGAGCTCCAAGCTCTGCCGAGCGTGCTGAAATCACAAAATTTCAGCCTGCGAAGCATCAGCGGAGGAGGGTCACCGGTTCCTTGCCCCTTGTCCCCGGACCCTGAATCCTTGCCCCTGGTTCCTTGCCCCCTGACCATGGTTTCTTGACCCTGTCTGCCGGTAGGCAGGGACGGCGTCCCGTTCACCGCGTTCACGGTTGACTTTTACGCTCCCGGAGGATATCCTTATAGTAGAAAAGTAAGGAAGTAATACTGGCGTCTATACGCCGGTACTCATCGTGGCTGACTTGATGTCCGCCTAAGATCATGTACCCAAGGAGCTATCACCATGACGATTATTGAGACGGCTAAAATGACATCGAAAGGACAAGTTACGATCCCGAACAGCGTGCGAAAGATCCTCGGGCTGCAGAAGGGTTCGACCGTGGCCTTTGGCATAACGAAAGAGGGGATCATTTTGATGCCTTGTTCCGTAACGGCGCAGTCCCCTTATACCCTGGGGGAATGGCAAAAGATCGAGAAGAAAGTCGCGGAAAAGGGGGCGGTCTATGCATCGGCTGAAGCGGCTAAGAAACATGTCGCCGGTCTATGAGATTTGAGTTTAAGCCGTCTTTCGACCGGTCGATCAAAACGCTTCATGCTCCTGACAAGGAGGAAGTCAAAGAGGCGGCGGGACAGTTGATCGATGTGCTCTCCAAGGACAGGCAGGTCCATCAAGTGCTAGGGCTCAAGCGGCTGATGGGAGATTACTGGGAAGTACGGAAAGGGATCAAAGCCAGGATCCTTTTCCGGTGGAAGGGTGATTTGATCGAGTTCGTTCTTGCCGGGAACCATGACGATGTAAAGAGGTTCCTCAAAAACAGCTGAGTTCTGCCCCTCACTAGCGCCATAATGTCCCGTGTTCGCACTGAGCGACCCATTAAAATTTATAGGAAGCTTAGTGCGGCACTCGCTTTCAATAAAATCTTTTATGAAGAGCCAGTGCCGCCCTTTGTCGGTTGCGCGTCGTTGCGCTTGATATTCCGGGGGAGCGTGGCACTGTCAGTAACGCCTCCGTATCCTAGATTTAGGACTGAAAACCGATCGGACCTTTGGGCTTTCTCTTGGCGGCTGTAAGGCGGGATACTTTTCTGAGGAGTTTGCGGATTTCACCGCCGTGATACGCAACGGTTCTTTCAAGCTTTTGCAAATGAAGGGCGAATTCCCTGTTCGTCAGGATCATTTCCCTGAGCCGCAGAAAAACGCGCATAACAGCGATATTCACTTGTGCCGCTTTTTCACTATTAAGGACACTCGAAAGCATCAGGATGCCGTGTTCTGTGAAGGCAAAAGGACGATATTTGCTGTATTGTCCTCGGCCGGTTTTGTCTAAGGTGCCAATTTGGCACCTTAGACGTCCGGCCTCTTCATTTGAGAGTTCGAACCACTGCTGTCCCAACATTAGTTGAATAATAGCAACTGGTTACGACTTTCGCTGTGTTCAGTTCCGGGTTCAAAGTCTGTAAGTGCTTGCAGCATAGGCGTTTTCTCAAATAGCGTGAC
>CAIJDY010000022.1 GCA_903819565.1 Candidatus Omnitrophota bacterium | reverse complement strand
GTACTGCCCTGACTTTTTGTATGTGCCATGGTATCCTTTGAAAATCCTTACCCGACTCGAATTTCTTTCACGAGCAACCGCAGCAGGTCTTGACGGTGTCCGTGCTTGCGCCGTGACGACTTACGGCGGCGCATCCTGTAATGAACGACTTTCGGCCCGCGAACGTCCCCGAGGTTCTGACAAACCACTTTGGCGCCAGCCACCGTGGGAGCTCCGATCAAAACTTGCTTCCCGTCCTGGACGAGGAGCACTTGATCCAAAAGGACTTCTTTCTGTCCTTCGGCTGCGTCCAACAATTCAATTTCAATCACTTGATTGGGCTCGACCCAATATTGTTTCGAGCCCGTCTCAACAATTGCGTAATTTCCCATGAAATGACTCCTTTGAGCTGTATGAAGTGCGACATTCTAAGAGAATTTACCCCGACTGTCAATGTTTTTTAAAATACACCTAACCCTTTACGGCAGAACGAATTAGGAGAATTTTAAAAAAATTCACGAAAATTACGGCCGCTCAGTTCAGGTGCCGCTCGTCTTCCAGTCATTGAGGGACCAGTCAAACATGGGGTACTCGATCTTGTAACGGCCGTTTTGAAGAAATTCTTCTTTGGCCTCGTCCGCGAGATAATGAGCGAGAAACGAAAGCACGGCAGACTCCGCCGGAGAAAATTTCCCGATCGGTTCGGGGATCCCGAAATCCAGCTTAAAATCCTGCCCGTACCACTTGAAAAGGTGCGAGATCCTGATCTTTTTCCGGCCCGGCTCGATATCCACAAAAGCCGGATCTCTCACGAATTGACGGGCCAGTAGAAAAAGCTGCCCTTCCATTTTCGGACCAGTAAAAGCGTCCCGCGGCAACCGGGGGCCGCCCTTGGACGCCAGCGAAAGCGCGAGGTGGATCTTCTCGTCGTGATAAACACCCAACAGGCACTTTCGTCGGATGTCATTCAGGCTGAAGCTTTCGCTGTCTTTCCCGTCCAGGCTGAAACGGACCACCGCGATGTCCCAAAAACCCGGGATCCGCTGAACCGAAGTCACGGGATAATTTTCAACCACCAGAGTGATCAGGGCCGCGTGATAAACGTTCAGCCAGTACGCGATCGCTTCTTCCCGAGGCCACCCGGAGATCGTTGCGGAGCCTACCACCACCGCGTTTTTCAGATAGTCGTGAAGCCCCGAAGGGTCAGCCTTGACCGCCTGATAATTCACGTCCCCTTTTTCATTGACGAACTTTTTCAGAAAAGCATCCCACGCGGAGTGGTCAAAACCCGGTGCCGCCTGGAGGTTCGCGGCCGGAAGAAAAAAAAGGCAGAGAACACAACCCCAGAAATACCGTTGGAAGCCGCGCCGGTTGCGCACTCGGACCGCTCTCCTATTGATTGGAAGGGTTCGCCTTGCGGGACTGTTAACCCAGGAGGACGGCACTAGAAACGGATCCCGTGCTGCTTCAGGAACTCCTGGTCCTCGGAATTGAGCTCGCACTTTAATTCGCCGGACCTGAAATGCTCGTTCACGAACCCCCCTTCAAACATTTCTTCAAGCTCCTCGAACTCTTCGGAGGACAGCGGGGAAAGATTGAGGAAAAAAATATTCACGTCCGGGCTTTTGTCCTTCGCGTCCTTCAGCGTTTTCATGATCTCTTCGGGGCTCTTGCCCTGCAGCGGATATTGCGCCATGATCTTCTTCAAAAGCTTCATCAATTGTTTCATGTTCTGCTCAAAATCTTTATCAAAGCTCATACACCGCTCCTTTCAAACAAAAATTATGACGCCGATCCGGCACGCTCTTTATGCTGTTCCAGGTAATTCTGAACCGCCAACGCCGCTTCACAACCTTCCCCGCAGGCCGCCACCAACTGCCACACGGCCCCTTTCCGAACTTCTCCCGCCGCAAAAACTCCCGGCACGGACGTCGCGCAAGATTCGCCGGTCCGCACGTAACCCTTTTCATCCCTCTCCACGAAGCCCTCGACAAACGCGGTCGCGGGATCGTGTCCGGCAAAGATAAAAATTCCTTCCACATTCCGGGAGGAGACTTGCTGGGTTTTCACGTTCTTAAGAAGGACCGCTTCCACCTTATTCCTACCTTCAATTTTATCAACAACGGTGTCCCAGATAAAGCTTATCTTTGCGTTCGCGCTGGCCCGGTCCTGCAAAATCGGCGCCGCGCGCAGCTGGTCCCGCCGGTGGACGATCGTGACCTTGCTCGCGAAACGGGTGAGGAAGATCCCTTCCTGGAGCGCCGAATCCCCGCCCCCGATCACGAGGATCTCTTTGCCCTTAAAAAAAGCGCCGTCGCAGGTCGCGCAGTAAGAAACGCCCTTTCCCGTGAATTCCTTTTCGTTCGGAACGCCGAGACGGCGGAAGCAAGCCCCCATCGCCAGAATGACCGCCCTGGAAACGGTGCTCCCTTCGGCGGTGATGACTTCGAAGAAATGATCTTTCCGCCGGACCTCCCGGACTTCTTCGAACAAAAATTCCGTGCCGTAGCGTTTCGCTTGGGCTTCCATTTTCTGGGCGATATCAGGTCCCAGGACGCCTTCCGGAAAACCGGGGTAATTTTCCACCAGGTCTGTCGAAGCGATCTGCCCGCCCGGCATGAGTTTTTCGAAAAGGATCGTGGAAAGTTTGGCGCGGGAGGTATACAAAGCGGCCGTCAGTCCCGCCCCGCCCCCGCCGACGATCGCAACATCATGGACTTGAGGGGCCGCAGGATCAGACATCATAAACGCTTGCCTGATCTAAAACGGCCTCTTCGGCAAAAACCGGCACCTGCGCCCGCAACGCGATCGCCACGCTGTCAGAGGGACGCGCGTCGACCACCGCTTCCGCACCGTTCTCTCTGAGAAGATGCAGTTTGGCGTGAAAAGTATTGTTCTCGAGTTTATCGATCACAATCTTCTGGACCTTCCCGCCGAGACCTTCCACCACACTGAGGATCAGGTCGTGCGTCATCGGGCGTGGAACCTTGACGCCGCTAAGTTTGAGCTTGATCGCTTGGGTCTCGGGGAGGCCGATGACGAGCGGGAGAAAACGCTTGCCGCCTATTTCGCGGAAGACCACCAGTTGTTCGTGCCGTTTCTCGTCAACTTTAATTTTACTCAGGGTCAACTCAATCATCAACGTCCTCGGAATGCGTCAGAGGCGTCATGGGATCGGATTTCATGGAGAGGGGAAGCTCGGAAGGTTCCTGTGTCCGGCTCTCCTGCTTCAGCTTTTCGGCAAGGTGCCGCTGGCTCTGCTTAGCCTCGATCACCTCGCGCTCCGTCGTCTCCTGCTCGGCCAAAAGCTTTCGCAATTCTTCCTCACGGTCGCGGATCTCGGCCTCGATCTTTTCCTGGTGCTTCACGATCTGTTTTAAACGCGCTTCTTTCGCGACCGCTTGATTGTGAAGCTGGCTTTTTTTCTGGCTCATCTCCCGCTGTTCCAATTCCGCGTGGAGCTGGCGGATCTGTTTGCGGGCCGTTTCAAGCTCGTGTTCCCGCGCCTCCAACTGGGCGAGCCGGATCTGCCACGATTTCATCTGGTCTTCGAAAGATTCGCGCAATTTCCGGACATCTTTTTCAAGTTCGGAGGCCTTCTGCTCCCAGCGTCTCGCCTGCGCCGTCTGGAGTTCCAATTCCCCGATCAGCCTCTCCTCGCTCATCTGGACGATGCGCTTGCCCTCATCAAGGTTCTGGATCTTGGCGTTGAGATCCGCGATCATCCGTTTTTGATTCTCCAATTCACGGCCTAGCTGCGAAGACCCGTTCTCCCACTCCCGGCGGGACTGGACGCGTTCATCGCAGGCGCGCTGGAGATCGTTCTTGACCGTATCGAGTGTTTTCTGGAGGGCCATCTTTTCCTGAAGGAGTTCTTTGTTCGCCAGGTCGCGTTCCTCGATCTGCCGCAAAAGTTCTTCGGCCTTCCGGTCGTGGGCGGCCAATTTTTCCTCGAAGAGCTGCCGCGTTTGCCGGAATTCCTCGCGGAGAAGATCGTATTTTTCTTCCGCGTGACCCGCGATCGACTGGAGCTCCTGCGTTTCCTTCTCTTTCCGCTTCCTTACCGATTCGCCCGTCTGAGCCGACTTTTCTTTTTCCGCGGCATCTGCCTGCGTTTTTTCAAGGGACTTGTTCAGATTGTCGATGGTCTCTTTCAATCCCACGCTTTCTTTCAGCAGCTTTTCGCGTTCTTCTTCGAGCAGGCTCCGGAAGTGGCGCGAATTATCATGGCTGTTCGTGTTCGGGGTGTGGATCCCGCGCTCCGGAGAAGTTTCCTCGGTCTGGACCCAGGAACGTATCTCCTGGATCGCCTCGTCCTGGTCCAGTTTTTCCTGCTCCCCGCCTTTTGGGGAAGACCCTTTGGCGCCATCCGCGTGAAGGAAAGAAAGGCTGGGCGCCACGGGCCAAACCGTACGGTAGCACCGGCGTTTTAGAAAACCGTCATTGCTGACAAGGATCTCGGCTTGGGTCGTGCGGAAATGCTGTTTGATCTGAAGGGCCGTGGCGTAAAGCAGATTATCGATCAAAATGATGGGGGTCTTCGCGACAAGATCGAAAGCTTCTTCGATGGGCAAGAGGAACGCCTGGGCGATCTCCTTCGCGATCTTGTTCCGGTCGATCTCGCTCTTAAGGGGGTTCAGGACCACGAACCAATCCTGTCCTCGCGACTGCACTTTTTTATTCCCACCAAGCATAGTAACCCCTGAGGACCGTCACTGTAAAAAGATGAGATTTTTTGGATAAGAGCGCTAACCGTACTTCTTAAAGCATGATCCGATCCGCGATCTCGTGGATCACCGGGATCTCCCACTTCTCCCCCATGAGGACCTTGACGATCCCGATGAGCGAAAGGATCCCGAAAACGACGAACGAGAGCGTGAACACCAGATCTCCCAACGCCGGGACGACCTTCAAGATCCCGGCCGCAAGCTCCAGGATAAAAAGCACCAGGGCCTGTTTCCCATGGAACTGCGCGAACTTGTTCCCTTTTTTCAAGGCAAGCGGTACGAAACAGAGAAAGCTCAAGTACCCCACGGCCGCGAAAAACTGGCCGTCCTGGACTTCCGGGTCTTTCTGCGCCATTCCTGGTTCCTTCGTCGTCATAATATCTCCTTCGGTTAAAACAACGGGCTATTATAGGAACAGCCCTTCACCGGCGTCAAGAAACAATCCCTGAATTTAGGCCGCCGCGGTTTTGGGTTCCTGGCATACGGGCGGTATCGTGCGCTCCATCGGGATCACGAAAGTCACGACTTCACAAACCCCGACCAGAATGCGCCGCAGCATGAATAAAGTTCCCTTCCCGAATCCCGTGACGCCCCCCATGCCGCCCTGCGCTTTGATCTCCGTCCCCATGGTGCAGGGGATATCCGCGGGGCTGGTCAGTATATTCTCGAACCCGCGTCCGATCTTGGTCCCGATCTCATAAAAATAATCGCCCGCGGTCCCGTCCGCTTTCGCGTTGGGAACCAGCGCTGCGGAAAAGGTCATCAAAAAAACCGCGAGAGAACAAACCGTTTTTTTCAGCATGAACTTCCTTATGAACCTTTGCGGACGAGACGCCACGGACGCAGTTTCAAGTCGTGGGTCATATCCCGAAGATTGGCGGAAACTTCCTGAAGATTGCTGATGCTCTTGGAAATATCCTCTTCATGCCCTTCCACGATACGATTGGTCGTGGCGAGCAGCGGGTTGAGGCTCTCCGTCATCTTGGCCACTTCGTCGGCCAAAAGATTCATCTTGCGGATCAGGACGTGCATCGGAATGGGATCCACACCTTCGATGACCTTACCGGTTTCCTTGGGCGGGGCATCATTCGAACCGACGGAGATCTCTATGAACTTTTCCCCCATCATCCCCAGCGTATCGATGTAGGCGACACTGTCCTGCCGCACGTAAGCATCCTTGGAGACCTTGATCGTCACCATCACCGGCCGCGCTTGTCCGGGAAGGATCTGGATACCGTCAACCTTGCCGACTTCGCGGCCCGCATAATAGACGGGCGCGCTGTCACTCAGGCCGCTCAGGTACCCGAACTGGACCTTCCATTCGTTGGCCCCTTTTTTGAAATAGCCTCCGACCACGAAGGTGAGCACCAAAAGCAGAATGATCGCGACCAGGACGAACAGTCCCGACCGAATCTCGGATGACGAGTAAGAGCTTGAAGAACTCATTGATTCCTCCTCTGGGAACGGCTTCTATGTGGAGAGAAGCCCTTTTAAATAAGCTTCGCTTGTTTGTTTGAACGGAATGACGCCTTCTGATTCTCCCCCAATGAACTGCTGGACGTAAGGATTCTTGGAATTCTGGATCTCCGCGGCCGTACCGACCTGGAGCACTTTCCCTTTATGAAGGATGATGATCATGTCCGCGATGCGGAACGCGCTTTTCATTTCGTGCGAGACGACCACCGAGGTGATGTTGAGCTTTTTGCTGAGGTCCAGGATCAGACGGTCGATCATGCTCGCCGTGATCGGATCAAGACCCGCGCCCGGTTCGTCATAGAACACGATCTTCGGGTCGAGCGCGATCGCGCGCGCGAGCGCCACGCGTTTCTTCATCCCGCCGGAAATTTGATAAGGCATGAAATCCTCAAAACCCGTCAGACCCACAAGCTCCAGTTTCACCCGGACAATGATGCGGATGATCTCGGGAGAAAGGTCCGTGTGTTCTCTGATAGGCACGGCGACGTTCTCTCCGACCGTCATGGAATTAAAAAGGGCCGACCCTTGGAAAAGCATGCCATATTTGCGACGCACGTTATTCATGTCTTTTTCCTTGAGCCCCACGATATTCTCGCCGTCCACAAGGATCTCGCCGGAAGTCGGCTGGTGCAAAGCGATCAGATGACGCAAAAAGGTCGTCTTGCCGCAACCCGAACCGCCCATGATGACGGTAATCTTGCCCCGAGGGATCTTGACGTTAATGCCGTCCAGGACCGTCAGGGTCCCGAAACGCTTGACGAGCTCCCTGACCTCGATAACGGATTCTGAAGATTCGCTCATAGATCCCTCAAGTGGGCAAGGCGTAGTAAATGACCGCCGTCGCCAAACAGTCCACCACAATGATCAGCACGATCGAGATCACGACCGCCTGGGTCGTCGCCTTCCCCACGGCGTCCGCGCCGCCCGAAACGGAAAGCCCCTGGTGACAGCTGACAAGCGCGATCAGGATGCTGAAAATGAAACTCTTTAAAAGTCCGGTGTAAATATCCTTCAGGCAAAGGGCCTCCACGCTCTTAGCGATGTAAAGCGTGGAGTTGATCCCGAGGCCCGTCACCCCGATCGCCCAGCCACCGACCATCCCGACCACGTCCACGATGACCGTCAGACACGGCAACATCAGGGCCAGCGCGATAGCACGCGGCGCAACAAGGTACCGGATCGGATTGATCCCCATGGTGGTGAGCGCGTCCACTTCCTCCTGAACCATCATGGTCCCGATCTCCGCGGCCATGCGCGCGCCGATGCGGCCGGAAATCACGATCGCCGCGATCAGAGGCCCCAGTTCGCGGGCCATGGCAACGCAAACAAGACTGCCGGTATACATCAGCGCCCCGAAGGTCTTCAGGGAATAGGCCGCCTGCAGGGCCAGCACGGTCCCGACCGAAGCGCCGACAAGCGAAACGATCCCCGTGGAATCGATCCCGATCTGGACCATCTGGTGGAAAAGGGTATCTCGCGGAACAATCTTCTTCTGAAAAAGAGACGTGAACGCGTAACCGATGACCGCCGTTCCTAGGTCCCACAACCGGGCCACACCCGCCAACACAAAAAATAGCGACTGCCCCGTTTTTCCGGCAAAGTCTTTCATGAGGAAACCCCTAAAATTAAAAAATTACGCCTTCGCGCCCAATCGCGTGAAAGCCTCGTCCACCGTCGGAGAAATTTCAAAAATACTTTCAAGTTTCGCGATCTCGAAAACCCCGCGGACCGTATCCGTGAGCTCGGCAAGGATCAACCGTCCCTGATAGCGCTTGGTCTTCTGGAAGGCCTCGACGAACGTCGCGATGCCGGAGCTGTCCATGTAGTCCACGCCCTTCAAATTCACGAGGATCTTCGGGGCTTGCTTGGCCGAAAGTTCATTCAATTTCTCGCGCAATTCCGGCGAGGAATGGTAATCCAATTCCCCCACCAGTTCTAAAATATGGATATCTCCTTGGCAGGTCATCTGAATTTTCATAGCGCCCCTTCTCCCTTCAGCTTTTTGGATTTGAACTTGATCAAATGAAGACGGTTGCCTTCCTTGAACGCCTCATCATAGACAACACGGTCCATGATCGTCCGGATAAAATGGACTCCGAGCCCGCCCGGTTTATGACGCGGCAGTTCCGGCGGCGGCACCTGCGTCGGGTCGAACTTCTTCCCGCAATCTTCGAGAATGATCTCGGTCTTCTCCGGACCGTCGTCGAACAGCACCACCATCGCGCCCGGCTGCCCGCCGTACGCGTGACGTATGATATTGGTCAGGGCTTCATCGATCGCAAGCAGTATCTCTTCCGTGGACTTTTTCTCCCAGCCCCCCTGCCCCAAAAGCTGGCGCAATTCTTTACGCAGCGGCGAGAGGACCTCGGATTTGGAAACAAGTTCAAATCTTTTCTGCATTCAGCTCTTTTGCCTCAAAAGCTCCCTAAGGATCGTTCGCGAGGAGAATGTCTTCTTCGTTTTTTCTTTATGAAAACACATCTGCAAATAACGGGCCACGATGTCCACTTCGAGATTCACTCCGGAACCCACCCGCTTGATCCCCAGCGTCGTGACCTTCAGCGTGTGCGGGATCACGGCGATCTGAATGACCGTCCCTGTTACCTTCTGGACCGTTAAACTGATCCCGTCGCAGGCCACAGAACCTTTGTCCGCGAGGAGGCCGATTATATCCTTTGAGGCTTGAATGAACAAGGTCGTATTTTTTTTCATCTTCGCGATCTTGACGATGCGCCCGGGACCGTCAATATGCCCGGTCACGAAATGCCCCCCAAGGGCCTTCCCGAGACGCAGCGATCGTTCGAGATTCACGCAACTTCCGAGCTTCAGGTCGCCGAGGGTCGTCGCCTGCAAGGTTTGACGAACCACATCCGCCTCGAAAAAATCCGGGCTGACGCGGACCGCCGTCAGACAAACGCCGTCCACGGCGATACTGTCCCCCACAGCCAGTTTTTTTTCTTTCTTCTGAAACCGGAACCCAAAGCGGATCTGCCCGCCGCGCTCCTCTTTTTTGAACACGCGTCCCTGATTTTCAATGATGCCTGTGAACATGTCCTCTCCTTACTTTCGCGTTCTCTGTTTCTGAAAGTTCCCCTCCAGGATCCAATCGCTGCCGCACTGTCGGATCTTTTCCGTTTGAAAAACAAACCCCTGCCGCGGACTCCCAACGCCCCGTCCTTCCACCGAAGTCTTGGCGTCGCGTCCGCCGAATACTTTCGGCGCGACGATCCACACCGCCCGGTCCACGCAACCGGCCTCCAGAAAAGACCAGGCCGTTTCCCCGCCGCCCTCCACGAGAAGTTTGGTGATCCCCAAACCGGCGAGTTTTTTTAAAAGCTCCGGAATGCGGACCCTTCCGTTTTTTTCTTTGACCGGAAGAAGCGTCCAGTTCCCTTTCAAACTCCCCGCTTTCTTGACGATCCGTTTGAGATGACTTTCGGGAAAAACGAGAAGGGTCAGACGATCGTCCCGGAAAACACGCGCTCGGGGAGACCAGCCCTTTTCAGAGACCAAAATAATTTTCCGGGGCTTTCCCGCCACCAGCGCCGGCGAATTCCTGGGCGGCGCCAACCGCGGGTCGTCCTGATAAAAAGTATTCTTCCCGACGAGGACCGCGTCGTGCTCCTCACGAAGCTTGTGCACAAAATCGCGGGAAGGCGGCGAAGAGATCCATCGGGAAAGCCCCTCCCGCGTGGCGATCTTGCCGTCCAGGGTTTGGGCCATCTTCAGGGTCACGAACGGCCGCCCGGCCGTCACGTAGCGGAAAAATCCTTCGTTCTGTTTTTCTACCGCGGCCGCCATCACACCGCATTTCACGGAGATCCCGGCCTTTCGCAGAAAACGCACCCCTTTGCCGCGATTCAGAGGATTGGGATCAAGACACCCGATGACCACGGACCGGATCCCTTTGGCCTTGATCAGCGGAGCGCATGGCGGGGTTTTTTGCCAAGTGGAGCACGGTTCGAGCGTCACATAGAGCGTCGCGCCCCGGGACCGCTTTCCGGCCTTTGCCAACGCGTTCGGCTCGGCATGCGGACCGCCGAACTTTTCATGATAGCCGGAACCCACCAGCTTCCCGTCGGAAACCACGCACGCGCCGACCCTCGGATTAGGACTCACGGTGAATTTCCCTTTTTCCGCCAGCGCGAGGGCCAGCGTCATCCATTTTTCATGTTCTGGATGCAGCATCGGTTTTAGGATTTCTCGGCTTCTCGGTGTGATTGATCTTGTCAAGGATGCCGTTGACGAACTTGCCGGATTCTTCCTGCGAGAACTTCTTGGCGAGGTTCACAGCTTCATTGATGGTCACTTTGGGAGGAATGTCGGAGGCGAAAAGAAGTTCGAAGGTGGCGAACCGCATAATGTTGCGGTCAATGATCGCCATGCGGTGAAGCTCCCAATTGTCCGCGTACTGGCTGATGACCTTGTCGATCTCGGCTTGATGCTCGCAAGTTCCGCGCGCGAGTTTTTCGGCGAAATCGCGCACTTCTTTCGTGGCGGCCGTTTGCTCCTCCTGCTGCCAGAACCTCTCGAAAAGGTCCGGAAGCGGCTCGGGATTGATCTCGTACTGGTAAAGGATCTGAAGCGCGCATTCCCGCGCCTGCGTTCTTTTTCGGATCATGATTTCCTTTTCGGATTTGCAGACGAATGGTGCTTCTTTTTTCCGGACTTTCGCGCCTTCCCTGCCAGCTGTTCATTCAGGCTCGCGATCTCCAGCGCGACAAGAGCCGCCTGCTCGCCCTTATTGCCGGACTTGAGCCCCGCCCGGTCGATCGCCTGCTCCAGATTGTCCGCCGTGATGACGCCGCTCGCGATGGGCGTTCCTGTCTCAAGCGCCACCTGGTCGATCCCACGAACGAGTTCGTTCGAAACACATTCAAAATGGTACGTGCCACCGCGGATCACGCAGCTCAGAGCGATCACGGCATCGCAGTGCGTCTGGGTCTTCAATTTTTTGCAGAAAAGCGGGACTTCCAGTCCGCCAGGCACCCAGACCACGTGGATATTTTTTCCCGGCACGCCCGCTTTTTTCAGCAGGGTCAGCGCCCCGTCCAGAAGCCGCGCCGTGATGTATTCGTTAAAGCGCGAAACGACGATCCCGAATCGCTTGTGACTCGCGAAGATCTTTCCGTGATAAGTGGTCATGATTCCGTCCCGAGGTCAAGGATGTGCCCGAGTTTTTCCTGTTTGGTCCTCAGGTATTTCGCGCTCAGCGGATTTGCTTTTGTTTTGATCGACACGCGCTCCACCACTTCAAGCCCGTAACCCTCCAGCCCCACGATCTTGCGGGGGTTGTTCGTCATAAGGCGCAATTTGGAAAGCCCGAGGTCATGCAGGATCTGCGCCCCGATCCCGTAATCGCGAAGGTCCGGCTTGAACCCAAGAGCTTCATTGGCCTGCACGGTATCGAGCCCGTGCTTGTCCTGCAGCGCGTACGCCTTGATCTTGTTCGCCAAACCGATCCCGCGTCCTTCCTGACGCATGTAGAGGATCACGCCCGCTCCTTCCCGCTGGATCATCGCCATCGCCGCGTGAAGCTGGTCCTGACAATCGCACCTCAGCGAGCTCAGGACCTCTCCTGTGAAACATTCCGAATGAACGCGCACGAGCACCGGACCGTCCCCGATCGTCCCCTGCGTCAGGGCGACATGCTGAACGCCGTCCAGAACAGATTCGTAGATCTGGATGGTCCACATCCCGAACTTTGTCGGCAGTTTGGCCTCGCTGATCTTTTTGACAAGCTTGTCGGTCTTTGTACGGTGCGCGATAAGATCACGGATGGTCCCGATCTTCAATTTGTGGTTATTCGCGAAAACCAGCAGGTCTGAAAGGCGTGCCATCTTCCCGTCATCGTTGACGATCTCGCAGATCACCCCGACGGGCGCCACGCCGGCTAATTGCATCAGGTCCACGGCCGCTTCCGTATGTCCGGCCCGGCGGAGGACGCCGCCTTGTTTTGCCTTTAGGGGAAAGAGATGCCCCGGGATCGCAAAATCCTCGCGCTGGGACTTCGGGTCCGCCAGCAATTCGATCGTGCGGTTGCGGTCATATGCCGAAATGCCGGTCGACACACCGGCTTTCGCGTCCACGGAGACCGTAAATGCCGTTTTCATGGAATCCTCGGGATTCGGGTTCATCTGATCAAGCCCGATCTCGTGGATCCGTTCCCCGGTCATGGGAACACAAATAAGCCCTCGGCCGAATTTCATCATGAAATTCACCATCTCGGGGGTCGTCTTTTGAGCCGCGAAGATAAGATCGCCTTCGTTTTCCCGGGTCTCATCATCGGTCATGATGACCATGCGGCCTTCCCGGATGTCCTGGATGATTTCCTGAGTCGTATTGAGTAGCGCCATGAAGTCCTCGTATTTTTAAATCACTCGGAAGCAAAGAATGTTAACAATAAGGCCCTTTTTTGTCAAAGACTGTTTTCCTAAGTCGTTCAATTCTATAGGGTTACAAATTGGCGGCATTGACAATTGCCAACTCACCAACTATAGTCAAATTAGGGAAGATTGAAAAGCGTTTCTTTGAAATGGAGGAACGGCAGAGCAAAAGTCTCGCCGGGACCTCCTGGGAGCTTCAAGCCTCAGCGTGAGAAAACAACGTGGCCTGAGCGTTTCGCCGAAAAAGCAACTGAGCTTTCAAACTTAATTTCTTTTGCTAAGAAAGCGGGATACTCGAAACTCACAGCTGAGGCTTTTTTATGCCCAAAAACTTCTTGCCCTAAGCTGCCGGCTTGTTCTCCTTGATACCTTTTCCCCATTTCCCCAACTGATCGATCGCATCCATGATATTCACGGGAACCGCAAGTACAACCGTATTCGATGCCGTCGGCCCGAGCCCGTCGATCGTCTGAAGCGTCCTCAACTGCATGGCCCCCGGACTTTCCGCCATGGTCTTGGCCGCCAGCGCGAGGTTCGCGGCCGCATCCCTGTCGCCCTCCGCTTTGGTGATCGTAGCGCGCTTTTCCCGTTCCGCCGAAGCCTGGCGGGACATCATCTTCTTGAGTTCCTCGGGCATATCGATGTCCTGGATCCGTATTCCCGTCACTTCAAGTCCCCAAGCCTCCGTATCCTTTTCAACGTTCGCTTCGATCTTTTTCCCGATCTCTTCGCGCTCCGTCAAAAGCTGGTCAAGCGACATCTGCCCGATCACGTCCCGAAGGGATGTCTGAGCATATTGCGCGATCGCGTACCGGTAATCCTGGACCTTGATGATCGCGTTGGCCGGATCATCTACCTTAAAGAAGATAACGCCATTGATCTTCACGGGAACATTGTCTTTGGTGATCACT
>CAIJDY010000021.1 GCA_903819565.1 Candidatus Omnitrophota bacterium | reverse complement strand
TTTTCCTGGCTCTTGCGCAGATAAACCGTCCGGTAATTGATCTTCTCCACCAGGATCATCTGTTCTTTGGGATAGGCCCGCATGACGCGGCCTTTTTTGCCTTTGTCCTTGCCGCGGGTCACAATAATTTGATCGTCTCGACGGATCTTCATGGCTTAAACAACCTCCGGCGCGAGCGAAATGATCTTGGCGAAATTGGCGTCGCGAAGCTCGCGAGCGACGGGGCCGAAGATGCGCGTCCCGCGCGGGTTTCTCTGGTTATCAATCAACACAATGGCATTCGAAGAAAACTTGATGTGAGAGCCGTCCTTACGCCGGATCGGGGACTTGGTCCTGACGACGACCGCCTTCACGACCTCCCCTTTTTTGATGGCGCCGTTGGGGAGCGCCTCTTTCACGGAGGCGGTAATAATGTCGCCGATCTCGGCTGAACGCTTTCCGTGACGCCCGAGTACGCCGATCATGGCCGCTCTTTTCGCGCCGCTGTTGTCAGCGATCTCGAGAATGCTTCTCATCTGGATCATGACTTCATCACCTTCACTAAACGCCAGCGCTTCGTTTTGGAAATAGGCCGGGTCTCCACGATCTGGACATGATCCCCTTCCTTCGCTTCGTTCTTTTCATCATGCACGGAGTATTTGATGTGCCGTTTGATGACCTTGTTGAACTTGGTATGGGAAAGCAGACGGGTCACAAGGACCGTGATGGTCTTGTTCATCTTGTGGCTCACCACGACGCCTTCGCGAAGGCGCTTGCTTTGTTTTTCTTCGGGTCCTGTCTCGGTCATGACTTCTTTTCGCCTTTCTTCGGCTCATTCAGCACGGTTAAGACGCGCGCGATGTCCCTTTTGGTTTCCTTCAACGAAGACTGCCGCTCAAGCTTCCCGGTCTTGTGCTGGAACCGGAACTGCATGAGATCTTTTTTGAGGTTGTTCACCTTTTCGAGCAACTCCTCACGGCTGAGATCCTTGAGTTCTGTGACTTTCAACATGTTAAACCGTAACCTCGCGTTTGACGAATTTCGTGCGGAACGGGATCTTGTGCGCGCAGAGCCGCATGGCCGAACGGGCCATCTGCTCCGGGATCCCGCCCATTTCAAAAAGAATACGGCCGGGTTTCACGACCGCCACATAATATTCCGGCGCGCCTTTGCCTTTTCCCATGCGGGTTTCGGCCGGCTTTTTGGAATAAGCTTTGTCCGGGAAGATCCGGAGCCATATTTTTCCGCCGCGCTTGACGTGACGCGTCAACGCGACACGGGCCGCCTCGATCTGGATCGCAGTAAGCCATGCGCATTCCAGGGCTTTCAAACCGTATTCCCCGAAGGAAATGCTGCTTCCGCGCGTGGCAACCCCGCGCATCCAGCCGCGCTGCTGCTTGCGGAATTTGACTCTCTTAGGCTGTAGGGGCATCGCTCACGTTCTCCTTGGGTCCGGCATTTTCCTGCTTCTCAACCGCGGGTTCCACGACAGCTTCCGTCTTCTGGACTTCCTCGTCCGCCGGCTTGAACTTCTTTTCCATTTCGAGTTTCTGGGCTTCCTGTTCCTTTTTGACGAGAATGTCGCCCTTATAGATCCAGGCCTTGCATCCGATCGTCCCGTAGGTGGTGAACGCTTCCGCGAAACCGTAATCGATGTCCGCGCGGAAAGTGCTTAAAGGCACCTTGCCTTCTTTATAGCCTTCCTCACGCGCGATCTCCGCGCCGCCCAGGCGGCCCTTGCATTTGAGTTTGATGCCCAGCGCGCCCTTTTGCATGGCCAACTGCACCGATTTTTTCATGGCGCGGCGGAAACTGACGCGTTTTTCAAGCTGTAGCGCGATATTTTCCGCCACAAGTTGCGCGTCGATCTGCGGCATCTTCACTTCCTTAATATCCAGGAAAACCTCATTCTTCGTCAGCGCCGCGAGATCTTCCTTGATCTTGTCGATCTCCTGACCGCGCCGACCGATGATCACGCCGGGCTTCGCCGCAAAAATACGGACACGCATGCGGTTGCTGGCACGGTCGATCTCGATCGAAGAAATGCCCGCGAATGATAACTTTGCTTTCAAATATTTCCGGATCTTGAGATCCTCCATCAAAACGGTCCCCGCGTCGCGTTTCGCGAACCAGCGCGACTTCCAGGTCCTGATGTATCCGAGCCTCAATCCGTATGGATGTACTTTCTGACCCAAAATAGCCTCCCTTTACTTCCCTTGAGCTGCGACGGGTTTCTTCTTGTTCTTGGCCTTAGCGTCTTCCGGTTTTTTACCGCCCCAGATTTTCATACCTTCCCGAACTTCCACGGTCAAATGCGACGTCCGCTTCAGGATCTTGTCCGCGCGCCCCATCGAACGGGTGAGGAACCGCTTCAACGACGGCCCTCCGTCCGCACGAGTGTCCGAAACATAAAGACGATCTTCGTTCAGCCCGAGGTTCTTGGCGTTCGCGATGGCGCTGTGCAGCGTTTTTGAGACCATCTTCGCGCCCTTTTTATTCAAGAGCGAAAGGATCCCCATGGCTTCGATCGCAGGACGGCGGCGGATGGTATCGATCACGAGCCGCAGCTTCCGCGGCGCAATCCGCAAATATTTCGTCACCGCTTTGACCTTACGCGGATTCGGCTTTACTTCAGGTTGTGCTTTTTTATCTTCTTTTGCCATGATAAGGACTCAGTCTATGTCTTTGCGCCTTCGGCAAGGGCTTTCGCCTTATCGCCGGCCGCGCTGTGTTTTCTGAAAGTACGGGTCGGGGCAAATTCCCCGACTTTATGCCCCACCATGTTCTCGGTCACGAAAACGTTGATGAAGATCTTCCCGTTATGCACCGAAAGGGTCACACCGACGAAATCCGGCGTGATCGTCGACCGGCGGGACCAGGTCTTGATAGGACGCCGGTCTTTGCGCTCGTTCGCGATCTGGACTTTGCCTAAAAGCTTCTCATCAACGTAAACGCCTTTTTTAGACGAACGGCTCATTTTCTGCGATCCTTCACGATGTACTTGTTCGTTGCCTTGTAACGCGCCCGAGTCTTCAGCCCCTTGGATTTCTGACCCCACGGGCTTTGCGGATGGTTCCCACCCTTCGATTTCCCTTCGCCACCACCCAACGGATGGTCCACAGGGTTACGCGCCACACCGCGCGATACAGGCCTCTTCCCCAGCCAACGGCTGCGGCCGGCCTTGCCGAGCACGATGTTTTCATTATCAATATTTGAACACTGCCCCACGGTCGCGAACGCCTTCACCGGCACCAACCGGACTTCGCCCGAGGGGAGCTTGACGTGCGCGAAATTATTTTCTTTCGCCAGGATCTGCGCGACCACACCGGCGGCGCGAACCAGTTTTCCGCCGAGACCGGGCATCAGCTCGATATTGTGGATCAGCGTACCTTCCGGGATCTTCTCAAGCGGTAAATGATTTCCCACTTTGACTTCCGCGTCTGGCCCGCTAACAACCTGTTCGCCAACTTTCAGACCGTCCGGGCAAAGAATGTAGCTTTTCAGACCATCGCTGTACTGGACAAGCGCAATGCGTGCGCTGCGGTTGGGATCGTACTCCACGGTCAATACGGTTGCCGGCATGTCCAGGCGGTTCCGCCGGAAATCCACGATGCGTATCCTGCGTTTGTGTCCGCCGCCGATACGCCGCGAGGTGATGTGTCCGTGATTGTTCCTGCCGCCGGTCCTTTTTTTAATAAAGGTCAAAGGCTTGTACGGACGGTCCGTGGTAATTTCGGCAAAGTCCGAAACATTCCCGTAACGCCGCGTCGGTGTTGTTGGTTTAAATTTAATAAGCCCCATAACAGTCCTTTTCAGCTCCTATTATTTCGTCAGATCGATCTTTTCGCCCTTTTTCAGGGTAACAATCGCCTTTTTCCAGGCGACGGTCTGCCCGGGCACATGACGCACGCGGCGCCATTTCCCGGAAACATTCATGGTGTTGACGCTCTCCACGTGTACGCTGAAGATCTTCTCCACAGCCGCCTTGACTTCCTTCTTGTTGGCCTGCGGGTGGACGCGGAACCCGTACTGGCTCGCCTCTTCTGCGGCGCGCGAGAGCTTTTCGGTGATCAACGGCTCGATCACGACATCAAAAATATTAAGCTTCATTGACCTTCTCCTTCGCCGCTCCGAGCAATCGCTTTTCGATGGTCTCGATCGCGTCTTCATCAATGATCAGTTTTTCGCGCTGCATGACATCGTACGCGCTGAATTCGCTCGCACTTTTAATATCCACAAAGTCCCTCAGGTTGCGGCCCGCTTTCTTCAAATTCGCGGAAAAATCTTTGACCACATAGAGAGCCCGCTTCTTCTGGATCGGAAGCGCGTTAACAATGCCCGCAAACACCTTGGTCTTCGGGGTTTCTAGCTTCAGGCTTTCCAAGATCATGATCCCCTTTTCTCCGGCCCGCTTGCTCAGCATCACGGAGATGGCCTGTTTACGGACCGCCTGCGATAATTTCACCGAATAATCCCGTTGGTGCGGCCCAAACACCGTTCCGCCGCCGACCCAGATAGGCGAACGGATCGAACCGTGACGCGCGTTGCCGGTGCCCTTTTGCTTCCAGGGTTTCTTGCCGCCCCCGCGAACCTCGCCGCGTGTTTTGGTGTCCACCGTCCCCTTGCGGAGATTCGCCGAATACGCGTAACGAACGAGTTCGAGAAGCCGCTCATTGATCCGAACCCCGTAAACCGCCGGGTTCAGCACCACTTCAACTTTCTTCTTACCCTCTTTCGAGTAAAGAAGCGCTTTCATCGTATAAACCTTTCTTTCATTACGTTAAAAAACTTAGGAACTGGCCTTCGTTCCTTCCGGAGGATTTTCAGTCTTGGAAGCTGCCGCGGGGGTTTCTTTCGAAGACTCCTGCTTACCGCCTCTGACTTTCCAGGGATTCCTTTTACCGCCCTTGAGAGCACTGCAAATGACCAGATAACCGCCCTCAAACCCCGGAACGCTGCCTTTGAGAACGAGCAAATTGTTCTCGGCATCCACCTTCATGACCTTCAAGCTTTTGACGCAAACCTTTTCATTGCCCATCTGCCCGGGCAACCCTTTGCCCTTGCGGACTTTTTTGCGGCAGCCTCTTCCGCCGGCCTGCGCGCCGATCGAACCCGGGACGCGTCCGAACATGGAGCCGTGGCCTTTGCTCGCGCCGCCTTTGTAATTCAGGCGCTTCACGACCCCCTGAAAACCTTTTCCGATCGAGATCCCCCGGACGTCAACGAACTCTCCGACTTCAAAATTGTCCGCGCGCAACTCACTGCCGACGCTCAGATTTGAAATATCATTCGTGCGAAACTCTTTGAGCAGGTTGAGCGCTGCCAGGTTCGCCTTGCGGAGACTGCCCATCTCGGCCTTCGTGAGTCTCTTTTCCTTTACGACGTCATACCCGAGCTGTGCCGCGACGTAGCCGTCTTTTTCCTTGGTCCTCACCGCCGTGACAAAACAGGGCCCCGCCTCGACCACCGTCACCGGGATCTGCTGCCCTTCCGCATCGAACAATTGCGACATTCCGACTTTTTTTCCGAGTAAACCGATCATAACCTTCTCTTTTCTACAGTTTGATCTCCACGTCCACGCCAGCCGGGAGGTCTAGCTTCATCAGCGCGTCCACGGTGCGGGAAGTGGGTTCTTCGAGTTCAATAAGTCTCTTGTGCGTCCGGATCTCGTACTGGTCCCGCGCCTTTTTGTCGATGTGCGGGCCGCGAAGCACCGTCGTTTTCCAAATATGGGTCGGAAGCGGGATCGGCCCGATCACTTTCGCGCCGGTCTTCTTCGCGGTCCCCACGATCTCCTGAACCGACTGGTCCAACACGCGGTGGTCGTAAGCTTTCAACTTGATCCGGATCTTTTCTTTGACTTGTGCCATAATTTTTTTAACCTGCTATGATCTTTTCTGCGATCATTTTAGGAACTTCCTGGTACGTATGCGGTTCCATGGTGTATGTAGCGCGGCCTTGAGAAAGCGAACGAACCGCAGTTGCGTAACCGAACATCTCCGATAAGGGCACCAGGCCCCTGATCGATTTCAGATGACCCCGGTTGCTGAGCTCCTGGATCACACAGCGGCGGGAGTTCAGATCCCCGATGACATCTCCCATGTATTCCTCCGGGACCAAAACTTCCACGGACATGATCGGCTCTAAAAGGATCGGCTTGGCTCTCTTGAACGCTTCCTTAAAGGCGAAAATTCCCGCCATTTTAAACGCAATTTCCGAAGAGTCAACATCATGATAGCTTCCGTCGGTCACAACCGCTTTGATGTCCGTGACCGGATAACCCGCCAACACACCGTTCGTGCAGGCATCAATGACGCCGTCTTCAACGGCCGGGATGTATTCGCGGGGAATCGAGCCGCCAACCACTTCGTTCTCGAACTCCACGCCTTTCCCGCGTTCCAGCGGTTCGATCCTGAGGAAACAATGACCGTATTGACCGCGGCCGCCGGTCTGCTTGATGAACTTCCCTTCCGCCTCGGCCGTCCCGCAAATGGTCTCTTTGTAAGCGACCTGCGGTTTGCCGACGTTCACCTGGACGTTGTATTCGCGTTTCATGATATCGATCTTGATCTCCAAATGAAGCTCGCCCATGCCGCCGATAAGAGTCTGGACGGTTTCCTGGTCCGTCTTCACGCGGAAAGTCGGGTCTTCATTGACCAGCTTGCCGATCGCGTCCGACAGACGATCACGGTCTGCTTTCGTCTTGGGTTCCACCGCCATCCAGATGACAGGCTCCGGAACGAACATCGCCTCAAGCAGCATCGGATGGTTCTCGTCACAAAAGGAATCACCCGTTTTCACGTCCTTGAGACCTACGGCCGCCACGATGTTCCCTGCGCCCGCTTCATCGATCTCCTCACGCTTGTTGGCGTGCATCAAAAGCAAACGCCCAAGGCGCTCGGTTTTTCCGGTGCGGACATTGTAAATATAAGAGCTAGAAGAAAGCGTCCCGGAATAAATACGGATGTAGGTCAAAGAACCGACGAACTTGTCGCTCGCGATCTTAAAAGCAAAACAGGTCAAAGGCGCCTTGTCATTCGTTTCACGGTGAACATCTTCACCGGTATTCGGATCGGTCCCCTTCACCGGCGGAATGTCCAACGGAGAGGGCAAATAATCGACCACCGCGTCCAAAAGCTGCTGGACGCCTTTATTCTTTAATGCGGAGCCCACGATCACGGGCGCCAATTTTAGGGCGATCGTTCCCTTGCGGATCGCCACCCGGATCTCCGCCGGGGTCGCTTCCTGACCTTCCACGAATTTATGAAAAAGAACATCGTCGAATTCCGAGACTTTTTCGATCATGAACGTCCGGGCCTTCTCAGCCTGGTCCTTCAGTTCCGCCGGGATCTCCTGTATCGTGAACTTGGCGCCCAAGCTTTCATCGTCATAAATGACTTCCTTCATCTCGTCGAGATCCACGATGCCTCGGAATTTATCTTCCAAACCAACGGGAATCTGAATCGGAACCGCGTTCGCACCCAACTGGTCACGCATCTGCTGAACGTTCTTTTCGAACTCCGCGCCCGTGCGGTCCATCTTATTAATGAAAGCAATCCTGGGAACATTATAACGGTCCGCCTGGCGCCACACGGTTTCGGACTGCGGCTCCACGCCTTCCACGGCACCGAACACGGCCACACAGCCGTCCAGCACCCGCAATGAACGCTCGACCTCGATCGTAAAATCCACGTGCCCTGGGGTATCGATAAGATTAATACGGCAATCGCGCCAAAAACAGGTCGTCGCCGCCGACGTGATCGTGATCCCGCGCTCCTGCTCCTGTTCCATCCAGTCCATGACCGCCGTTCCCTCGTGGACCTCACCGATCTTATAGGTACGACCGGTGTAGTACAGGATGCGCTCGGAGGTCGTGGTCTTCCCCGCGTCAATATGGGCAGCAATGCCGATATTGCGGATATTATTCAGCGGATAATGAATTTTTTTGTCGTCTGCCATTTGTCTTCCGTTTACTATTACCAGCGATAATGAGCGAAAGCCCGGTTGGACTCCGCCATTTTATGAACGTCTTCTTTCTTCTTGATCGAAGAACCCGTCTTGTTATAACCGTCGATAATTTCCTGGGCCAACTTTTCGTGCATCGGCTTCCCTTTACGTTCGCGCGAATAACTCCGCAGCCAACGAAGTGCAAGGGAGAAACTGCGATCTTCCGGCACACTCACCGGAACTTGGTACGTGGCGCCGCCGACGCGCCGGGACTTGGTCTCCAAGAGAGGGCGCACATTATCCGCTGCCTGACGAAAAACTTCAAGAGGTTCTTTTCCTGTTTTTTCTTTCACGATATCCAGGGCGTCGTAGACGATCCGCTCCGCAATGGACTTCTTTCCCGATTCCATGACCACGTTGATGAGTTTGGCGATCAACAAGTCCCCGTAGCGCGGGTCAGGATCGATCATTCTTTTGGCTGCGCGTCGTCTTCTCATGTTTACTTAGCTTCCTTTTTTTTCGGTGTTTTTGCGCCGTACTTGGAGCGTGATTTTGTGCGGTCCGCAACGCCGGAGGCGTCCAGTTTCCCGCGAACGATATGATAACGAACGCCCGGAAGGTCCTTGACGCGGCCGCCGCGCACGAGAACGATCGAGTGCTCCTGAAGGTTATGCCCCACGCCCGGGATATACGCCGTCACTTCCTGGCCGTTGGTCAAACGAACGCGCGCGATCTTCCGGAGGGCCGAGTTCGGCTTCTTCGGCGTCTGCGTTCTCACGATCAAGCAGACGCCTTTGCGGAACGGCGAGTTTTGAAGGGCCGGCGACTTAGACTTCACTTTAAAACGTCTTCTTCCAAAACGGATCAACTGATTGATGGTCGGCGCCATTACGAATTCTCCTTGGATGCGCCGGTCTCTTCGGCGACTTTTTCTTTCTTCGAAGCTAAAGGATCCGGCAACACATCCGTCAGATCTTTTTCGATCTCGATGTCCTGATGGATCTTGAAACCCGTTCCCGCGGGAATCAAATGCCCCATGATCACGTTCTCCTTGAGGCCCTGCAAAAAATCGCGCTTGCCGGCAGAAGCCGCTTCGGTCAGTACGCGGGTCGTTTCCTGGAAGCTTGCCGCTGAAATAAAGCTGTCTGTGGTCAGAGAGGCTTTCGTGATCCCGAGAAGGATCGAAGTCCCCTTTGCCGGCTCCTTGCCCTTCTTGAGGAGCTTCGCGTTCTCTTCCGCGAACTTGAGCTTCTCCACGTGAGAGCCGATCAAAAATTCGCTATCGCCCGACTCCTCAATGCGCACCTTGCGCAGCATTTGCCGCACGATCACTTCCACGTGTTTGTCGTTAAGCCTTACCCCCTGCAGGCGGTAGACTTCCTGGACTTCCTGGACGAGATAATTCTGCAGACTTCTTTCGCCAGAAACGCGCAAGATGTCCTGCGGGACGACAGGGCCGTCGATAAGCTGCTCGCCTGCCATGACCTTATCGCCTTTATAAACGTTCAAGTGCCGTCCGTGCGGGATCAAATACTCTTTGGTCATGCCCGCCGGGCTCTTGACGATGATCTTGCGCTGACCTTTGACGATCTCGCCGATCTCCACGACGCCGTCGATCTCCGAGATCACGGCCGGGTTCTTCGGCTTACGCGCTTCGAAAAGTTCGGCAACACGGGGCAAACCGCCGGTGATATCGCGTGTCTTCGCGATCTTACGCGGTGTTTTTGCCAGGAGCGTTCCGCCGGTGATCTCGGAGCCGTCCTTGACCACAATATGCGCCCCAGTCGGGATCGGATAGAAGGCCAGGATCTCGTCCTTTTCGCCAACAATGAGAAGCTGCGGATGGAGATCTTCTTTGTGCTCGATGATCACGCGCTCGGTCATGCCGGTCGTGGCATCCAGCTCTTCGTTCATGGTCACGCCCGCCTTGATATCTTCAAAACGGACCTTCCCAGAAACCTCGGTCAAGATCGGAACCGTGTAAGGGTCCCATTTCACGAAGATCTCTCCCTTATTAACCTTGCCGCCCTCTTTGAAATGAATAAAGGCGCCGGTCGGGATCGTATAGCGCTCAAGCTCGCGGCCCGTCGGATCATGAAGCGAAAGCTGCCCGTTACGGTTCAGAACCACGGTCTCGCCTGTTTTCGTCACAACGGTCTTCAGGCCGTGATACTGGATCGCGCCTTCATTGCGGGCACGATAATAAGACTGTTCGACCACGCGGGAAGCCGTACCGCCGATATGGAACGTACGCATCGTCAGCTGGGTTCCGGGTTCGCCGATGGACTGCGCGGCGATAATTCCGACCGCCGTACCGAGTTCCGCCAAACGGCGCGTCGAAAGATCGCGCCCGTAGCATTTCGCGCAAATACCCTTTTGGGCCTCGCAGCAAAGCACGGAACGCACGCGGATCTTCTCGATCCCCGCGTCTTCGATCTTTTTGATGGTCCCTTCGTCGATCAATTCGCCGGATTTCACGATCACGCTGTCGGTGATGACGTCCACCACGTTATCCAGGGCCACGCGGCCGAGGATCCGGTCCGCGAGAGAAACGATCACTTCTTCACCCTCGTAAACGGGCTCCATCACGATCCCGTTCAGGGTGCCGCAATCGTCCTGATTAATGATGACATCCTGCGCCACGTCCACGAGCCTGCGGGTCAGGTAACCGGAGTCGGCGGTCTTGAGCGCCGTATCCGCCAAACCTTTGCGGGCGCCGTGCGTGGAAATAAAGTATTCCAATACAGTAAGGCCCTCGCGAAAGTTCGCGGTGATCGGGTTCTCGATGATCTCGCCGGAAGGTTTCGCCATCAAACCGCGCATCCCTGCGAGCTGACGGATCTGCTGTTTGGAACCACGGGCGCCGGAATCCGCCATCATGAAGATCGGGTTGAACGGATCGAGCGCTTCGAACATCACGTCCGAAACACGATCCGTCGTGTGCGTCCAAATATCGATGACCTTGTTATAGCGTTCCCCGTCCGTGATCACGCCCTGCTTGTACTGATTTTCGATCGCCTTGACCTCTTTACGAGCCCCGCTCAGGATCTCTTCTTTGGCGTCCGGGATCTGGATATCATCAATGCCGATGGAAAGACCGGCGTGGGTCGCCTGCTCGAAACCGAGCGATTTCAGTCTGTCGAGAAGTTTGACGACTTCCTCGTGACCGAAAATGTTGTAGCACTCCGCGATGATCTTCGAAAGTTTCCCCTTATTGATCGTGTCATTCACGAAGCGGAACCCCTTAGGCAGCACTTCATTGAACGTGATCCGCCCGAGCGCCGTTTCGATGATCTCGCCGCTCGCTAAACGCAATTTGCATTTGGCATGCTTGTGGATCTGCTTGTCCTGAAACGCCAGCATCGCTTCTGCGGTATCGCTGAAGACTAACCCTTGACCCTGAACGTTTTCGCGCATCTTGGTGAGGTAATAAATCCCGAGAACGATGTCCTGAGTCGGGGTCGTGATCGGCTGCCCGTTCGCGGGAGAGAAAATATTGTTCGCGGAAAGCATCAGGATGCGCGCTTCCATCAACGCTTCCATGGAAAGCGGCACGTGAACGGCCATCTGGTCGCCGTCAAAGTCCGCGTTAAAAGCCGTACAAACAAGCGGGTGAATGCGGATCGCGTTTCCTTCGATCAGCATCGGCTCGAACGCCTGGATCCCCAAGCGATGGAGCGTCGGGGCGCGGTTGAGCATGACGGGATGCTCGAAGATCACTTCTTCGAGGATGTCCCACACCTCGGGCTTCACGCGTTCGACCATTTTCTTGGCCGAACGGATCGTGTGCACGTGACCGCGCTCTTTCAGCTTGCGAATGATGAACGGTTCGAAAAGCTCGAGCGCCATTTTCTTCGGCAACCCGCACTGGTGGAGCTTGAGTTCGGGACCGATCACGATCACGGAACGGCCGGAATAGTCGACGCGTTTTCCGAGAAGGTTCTGACGGAAGCGGCCTTGCTTGCCCTTGAGCATGTCGCTCAGGGATTTCAACGGACGGTTCCCCGCACCGAGCACGGGACGACCATGACGGCCATTGTCAAAAAGGGCGTCCACGGCTTCCTGGAGCATGCGCTTTTCATTGCGAATGATGACGTCCGGCGCCTTGAGTTCGAGTAGCTTGCGCAACCGGTTATTACGATTAATGACGCGGCGGTAAAGGTCGTTTAGATCGCTTGTCGCGAAACGGCCGCCGTCCAACGCCACCAAAGGACGAAGATCGGGCGGAATGACGGGAATCACCTTCAGGATCATCCATTGGGGAAGGTTCCCGGACTTGCGGAAGGCTTCTACGATCTTGAGGATCTTCACCGAACGGGCGCGGGACTGCTTGGACTTCGCCGCCTTGACCTGCCGGTGATATTTCGAACAAATCTTTTCGAGGTCGAGCTCGGCGAGAAGGGTCTGGACCGCTTCAGCGCCCATCTGCGCTGTAAAATTCTCGGGACCGTACTGTTCCTGGGCCTTCAGGTATTCTTCTTCCGTCAATAGCTGACGGGCTTTAAGCGGCGTCTGCTTCGGGTCGACCACGATGTATTCTTCATAATAGAGAACCTTTTCGAGAGCGCGCACGCTCAGGTCGAGGAGGTTGCCGATACGGGACGGCATGGTCTTGAAAAACCAGATGTGGGAAACCGGCGTCACGAGATCGATATGCCCCATCCGTTCGCGCCGGACTCTTGCCTGGGTGACTTCCACGCCGCAGCGGTCGCACACAATACTCTTGTGCTTGATGCGCTTGTACTTGCCGCAAGCGCATTCGTAGTCTTTTGTGGGGCCGAAAATGCGCTCGCAGAATAGACCGTCTTTTTCAGGCTTCAGCGTCCGATAATTGATCGTCTCGGGCTTTTTGACTTCTCCCCGCGACCATTTACGGATCGTTTCGGGTGATGCGATTCGGATCGAAACGGAATCGAACGTATTGACGTTGTAGTTCATACTTTGAGTTTCTCCCTGGCTTCCGCTTCGGCATCGCCCGAAACTTTCGCTTTGAGATCAAAAAGAGGCAGCTTGTTCCCGCCTTGTCTTTCCGGCTCGATGTCAAGGCCCAACGCTTGCAACTCCTTGACAAGCACGTTAAAAGATTCCGGCGTTCCGGCATGGAGGCAGGGTTCGCCTTTCACGATAGCTTCATAAACCCGCGTTCTTCCGACCACGTCATCGCTCTTTACCGTAAGAAGTTCCTGGAGCGTGAAGGCGGCGCCGTAGGCTTCCAGGGCCCACACTTCCATTTCGCCAAAGCGCTGTCCGCCGAATTGGGCCTTGCCGCCAAGCGGCTGCTGCGTCACAAGGGAATAGGGTCCAATGGACCGTGCGTG
>CAIJDY010000020.1 GCA_903819565.1 Candidatus Omnitrophota bacterium | reverse complement strand
GGCAGGCCCTCGAAGACGCCAAGAAACTCGCCGGCGATGAGATGGGGAAACTCACCGGCGGCCTCAAAATTCCCGGCCTCTTTTAACAATATGTCTGTTTGCTCCGATAAATGGATTCGCCGCATGGCGAAAGAACACGGGATGATCGAGCCGTTCGTGGACGGACAGGTCAAGAAACTCGACGATGGCAGCCGCGTGGTCAGCTACGGGCTCTCGAGCTACGGCTACGACCTGCGGGTCTCCGACGAGTTCAAGGTTTTCACCAACATTTTCAACACCGTGGTCGATCCCAAAGCGTTCGACGACCGGTCGTTCGTGGACATCCAGACCGAAGTGACGGTCGACCCTCAGACCAAGGATTCCGTGATCGCGATCAAGATCTTCGAAGGAAAAAAATACAAGATCACGAAGATCAGCTTTGAGGGCGTGAAGGCCTTCAAGACCCGGGAACTCCGGAAGCTCATGAAGACCCGCGAAAAGAAGTGGTTCCTCTTCGGCTCGTTTAAGGAAGATGTTTTCGATAAGGACATGGAGCGGATCAGTTTTTACTACCAGAAGGAAGGCTATCTGGACGTTAAGATCGCTCCGGAATTCTCTTATGATAAAGAAAGCAACAACATCAAGATCCTTATCAAGGTCGAAGAGGGGCAGCATTATGTGACCGGAGAGATTAAGTTCAAGGGCAATACCCTTTTCCCCGAGTCCGAACTCTGGCAGCAGCTCGACATGTTGCCCGGCCTGACCTATTCGCAATACTACATCGCCCAGGACATCGAAAAGCTGCGGCTGTTTTACTCCAGCGAAGGTTACATCGAGGCCCGCGTGTCGCCTGACGTGAAGTTGAACCGCGACAGCGGTAAGGTAGACGTTCTCTATGAGATCCAGGAGGGCGACCTTTTCTTCGTCGAGAAGGTGCAGATCCGCGGCAACACGAAGACCCGTGACAAGGTTATTCGCCGCGAGCTCCGGATCCGGCCGGGCGAACGCTTTGACGGCAAGAAGATCGAAAAATCCAAGCAACGCCTCGAAAGCCTGAACTATTTTGAAGAGGTCACTTACGATACGGAGCCGGCGGACGCGGCGCCGAACCGCAAGGACCTGATCTTCAGGGTCAAAGAAAAACGCACCGGCGAACTTTCCTTCGGCGGCGGCGTCAGTTCGATCGATACCTTCATGGGGTTCGCCGAGATCTCCCAGCGGAACTTCGATATCCTGAACTGGCCGCGTTTCACGGGTGGCGGACAGTCGCTTTCGATCCGCGGGCAGATCGGGACCATCCACCAGGAATATAACGTCAGTTTCGTGGAGCCCTATCTTTTCAACAAGCCCATTTCTTGGGGGACCGATCTCTATTTGAACACCGAAGATAACCAGAACACCGATTTCGGGCAGCGGAGGATGGGGATCGCGACGACCATTTCGAGGCTTTTTAAGGACGTGCTGCGCGTGGGCGGCGGCTACACGTTCGAAAATGTGAAGCTGACGGACGTTTCCAGCGACGCGCCCCAGATCGTGCTGGATTCCGAGGGCACCAACTGGCTCTCCCGTCTCAGGACTTTTACGACCTACGATAACCGCGATAACGTTTTCAATCCGACCAAAGGCCGGGTGATTAATCTCGGCGGCGAACTGGTCGGCAGTTTCCTTGGGGGGACGCAGGATTTCTATGTGTTGCGCTCGGGATATACCGAATACATCAGCTTTTGGAAAAAGAACATGATCGAGTTCCAGGCCCGCCTGGCCACGTCGCAGGCGTTCGGGCAGTCGAATGACGTTCCTGTTTTCGACCGGTTCTACGCGGGCGGTCTCGGGACGGTGCGCGGGTACAATTACCGTCGCGTCGGCCCGCAAGAGAACGGCAGCGCGATCGGCGGTCAGACCATGGCGATCGTCAACGTGGATTACACGTTCCCGCTCCCTTACCTGGATGCTTTCCGCGGGGTGGCGTTCGTGGACGCAGGCAACGTCAGCAAAGATTCATACAATATCGATTTTGGGAAGTTCGCGGTAAGCGTCGGTCCCGGCATAAAAGTAAAGACGCCTATCGGGCCATTGGCTTTTTATTATGGCCTTCCCATTGTGAACCGGGATACCAAGAACCGAAACGGCCGGTTCGAGTTTAGCTTAAGCCGTAGCTTTTAAAAAACCAACATCATAGCGTTTCAACCAAGAGGGGGAGTCATGAACAAAAAAATAATCGCAGGAATTCTTCTAGCGTTAACGGTCGTTGCTTTCAGCGTGCCGGCTTTTGCCGCCGAGATGAAGGTCGCTTACGTTGACGTGGCCGAGGTCTTTGATAATTTTCAGAAAACCAAAGACCAGGATATGGTCCTGAAGACCGCAGGCGAAGCGAAGGAAAAGGAGCGGACGGGCATGGCGAACGCGATCCGCACGATGGAAGACGAATTGGCCCTGCTCGCGGCGAACGCTCGGGCGGCGAAACAGGAACAGCTTATCGAAAAGAAGCGCCAGCTCGAGGATTTTGACCGTACCACCCGCCAGCAGCTTGCCGAACAGCGGGATAAGGTCGTCCGCGAGATCTTTCAGGACATCGATGCTGTGATCCAGGATTTTTCCACGAAGGCCGGCTACGATATGGTGTTCAACAAGCGCGTGTTGCTCGCCCAGAAAAAGAATTTTGATATCACCGCGCAGATCTCCGCCGAGCTCGCCAAGAAATACAAGAAGGCCTAACGAAAGGCGCGATGAACCAAAGAACGCTCAAAAGGCCGGCCTCGTTCGAGGGGACCGGCCTCCATACCGGCCGCAACGTTTCCGTCTGCGTGAAACCGGCGGCCCCCGATGCCGGGATCCTTTTTTGCCGCGTGGATCTGGACCCGGCGCTGAGGGTGAAAGCTTCCTTTGAGAACGTCCGTTCCGATGAGATGCGCCAGACCACGCTGGTGGTCGGCGACGGCCGGGTGCGGACAATCGAGCATTTGATGGCGGCTTTTCACGGGATCGGGATCGACAATGCTCTTGTGGAGATCGACGGGGATGAAATCCCCGGGATGGACGGCAGCGCCCTCGATTTTTCGCGGGGTCTGATCGAAGTGGGGCTTGAAGAGCAAGCCGTCGCGCGCCGGTTCCTGGAGATCAAGGAACCTTGTTTTGTGGACCAGGGAGATCAGTCGATCGTGATCCTTCCGGCCCCGTCCTTTTCGATCTCGTACATGCTGAGCTACCGCGACGACGATCTCCACGACCAGTACCTGTCGCTTCCCATCGTCCCGGAGATCTTTGAGCGTGAGCTGGCGCCGGCACGGACCTTCTGTCTCAAGAAAGAAGCGGAGCTGCTTTTGTCCCAGGGATTCGGCAAGGGAGCGAACCCGTCGAACACGCTGGTGTTTGAGAGGAACGCGCCGATCGCCAATACGTTGCGTTTTGAGGACGAGGCCTGCCGCCACAAGATGGTGGATATTTTGGGCGACCTTTTTTTATGCGGTAAATTCATTCGCGGCCATGTGATCGCTTCCAGGAGCGGCCATGCCCTTAACGTTGAACTCGTGAGGAAACTGATGATGACGAATCCGCCTGAAACGCCCGTCTTTTCAAAGACCCTGACCGTGGAAGACATTCAGAAGGTCATTCCTCACCGGTACCCTTTTCTTTTCGTGGACCGGATCGAGAATTTCGAGCCGGGCCTGCGCGCCACGGGATTCAAGCAGGTCACCATGAACGATTATTTTTTTCAGGGTCACTTTCCCGGGCATCCCGTGATGCCGGGGGTATTGATCGTGGAGGCTATGGCCCAGGTGGGGGGCGTGATCATGCTGAGCGAGACCGACAATCGCGGCAAGATCGCTTATTTCATGAGCGTGGACAGCGTGAAGTGGCGCGCTCCCGTCCGCCCCGGCGACGAGCTTCGGATGGAGGTCGAGGTCGTAAAAAAACGTTCCAGGTTCGGGCAGTGTTCCGGCAGGGCTTACGTGAAGGAAACCCTCGTATGCGAAGCGGATGTGAAGTTCGCGGTGGTCGACAAGTGAAGATCCACCCGACGGCGATCGTTCATCCCGGCGCTGAACTCGGCGCAGAAGTGGAGATCGGTCCCTGGGTCTTCATTGAAGGGACGGTCAAGATCGGCGACCGGACGAAGATCGGCCCGCGGGTCACTCTGGAAGGGCACACCACGATCGGCACCGACAATGAGATCTTCACCGGCGCGGTGATCGGCAGCCGCACGCAGGACAAGAAGTTTACCGGCGGTGAAACTTACCTGAAGATCGGAGACCGCAACAATATCCGCGAATACGTGACCATCAACCCCGGCACTCTGGAAGGCACGGAGACCGTAATCGGGGACGACAATCTTCTCATGGCCTATGCGCACGTGGCGCACGACTGCGTCATTCATAACGGAGCCACGCTCGCGAACAACGCGACGCTGGCAGGCCACGTGATCGTGGAGGACAAGGCGATCATCGGGGGGCTGAGCGCGGTCCATCAATTCGTCCGGATCGGCAAGCTTTCAATTACGGGCGGCTGTTCGAAAGTCGTGCAGGACATCCCGCCTTTTATGATGGTCGACGGGCACCCGGCCAAAGCTTTCGGCATCAACGCCGTCGGTCTCGACCGCGCGGGTTTTACGGCCGAGGAAAAATCCGACATCAAAAAAGCTTTCAAGATCATTTTTAAATCGGGTCTTATCCTGAAGAATATGATTAAAACGATCAAGCAAGAAATTCCTTCGAGCCCTTCCATTCAGACGTTGATCGATTTTTTAGAGAAATCCGAACGAGGCCTCTGCGGCTGAGTACCGTTTCTTTTTTTAGGGGTCAACGGTAAAACAGGGCTGGTTTTTGATTTTCCAACCGGGGAGTCTTTCCATGAAGACGATGGGCATCATTGCGGGGAACGGGCGTTTTCCCATCCTGGTGGCCGAAGAGGCCAAGCGGGCGGGTTACCGGGTCGTCATCACCGCGATCGAACAGGAAGCCGAATCCTGTCTCGAGAGATTGGCCGATGCTTTCTGCTGGATCAAGGTCGGCGAACTCAAGAAACTGGCGGACTTTTTCAAAAATGAAGGATGTCATGAAGCTATCATGGCGGGAAAAGTCGAAAAGGTGCGCTTCTTCAAGGAAAACGTGCGCCTGGATCTTGATATGATGAAGGTCCTGATGAAGCTTCGGGACCGCAAGGACGATTCCCTCCTCGGCGGCATCGCGAACTATCTTTTCTCAAAGGGCATCACGCTGCTGGATTCCACCTGCCTTCTGAAGGCGTGCATGCCGGGGCCGGGCGTTCTTGGGAAAAAGAAACCCGGCGGGACCGCGATGGAGAACATCGCCTTCGGATTTGAAATGGCCAAAAAGATCTCTGCCGCGGATATGGGCCAGACCGTGGTGGTGAAAAAAAAGGCCGTGCTGGCCGTCGAGGCGATCGAGGGCACGGACGAGACGATCCGCCGGGGCGGGGCGTTGGGGAACGGGAAGATCATCGTGGTGAAGGTGGCCAAGCCCGACCAGGACATGCGTTTTGATGTGCCGGCGGTCGGACTCAAGACGCTGGAAAGATTGATCGAGGCCAGGGCCGAGGCTTTCGCCTTTGAAGCTCATAAGACCCTTTTTATCGGGATGGACCTTTTCGTGGAAAAGGCCAATCGGGCCGGCATCGCGCTCTACGGCGTGGAGGAAAAAAAATGAAGAAAGAACCCGCGGCCAACGCTCCGGGAGAAACGGCCCTTACCGGACTCCAGCGCGAGATCCTTGAGATCAAAACCCTTTTTGAGATCACGCGCCGCATGGGACTGCCCCTTCCACTCGAGGAGCGGATGAATAGGGCGCTGGAGGTGCTTCACGAGAACATGGGCATGGAGCGCGCGACGCTGACGCTCCTCGACGCCGAGGGCGAAAATCTGACGATCGAGATCGCGCACGGGATGGATCCCCAGGCCCTGAAAAAAGGCCGGTACAAGGTCGGCGAAGGGATCACGGGAAAGGTCGTGGAAGCGGGCGAGCCGATCGCGATCCCGAACATCGGGGAAGAACCGCTCTTCCTTAACCGCACCGGCGCGCGCAAGGACCTGAGGCGGAGCCGCATCGCCTTCATCTGCGTTCCCATCAAGATCGACCAGGAGACCATCGGTGCGCTCAGCGTGGACCGCCTCTTCGCGGGGGACGTTTCGCTGGAAGAAGACCTGAGGCTTTTGACGATCATCAGCTCGATCATCGCACAGAATGTCGCAAACTACCGCCTTCGCGAAAAAGAAAAAGCGAAACTCCAGTACGAAAATGTCGAGCTGAAGCGCGAGCTTGCGAAAAAATTCCATCCGACGAACATCATCGGAAAAAGCAAGCGCATGGAAGAAGTTTATGAGGCCATCGAGATGGTGAGCCGGACGCGTTCGACCGTGCTATTGCGCGGGGAGACCGGGACCGGGAAGGAACTGGTGGCGCACGCGATCCATTACGGCAGCTTTCGTTCCAAAGGACCTTTTATCAAGGTTTCCTGCGCCGCGCTTCCGGAAACCCTCCTCGAAAGTGAGCTTTTCGGCTATGAAAAAGGCGCTTTTACCGGAGCGGCCGCGAAAAAACTGGGACGTTTTGAGATGGCCGACCGGGGAACGCTTTTTCTTGACGAGATCGGGGACATTTCGGCCGCGATGCAGGTCAAGCTTTTGCGGGCGCTCCAGGAGCGGGAATTTGAACGCGTCGGCGGGACCCAGACGGTCCGCGTGGACGTGCGGGTCATCGCGGCGACGAATCGCGATCTCGAAAAAGCGATCCTGGAAAAACAATTCCGGGAGGACCTCTATTACCGGTTGAACGTGGTTCCGATCCTTTTGCCGTCGCTGCGGGAAAGGCGGGAGGACATACCGCTCCTCGTCGCGCATTTTTTGAATAAAGCCGGCCTCGAGAACGGGAAAAAAGTGAAGTATGTTTCCGATGAAGCCATGGAATACCTGATGGGCTACTCCTGGCCGGGCAATATCCGGGAACTTGAGAACGCGATCGAAAGAGCCGTGATCCATTGCAAGTCCGACACGCTGGAGGTCGAGCTTTTTCCGATCCCGGGGTCCAAGGGCCATCCGGTCACGACCCAGCCCAAAGCTCCCGGGCATCCGGTCGAGGAAAAACTCGAATTAACTTCTCTGGATCTTCCGAGAGCTGTTGAGAAACTTGAGAAGACGTTGATCCAGGAGGCCCTCCGTTCCAACGCGGGAAATCAGCGGAAGGCGGCCAAGGCGCTGGGTGTTACCGAACGGATCCTCGGGTATAAGATCAAAACGTATGGGCTGAAATAGAGGATTCCTACAAAATTGTAGACAGTGACATCGCGGCGACAATTTTGTTATATTTTAGACCGTTTAGAGGTTATTCTCTTGGGTGAAATCGCCTGATATTTGGCATGGAAATTGCTTTTCTCATGGGGAATACGGTTTTTTGTGTCTTGATGAAAAGAAAGTAATTTAACAGGTCACTCAATCAAAAAGGGGGATGTTATGTGCGAAGATAAGGCTTGTCATTGCGGGTGTGAAAAACTGGACGTACCGAAGATCTTCGGGAGCAATGTTTTCAACGACCGGACCATGAAGGAGAGGCTTCCGAAGGAGACCTACAAAGCCCTGAAGAAGACCATCCAGCAGGGACTTCCGCTGTCGCCGGACGTGGCCAACGTGGTCGCCAACGCGATGAAGGACTGGGCGATCGAAAAAGGCGCCACGCATTACACCCATTGGTTCCAGCCGCTGACCGGCCGGACCGCGGAAAAGCACGATTCTTTCATTTCCCCGACCGACGACGGCAGCGTTATCATGGAATTTTCCGGGAAGCAATTGGCCCAGGGCGAGCCCGACGCATCCTCATTTCCGAGCGGCGGTCTCCGTTCCACTTTTGAAGCGCGCGGCTATACGGCGTGGGACTGCACCTCTCCCGCGTTCCTGAAGGAGGACGCCTCCGGGAACGTGACCCTCGCGATCCCGACGGCTTTTTGTTCCTACACAAGCGAAGCGCTCGACAAGAAAACGCCACTTCTTCGCTCCATGGAGGCCGTCTCCAAACAGGCCATTCGCGTGTTGAAGGCGCTTGGCAACAAAACGGCCCGGCGCGTGACTTCCACCGTCGGTCCCGAACAGGAATACTTTCTGATCGACAAGACCTGCTATGAAAAGCGCCTCGACCTTATCGTTTCGGGCCGTACCCTTTTTGGCGCTCCGTCGCCGAAGGGCCAGGAGCTCGAGGACCAGTATTTCGGCGCGATCAAGGACCGCATCTCCTCGTTCATGAAGGACCTGGACATCGAACTCTGGAAGATGGGGATCTCGTCCAAGACCAAGCACAATGAAGTGGCTCCCGCGCAGTATGAAATGGCGCCGATCTTCTCCACGACCAATATTGCGGCGGACCACAACCAGCTCGTGATGGAAACGATGCAGAAAGTGGCGCTCCGCCATGATCTCGTGTGCCTCCTTCACGAGAAGCCGTTCGCGGGAGTGAATGGTTCCGGCAAGCACAACAACTGGTCGCTTTCGACCGATGACGGGCAGAACCTTCTCGAACCCGGAAAAACGCCTTCGGAGAACGAGCAGTTCCTGATCTTCGTGAGCGCCCTTCTCATGGCGGTCGACCGTCATGCCGACAAACTTCGGGCAAGCTGCGGCAATCCGGGGAACGATCTTCGTCTCGGCGCGAACGAAGCGCCGCCGGCCATTATTTCGGTATTTATGGGGGAAGAGTTCACCAACATCCTGGAAGGCATCGCCACGGGCAAGAAAGTCCAGTCCCGCGGTCAGAGTTTCCTCCACATCGGGGTCGATGCGCTGCCGCCACTGCCGAAGGACAATACCGACCGCAACCGCACCTCGCCTTTCGCGTTTACGGGGAACAAGTTTGAATTCCGCATGGTCGGCTCTTCGGCCTCCATTTCGGGTCCCAATATCGTGATCAATACCATCGTGGCGGAAGCGCTCGATGAGATCGCGACGCGTCTTGAGAAGGCCGGAAAGAACGGTCTTAACAAAGAAGCAACGGCGATCGTCCGGGATGCGGTGAAAAAGCATGGCCGCATTATTTTTAACGGGAACAACTATTCGGACGAGTGGGTCGCCGAAGCAAAAAAGCGCGGTCTGCCGAACATCAAGACCGGCATCGAGGCGTTGGGTTATATGGCGACGCCCTTGGCGGAGAAGCTTTTTGACAAGTATCAGGTGCTTTCTCCCAAGGAGCTCCACTCCCGCTATGAGATCTATCTCGAGGCGTACGTGAAGCATGTGAATATCGAAGCACAGGCTTCCGTTCAGATGGTGCGGCGTCTTTTCGTCCCGGCGGGGATGAAGTTCGCTGCCGAGCTCGCGGCGGGGATCGGGGCTTTGAAATCAGCTACGGCGCCGGCAACGGTCCAGAAGGAATTGCTCGCGACCGTGAGCGGTCTTTTGGCGGCTGCTGCGGAGAAACTCGCGGTGCTCGAGACCGCGATCGAGAAGGCTCACCATGTCGCCGAGGTGGCGAAGCGGGCCGAAGCGTTCCGCGATAAAGTTGTCGTGGCGATGAACGCTCTCCGCAAAGATATCGACGCGCTCGAGGGCGTGACGCCTACAGAAATCTGGCCCGTTCCGACGTACGCGGAAATGCTCTTCAAGCTGTAAGAAAAAAAAGGGCGCGCCTGGTTTTTCTTCAATAAAACCAGGCCGTCCTCCTAACCGTTAATTTTTGACCAGGGCAGGGCAGCCCTGATTCTCCTTGATTAAAAAAATAAGGAAATCAGGACAGGTCCTGCCAACCGTTGACTTTTTGATCAGGGCAGGGCAGGCGGGCTACCTCATCCCATGAGGGGCCCGTCTTTTTATTAGTAAAAAAAACTTCCCTGTAAATTTCCCAGCGTACCCAGGCATTTTTTCCCTTTTCCCAAGTTGGCATGTCTCTTGCAACCTATAAGGTGGTTCCAGAATACAGACGGCATTATATGGGCACGAACATACAAAAATGTTCGACAAATTCGTGGAATAGGACTTGAACCTTGAAAGTGAGGAACAGACGATGAAAAGACTGGGGAAATGGTTTTTTGGACTGGCCGGGTTCGCGGCTCTTATGGGAGCTTCCAGGCTGGCACTGGCCGCGGACGCGACCGCGCCGGTCATTAATACAGGCGACACAGCATGGGTGCTGCTGTCCGCGGGGCTCGTATTCCTGATGACGCCGGGCCTGGCGTTCTTCTACGGCGGCCTTGTCCGCAAGAAGAACATGCTTTCGGTGCTCATGCAATGCTTTATGCTGATGTGTATCATCACGCTTCAATGGGTGATCTTCGGCTACAGTCTTTCGTTCGGGCCGGATATCAAGGGGCTTATCGGAAGCTTGAGCTGGGCAGGCCTGCACGGTGTCGGGGTGACGCCGTTCGCCGATTATTCAGCCACGGTGCCGCATCAGGCCTTCATGATCTATCAGGCGATGTTCGCCATCATCACTCCGGGGCTGATCCTCGGAGCCTTCGCGGAGCGCATGAAATTCTCCGCGTTCGTGGTCTTCTCGCTTCTTTGGGCCACCTTTGTTTATGACCCCGTCTGCCACTGGGTTTGGGGCGTGGGCGGTTTTCTAAGGAACAGCGGGGCGCTTGATTTTGCTGGCGGCACGGTCGTTCACATCAACGCGGGCGTTGCGGCTCTGGTTTGCGCGCTCGTGCTCGGCAAAAGAAAGGGCTATCCCGATCACATGTCGCCTCCCCACAACCTTCCGTTCGCCGTGCTCGGTGCGGGGCTTTTGTGGTTCGGCTGGTTCGGATTTAACGGCGGGAGCGCTCTGGGCGCCAACGGTCTTGCCACCAGTGCGCTTGTGGCGACGCATGTCGCCGCCGCGGCCGCGGGCCTGACCTGGTCGCTTCTGGAATGGAAGATCAGCAGCAAGCCCACCATGCTCGGCATGATCACGGGTGCGGTGGCGGGTTTGGTCGCCATCACGCCTGCCGCGGGATTTGTCGGACCGGTGGATGCGATCTGGATCGGCGTCGGAGTGTCGGTGATCTGTTATTTCTTTGTCGCCGTGGTCAAAGCGAAGTTCGGCTACGACGATTCACTGGATGCTTTTGGCGTGCACGGCGTCGGCGGGATCTGGGGCGCGCTCGCGACGGGGCTCTGGGCGACGAAAGAGGTCAATCCGGCCGGAAATAACGGTCTTTTCTACGGGAACCCCGGCCTGTTCCTGATCCAGCTGAAGGCTGTTTTGATCACCATCGTATATTCATTCATCGTCTCTTTCGTGCTTCTGAAGATCGTGGACGTCCTGCTAGGTCTGCGTGTTTCCGAGGACGAAGAACGCATCGGGCTTGATCTCACGCAGCATCGTGAGTCCGGCTATACCATGTTGGATTAACCCCGTTAGAGTCTTAAATCACTCAAACGGAAGTTTTGCGGCAAGTAATTTTTGAAAATAGAACAAATAATTTCCCGACGGAGTCGGTGAAGACTCTAACGGGGTCAATGGGGGGAGAAATAAATATGAAATACATCATGGCAGTGATCCAGCCGGACCGGGTGGATGAAGTCCTCCGGATCCTTGAAGAGAAAGAAATTCACCTTGTGACCGTGACCAACGTTCTGGGTCGCGGACGGCAGAAGGGGATCTCCGAGGTTTACCGGGGTCATAAAGAAGGCGGGCGGTTGCTCAAGAAAGTGAAACTTGAGATCGCGGTCAACGAGGCCTTCGTGAAGCCGACGCTCGACGCGATCAAGGAAGGCGCGCGGACGGGGCATGTCGGGGACGGGAAGATCTTCGTTTTCGATCTTAAAGAATGCTTCCGCATCCGTACCGGAGAGATCGGCGAAGTCGCTATCGGGTAGCGATCGTTTTCGGGGGATGGGAAAGGGTGGAAGGGGACTTTCTGGTCTTTCCCGTCCCCAGTTTTCAATTCTTGGCACGTCTCTTGCTGCATTACTTGTGTCTACCGTGTTTTATGTTCCAGTCAGGATAGCAGAGCGTTATTTTGACTAAAAGTCTACAAAAATGTAGGACGAATTTGTTGGAAACGGCCATCGTCGACACAATTGGGAGAGGATCCATGCGAAGATTCAGCAAGTATTTTCGGGGGAGTGCGTTTATTTTGATGCTTTTCGCGGCGGCTCGGACGGCCTGGGCTGCGGACCCGGCGGCTCCCGCCATCAGCGGGGGGGACACCGCGTGGGTTCTTGTTTCCGCGGCGCTGGTCTTTCTCATGACGCCCGGCCTGGCTTTTTTCTATGGCGGTCTGGTCCGAAAAAAAAATATGCTTTCGGTCCTGATGCAGTGCTTCATTCTGATATGCATGGTCACTTTGCAGTGGGTCCTTTTCGGCTACAGTCTGGCGTTCGGACCGGATGTTCACGGCCTGATTGGTAATCTGAGTTGGGCGGGGCTCCAGGGCGTCAGCCTGGACCCTTTCGCGGGTTATGCAGCCACGATCCCGCACCAGCTTTTTATGATCTATCAGGCGATGTTCGCCATCATTACGCCCGGCCTGATCCTGGGCGCTTTCGCGGAGCGCATGAAGTTTTCCGCGTTCTGCGTCTTTTCCCTTCTCTGGGCGACGTTCGTTTACGATCCGGTCGCGCACTGGGTGTGGGGCGTCGGCGGTTTTCTCAGGGACATGGGGGCGCTTGATTTTGCCGGCGGGATCGTGGTCCACATCAACGCGGGTGTTGCGGCCCTTGTCTGCGCGCTGGTCCTCGGAAAAAGAAAAGGCTATCCCACCCACATGTCGCCTCCTCACAATCTCCCGTTCGCGGTACTCGGCGCGGGGCTTCTCTGGTTCGGCTGGTTCGGGTTCAATGGCGGAAGCGCGCTGGGGGCCAATCGGTTGGCCGTCAATGCCATGGTCGTTTCTCATATCGCCGGGGCCGCCGCCGGCCTGACCTGGGCGTTGCTGGAGTGGAAGTTTAATTCCAAGCCCACCATGCTCGGTATGATCACCGGTGCCGTTGCGGGGCTTGCGACGATCACTCCGGCCGCGGGTTTCGTGGGGCCGGTCTCCGCGATCTGGATCGGCGTGATCGCCTCTCTGGTCTGCTTTTTCTGCGTGGCGGTGATCAAGGCGAAATACGAGTACGACGATTCGCTGGACGCTTTCGGCGTTCACGGGGTCGGCGGGATCCTGGGGACTTTGGCCACGGGACTTTGGGCCACGAAAGCCGTGAATCCGGCCGCGAGCAACGGACTTTTTTACGGGAACCCCGGTCTTTTTTTTATCCAGCTGAAGGCCGTGGCGATCACCATCGCCTATTCTCTCATCGTCACTTTTGTGATCTTGAAGGCCGTGGACGTCTTCATCGGGTTGCGCGTTTCTGAGGACGAAGAACGAATCGGGCTTGATCTCACGCAACATCGTGAGTCCGGCTACACTATGTTGGATTAACCCCGTTAGAGTCTTAAATCACTCAAACGGAAGCTTTGCGGCAAGTAATTTTTGAAAATAGAACAAATAATTTCCCGGCGGAATCGGTGAAGACTCTAACGGGGTAAATGGGGGGAGAAACTAAATATGCGCTACATCATCGCGATCATTCAGCCGGACCGCCTGGACGAGGTGCTCCGGGTCCTTGAAGAAAAAGAGATCCATCTTGTGACGGTGACGAGCGTGCTGGGCCGCGGCCGCCAGAAAGGGATCTCGGAAGTTTACCGGGGCCACAAGGAGAACGGCCGTCTTCTGAAAAAAATAAAACTTGAGATCGCCGTCAACGAAGAGTACGTGCAGGCCACGGTGGACGCGATCGTCGCGGGAGCCCGGACGAATCACATCGGGGACGGGAAGATCTTCGTGCTCGACCTCAAAGAATGCTTCCGTATCCGCACCGGCGAGACCGGCGGCGTCGCGATCGGATAAAGATTTCTCGGATTTGTTTTGGAAGAGGATGCCTAGCCGCTGATGAGGAGATGCCGCTTTGGATCGAGGCGCCGCGCGAGGCTATGCAGGACGTCCTGCCGCATGAGTTTCATCAACCCGCTGCGCTTGGTCGCCCCGATGTAGACCGTTTCCACGTTCAGCTCATTGGCGGCCATGGCGATCAATTTTCCGGCATCTTCCCCGGCCTGCCAGACAGGCACCGCCGTGATGCCGCGTTTTTCCATTTCCCTCTGGGCGTTCGCCAATAGATCAATGGACTCCTTGGAGGGCTCGACCTCCTCCGGAAGCTCCGAGAAATCCGGCATGGCTTCCACAAAACTCAGGTAGATCGTGCTCTCGCCCTTGGCTTTCACCCGGAGGGCGGCCTCATCCAAGAGCAGGGGATTGATCTGTCGCAAAGCGACCAGGGAAGAGCCGTGGTAAAGCGACGCAAGGGCTTTGGCCTCGGAAACCGTGAGAACATTGATCTCCGGGACAAGAACGGCTCCGGGGACCCCGGCGAAGCGTTTGGCCATAAAGCGCAGGCTGAACCCGACGATAAGGACGGTCGAAGCGAAGATCAGGGCGCTGCGTTTTTCGTAAGCGATCGTGATCTCAATGAAGAAGAGAATGATCGTCGCAAAGAATAACAGCGCCCGCTCCCATGTTTTCAGCAGGATCTTGAAATTGGTCGCACACGATCCGAGGTTGATCGTGATCGCGCCGACCACCCCGATGGCATAAAGGGCGGCGAGGCGCACCAGGTCGTGCTCGATCACGAGCACAAAGGCGGGGACCGCGGTCGCGACGATCAGGGCGAGGGCCGGCATGCCGAATTTATTCAGATGAGAGAACGTCTCCGGCAGTTCGCGGTCCCTGGCCATCAGGTACTGGATATTCACAAGGTCCGTGATGGCGGTGTTCACGGCGGAGAGAAGCAGGAAACCAAAAACGACCGAAATGACCTGCCCGAACCACGGAGCGACAAAGTGGTTTGCGAGCGCGCGAAGCATGTCTTCCGTGTGTTCCCCGAGGTTCGGAACGGCATTCATGGCGAGCCCCAGCAAAAAGGTCAGGACCGAGACCTCGATAAGCACCGGCCAGATCGCCCTCTTGGAGGTTTTTTCAACGGGTTCTACCATGATCCCGGTCATGTTCGCGATCGCCTCGACCCCTGAAAGGGCGAGGACGATCCCGACAAAACTCCCCCAGTTCTTCATGAAGCCGCCCGTCGGGGCCTGAAGCTGAACGTGGGCGAGGGAGGGGATCGTAAATACAAAAAGGCCCAGGACGCAGGCGACGGCGGCGACGGCGATCAGCGAGGCGATATTGCCGCCTTTGCTGGGACCGAACCAGTTAATGGCGCCGATCGAAACGATGGCGCCGATCGCCCAGATCTCCGGATGCGGCAAGTTCAGATAATGAAATGCGTCGAGCGCGCTCAGGGAAGCCGTGACGACATAGTCCGCGATGAGGAGGAATGCCCCCAGGATGGCCAGATTCTGGGAACGGTGTTTAACGGAAGAATAGACCCCGCCGCCGTCGGGGTAGATCCGGCAGATCACCATGTAGCAGATCCCGATCAACGCGGTCAGAGCCGACATCAGGCCCAGAAAGATCCACGAGGCGTGTCCCATCAGCGTGAAGGCAATGCCCAGGACATAGGCTTTGCTCGTTCCCCAGTCGCCATAAAGCATGGCAGCCGCCTGGTACCATTTTAATTCGCGGGGCCGTTCGACCTTTTTTGCGAACATGGGATCAGCCCAACACTTTCCGGCGGGAAGACACGGAGGAAATAGTCAGACGGCAACACAGCAAAACGTCTCTCATGTAAAAACCTCTCTATGACCTACGGGGTTAGCTGACGGGCTAAGGTCGAGAAAACCTCTTACCTGGCGGTAATTCGCCCCTTTTGGTTCCTGGGTCCCCCGTTCCGCGGCTCGCGGATTCGGTATATAAGCGTGACATCATACGCTCTTTTTTAAAAAAAGCCATACCCCTCGTAAATATTCATAAATGCCGGTACGCCGCATTTTTTTACACGGCCACTATCAAGAGGAGAGCAATTCTAATGCCAAATGGCCCGGTCCGGTTTTCAAGCAGGGGCGATCTTCGGGATGGGGAGGGATTCTACAAAAATGGCCCTATGCGACAAAAATGTCAGTTCTTCTGAAGCTTACGATAGTTACAATCCACAGCTTTCAGGCCGCAACTTTCCATCGTAAAGCGTTGTTATCATTTTCGGGCCCTTGCAGGCGTGGAAGCGTCTCCGTATTCATGAGCTACAAAAATGTAGTTTTATTGCTACAAGCGTATGTAAATAAGTGGTGCCTTGCTTCCGCACTTCTCTTTCTCCTATACAAAATAAATATAGCTGGTTTTGGCACGCCGGTTGCTTTGCTTTCAGTAAGTAAATAGAAAAACTCAAAGGGGGTTTTATCATGGCAAAGCAAACCATTACATCAAGGGATATCAAGCCGACGCTGGGACTTTTCGGCGCTACGATGAACGCTATGGCGCTGATCGCGCCCGGGGCGTTCTTGTGGATCACCTATCAGCTGCAGGCCGCGGCGACTTCGCCGAACGGCATGTCGGTGGCCAGCGATATTTGGCCCGGCATCGTCCTCGCGCTGATCGTGGCTTTCCTGACGGCGCTTGCCTATGCCCAGCTTGCGAAGCTTTACCCGGAGGCCGGGTTCGCGAGCTGCTGTTATTTCGCTGAAAAGGCGTTTCTGGACAAGGCCGGCGCCACGCATGTAACACATAACACGCCGACGTCTTTGGCCCGTTTCGCAAAGCTTCTTACCGGTTGGTCTGCTCACCTGTTCTACTGGGTTTATCCCGGGATCATGGTGGCATTCATGGCAACGCTGATCGGCTACATCTACACGCAGTTCACAGGGCAGACCCTTTCGGCCGACATGTTGACCCTGATCGGCATCGCTTTCGCGGGGATCACGGGCTACATCGCCTTCCGCGGGGTGAGCGGTTCCACCAAGGCGTCGATCTGGATCAACATGATCCAGTTGACGGCTCTGGTCATCTTCAGTGCCTTGGCCATTTACTATCGCATCAGCAATCCTCAGCACGCGGCCCAATGGGCGTTTCCCAGCGGCTTCGATATTTTCAAGATCCACTCGCTGCAGGGCGTTCTGGTGCAATCGACCATCGCCATTTTGATCCTGGTCGGTTTCGAAAGCTGCACGGCGTTGTCTGCCGAAACGAAAGACCCCGGGAACACGATCCCGAAGGCCATTATCCTCTCTTTGCTCATTCAGGGGGTCGCCGCTTACCTTCTGCAATATTTCGCCGCGGGTTTTATGATCAGTGAAAAGTTAACGACACTTGCGAACGGGCAGGTCGTCACCGGGATGGCGGCGGCTGCCGCGTCAAGCGCTCCGATCGGAGACCTCGCAAAGCTGCTGGGAGATAACGTGTTGCCCGGGATCGGTTTTGGTTTGATGATCACCATGGCCCTCACGGTGGCCATTGCGATCGTCGGGACGACCCTGAGCTGTATGAACACAGCCGTGCGCGTGACCTGCGGCATGGCGGAAG
>CAIJDY010000019.1 GCA_903819565.1 Candidatus Omnitrophota bacterium | reverse complement strand
GTTCCAATCCGGCTTCAGCTGGAAAGAGCCCTGGCGTTCAAGCGATCTTTCGTTCACGCTGGACCGGTCGGGGGACCTTTACCTTTTCCGGGCAAGCGTTTTCATCAAAGCGGAGTCCGCGTGCGTTCTTGAAACGATCTACCAGTTCTTCCACCTGCAGCAGCTGCTCAAAGGGGAAGCGGATGTGGTCGAACTCCTCCGTCAGGGAGAGAACCACTACGACGTCCGGCTCGTCCACAAGGGCAAGCTTTACGTTATTGACACCGTTTACCGCCGGAGCCTACAAAAAAACATGAACCGGGTCGCCTTTGAACTGCTCGAAACCAAACAGGAAGGCCGGATGATCCCCAAGATCCTGAGCTCAAAAGGATATTACGCCCTTGAAACCGTTAAGGGCGGCGTTAAAGTGAATTATTTTGAAGAAACGAAGATCTCGACGTCCCGCTGGGACCCCCGTTCCACCGGCCTCGTCGAGATCGTCGAACGGGACACCCTCTCCTTTTTTAAAACCCTGAAAAAATACGCGGAACAAACTGCTTGCCGTCAAACGTAGTTCCACCCGTACCCCTCTTGCGGCCATGAAGCTATTGCTGATACAACCGCCGGTCCAGGATTTCTATGATACGGATGTCCGGCTCCAACCCATCGGCCTGGCCTACCTGAAGGCGGCCGTCGCAAAGCATCTTCCGGAGGTTCAAGTCCTCCTCAGGGATTACCACCACGTCCGGGGACGGAGAACGATCCCCCTTCCGAAAGAACTTTCTTACCTTAGGGATTATTACGCCCGCGATGACAAAAGCCCTTTTTCGTCCTTTCACCACTATTACCATTTCGGCGCCGATTTTGAGACGATCGCGGAAGAGACGTCGCGGGAAAAACCGGACCTCGTGGGAATCTCTTCCCTTTTTTCTCCCTATTACCGCGAAGCGCTGCGTTGCGCCGACGCGATCAAAAAAAAGAGCGACGTCCCGATCCTGCTCGGCGGGTCCCAGGTGTCCGCCATGCCATCTTTCATGCTCTCGCATCCCAACGTGGATCTCGTGATCCGGGGAGAAGGTGAACGACCGCTCGTGGAACTTCTGAAAGCCCTGAAAAACGGTAGAAGTCTCCGCAAAGTCCCGGGCCTTGGCTTCAAAAAAAACGGCCGGCTGTTCCTGAACTCCGAAGCGGCCAATTTCCCGGTCGCGGAGCTGCCCTGCCCCGACCTTTCGGACCTTCCGAAAGACCGTTACCTGTTCGAAAAAAAACCGCTTTGTTTCATCATCACCTCACGCGGCTGCCCTTACCGGTGTTCCTTTTGCTCGGTACACCGGACCTTCGGTCACGCTTACCGGAAGCGATCCGCGGACCAGATCCTGGCGGAACTGGAGCGGCGCTACGAGGAAGGCTATCGCGTTTTTGATTTCGAGGACGACAATTTCGCTTTCGACCGAAAAAGGACGCTGGAACTTTGCGGGAAGATTGCCGCCGCGTTTCCCAAAAAAGACGTCCAACTGCTCGCGATGAACGGGATCTGCTACTGGACGCTGGACGGCACCGTCCTCAAAAAGATGCGGCTGGCGGGCTTCACCCATCTGAACCTCTCGCTGGTCAGTCTGAATACCGCCCTGCTTCGCCGCGTCCATCGCCCGCATTTCCTCGTCAGGTACCGGGCCGCCGTCAAAAAAGCGGCGGCGCTCGGCTTTAAAACCGTCGCTTATCAGATCCTCGGCCTCCCGGGAGACACGGTCGCCTCCATGATAAAAACGCTTCGCTTTAACGCCCGGCTCCCGGTCCTTTTGGGCGCTTCGCCTTTTTATCTCACGCCCGCCTCCCCCCTCACCGCGCGTGGCGATGCTCCCGCCGAGGAAGACGTCTTTAAAGCGCGTCTCACGGCCATAGCGGTGGAAACTCGGGATTTTTCCCGCGATGACATCTATACTCTTTTCATCACGACGCGCATTTTGAATTTTCTTAAGGGGATCAAACTTGAAAAACCCGTCACCGTTCTCGATCAGGCTCTCGCTATCGCCCAAACGCAGGACGCGCGGTCCCATAAGGGCGTCGCTCTGCTGAAAAAGTTATTACGGGAAAAGAGGCTTTTCGCGTCAACTCCCGGCGACGACATGCCACTCCCGCGATTTAAAGCGGAACTTTTCTTTGAGATCTGGAACGATCTTGATAAGATCATCACCCAGGAGAATCGAACGATCAGGCTCCGCAAGGGCGGACATTTTAAAACGGAGGAAGCCTATGAAATTTAAAGATCTTTTCAAGTTCCTTTTTGTTTTCGTTCTTTGCCAGGCTGCCGGCGCCGTGGGTTCGCTTTTCACGATCCCCGCGATCCCGGGATGGTATGCCCACTTGCAAAAGCCCTCGTTCTCACCGCCCAATTGGATCTTCGCGCCGGTATGGACCATCCTTTTTACTCTCATGGCCATCGCTGCTTATCAGGTGTGGATGAAAGGCTTGAAAGACCCGCTCGTACGCGCGGCCCTGGTCGTCTTTTTAGCACAGCTTGCCCTCAACAGCCTCTGGTCTTTCCTCTTTTTCGGACTCCGCTCCCCCTTTTACGGCCTCCTGGAGATTTTTGTTCTCTGGCTCGCGATTTTGGTTACAATACTGCGATTTCTCAGGGTCTCAAGAACGGCTGCCTGCCTAATGGTCCCGTACCTTCTTTGGGTGAGTTTCGCGTGCAGCCTAAATCTGGGGATCTTTCTTTTGAACCGCTAAAACGGAGCGTTGCCGGGCGATGGAATGCCTTCACGAATTTTTCTCAAAGCTTTATAATTTTCAGGAACTGATCCGCTGGGGCGGCTACGCCGTTCTCGTCATCATCATTTACGCGGAAACTGGCCTTCTCGCCGGCTTTTTCCTTCCCGGGGATTCGCTTCTCGTGACCGCCGGGCTCTTTGCGGCAGTCGACGGCGCGCTGAACGTCTGGATCCTGGTCCCCTTGCTTGCGGTCGCAGCGATCGCCGGGGACAACACGGGCTACTGGCTGGGTTATCACTTCGGCGCCAAACTCTTCAGCCGTGACGACTCGTTCTTTTTTCATAAAGACCATTTGGCCCGCACACAAAAATTCTACGAAAAGCACGGGGCCAAGACGATCGTGATCGCGCGTTTTGTCCCTATTGTCCGCACGTTCGCTCCCACCGTCGCCGGCGTGGGCCGGATGCGCTACCGGAGGTTCCTCGGCTACAGCATCGCCGGAGGCTCCGCGTGGATCGCCAGCATGACACTTTTGGGTTATTCGCTCGGCCGTTCGATCCCGAACATCGAGAAGAAGGTCCACTGGGTCATCGCCGTCGTGATCTTCCTGTCCCTTCTTCCGATCCTCCGGGAGTGGCTCCACAGCCGGAAGAAAGCGTAGGCGGCATGCGGGCAATCGTTCTTTTGACCGTTTCTAATATTTTCATGACCGCCGCCTGGTACGGGCACTTACGCTTCAAAAGCACCGCCCTGTGGAAAGTGATTGTCATCAGCTGGCTGATCGCTTTCGTGGAGTACTGCTTCCAGGTCCCCGCGAATCGGATCGGGTCCTACCAGTTCTCGACCGCGCAGCTGAAAACGATCCAGGAAGTCATCACGCTGGTGGTTTTTTGCGGATTTTCTGTGCTTTATCTGAAGGAAGAGTTAAAATGGAACTACCTTGTCGGTTTTGGGTTTATGATCGTTGCCGTTTTCTTTGTTTTTAAAAAATGGTAATGGTTTTTTCCTGTCATGCCGGAGTCGATACGGCATCCAGATAATAAATTTGATAACCATGGATTCCGGGTCAGGCCCGGAATGACAATAGTCTTCAATGAAAGGTTATTATGGCTCTTAAAGAAACGTACGAAAAGCAGGGCGCGTTCCTTTTTCGCTGGAGAAGCTACCTTCCCCTGCTGGTGGGACCGCTGGTCGTGGCCGCGCTTCTGGACCCTCATTACACTCACCGGACATTCAGCGGCTTCGCCGGCGGACTTTGGGAAACGCTTTGTATCCTTGTTTCTTTCGCGGGACTGGGCGTCCGCTGCCTCGTCGCCGGTTATGTGCCGCGGGGTACTTCCGGACGGAACACGCAGACCCAGGTCGCCGAGACCCTCAACACGAAGGGTTTGTATTCTGTGGTCCGCAACCCGCTTTATCTCGGGAACTTCCTGATCATCCTCGGGTTGCTGCTTTTTATCCAGGTCTGGTGGTTCGCGCTGGCCGGGATCGCCATTTTCTGGATCTTCTATGAACGTATTATTTTCACGGAAGAAGAATTCCTGCGCCAGAAATTCGGCGCCGCGTTCGTGGACTGGTCGCTAAAAACTCCCGTTTTCATCCCGAAGTTCCCAAAATGGGAAAAGCCGGCGCTTCCTTACGCGTGGAAAACCGTTCTGCGACGCGAACATTCGACGCAGTTCGGGGCGGTTTCCGCCCTGGCCGTGCTCGGCATTGCCGCCGACCTTTTTACGAAACCCGACCACAAGATCGCGTTGTTCTGGTGGATCTTCTGGGGTATTTCCCTGGGCGTTTACCTTGTTCTCCGTTTCTTGAAAAAGAAAACCCATCTTCTCGACCAGGAAGGACGATAACTTCCCGGCGGGAAACGCCTGCAGGCAGGCGCAGCGGTACGCTTCCGCGTCGAACGAAAGCCGTCGTGCGTTGCGCAAACAATTGGAGGTATTCCATGAAAAAATCTCTCGGCGCAAAAACGATCCTTTTCCCGACCCCGGTCCTTATCGTCTGCAGCTATGACGCCCAGGGCGTCCCCAACGCCATGAACGTCGCCTGGGGAGGCATTTGCTGCTCGGAACCGCCCTGCCTGACGATCTCCGTGAGGGACCACCGGAAAACCTATGAGAATATCCTTCTGAAGAAGGCCTTTACCGTGAACATCCCTTCGGAAAAACACGTCAAGGAGGCCGATTACGTCGGGATCATTTCGGGAAAAACCGAGAACAAGTTCCAAACGACGGGCCTCACACCGGTTAAAAGCGATCTCGTGGACGCCCCTTACATCCAGGAATTCCCTTTTGTGGTGGAATGCGTCCTGAAGGAATCGCACAAGCTGGGGATCCACACGCAATTCATCGGCGAGATTAAGGACGTCAAGGTCGACGAGAGCGTCCTGAACCCCAAAGGTTTCCCGGATGTCGGAAAAATGAAGCCTTTCATGTTCGATCCGGGCACCGGTTCCTATTTCGGGACCGGAAAATTCCTCGCTCAGGCTTTCTCCGTCGGGAAGAGAAAGTAAGTCATGCCGAAATGGGGTTCTTTGATCCTGGGCGGTTCTTTAGGGACCGTCGCCCGGTACGCACTTGCGGGAGCCGTTTACAGGATCTGGGGCACCACGTTTCCCTACGGAACGCTCGCCGTCAACCTGATCGGCTGCTTTCTCGTCGGCATCTTCGCCGTGCTCTCGGAAGAAAAATTCATTCTCGGGCCCGCGGCCCGTGTTTTCCTTATGATCGGTTTCTGCGGCGCCTTCACGACCTTTTCCACGTTCGTCCTTGAAACCGCCAATCTCATGAAAGACGGCGAAAATGCCCGAGCGCTCCTGAACGTGCTTTTGAGCGTCCTGCTGGGCTTTGCCGCGCTCCGCCTCGGTATTGTAACCGCGCGGATCATCTAAAGGAGGCTTGCCCCGTTAGAGACCGGGGGAATGAAATTCTTTAATTGTGACGTTTTTTGATGTCTCTGCTTTTCAAACAACTTTCGAAGGGGATGCATCGAGCCCCTTTGGTCTCTAACGGAGGTGCCCCATGAAAATACCGGCTGACGGAAAATTACTGAGGATTTTTATCGGGGAAGCGGACAAGTGGCAGGGCCAGCCGCTTTATGAGGCCATCGTCCTGCTGGCGCGAAAAGAAGGCATGGCCGGCGCCACGGCCCTCAAGGGATTCCTGGGATTCGGCTGCAAAAGCCATCTCCATACCACAAAGCTCCTCCGGCTGTCCGAGGACCTGCCCGTCATCGTCGAGATCGTGGACAGCGAAGAAAAGATCGAGAAGTTCCTGCCGCTGCTGGATCCTATGATCAAAGAGGGCCTGATCACTCTTGAAAAAGCGACCGTTCTTCTGTACCGGGCGAGCGAGAATTAAGACGTTCTTTGAACGTCCGAGAGTTTTGAGAGACTCCGTTTGATCGATTCCCTCAGGGAATAAAGGCAGCCGCAGTAACGCTGGCGATAGAAGTTCTCCTCGCGGGCGATCCGTTCCATTTGCTCCGTCCCGCCCTGAAGTCGCCAGTTGTGCTCCCAGTAAACCGTCCCCGGGAAAAGCCCGGCCGCCCGCTTCCCGGCACGCGTCACCTGCTCCAGGTCTTTCCAGCGGGAAATTCCGAGGCTTGTCGTAAAAACCCTGAAACCTTCTTTCGCCGCGTAAGCAGCCGTTCTCCGGAGGCGCATCTCAAAACAAAGACTGCAGCGTGGGCCCCGCTCGGATTCTTCCTCGTGGCCGCGTGTCATTTCCAGCCACCGGTCATCGTCATAGTCCGCGTCCACGAACGGCACCCGGGCCTTTTGAACATAACGGACCACTTCGCTCTTGCGATGTTCGTATTCAGCCCGGGGATAAATGTTTGGATTATAGAAGAAAACGGTCACATCAAGGCCCTGATCGATCATGCTCCGGATGATCGACCCTGAACAGGGCGCGCAGCAACAGTGAAGGAGTATTTTTTTCTCCCCTCCGGGATTCTCCAGCAATGAAGAATCTTTCATAAAGGAGTCCCGGACAGGAGGTCTCCCCCGTTAGAAAATGGGCTTTTCTGAAAACACATTATTGTTCTCCGGGAAAGCAGTCTGCCTCCAAATGAACGATCGCGCATCTCGAATTATTGGGTTTCTAACGGGGTTTACAGAAGGCCTTCGAGAGAAACCGCCTCGTCCAGAAGCATGACGGGGATATCGTTCCGAACGGGATAAAGGAATTTCTTGTCTTTACGGACAAGCCCGCCCTCGATTGGATTCCCGACGACTTCGCCGGCACGGTTCTTTAGTTCCCGTTTTGCAATTGCTTGGTTGAGCTTCTCGACCAGCGCACCATCGGCGGCGACAAGCTCCTGCTTGGTCTCGGGACAGCAAAGAATAGAGAGCCATTCGTTGGATATCATGAGGCTTTCATTATACAAAGAAACCCGTTACCGGGGGAAGGCAAATGTCAGGCAGCGAACTGCCGATCAAACATCCTCTTCCGCGGCCTCGGAATCGGCGGGTGTGGCCTCGGTATAGTCCCCGAGCGGATTGGCCATCAGGATCTCGCGGGGTTTGGCCCCGTCTTGGGGCCCGATCACGCCGGCGGCCTCCAGTTGGTCCACGACCCGCGCCGCGCGCGAATACCCCAGGCTGAGCCGGCGCTGCAAAAAGGAAGTGGACGCCTTCCGTTCCGTGAGAACGATGTGTTTGGCCTCTTCAAAGATCTCATCTTTTTCGCCCGACACACCCTGTGTTTGGCCGTTCTGTGCGGCCTGAATCTCAGAATGATATTCCGGCTTTCCCTGTTGTGAGGTAAAGTCCACGACTCGATTGATCTCTTCGTCCACGATCAGCGGGGCCTGGCCGCGGATGATATTGTCGCTTCCGGGCTGGATAAAAAGCATGTCTCCCCGGCCCAGAAGCTTGTCAGCCCCTTTGTTGTCCAGGATTGTCCGGGAATCCACGACGGACGCGACCTTGAACGCGACGCGCGCCGGAAAATTCGCCTTGATAACACCGGTAATGACATCGACCGAGGGCCGCTGCGTCGCGAGGATCAAGTGGATGCCGACCGCGCGCGAAAGTTGCGCAAGCCGCGTGATTGCCGTCTCCACCTTGTCCTGCGCCACGAGCATCAGGTCCGCGAGTTCGTCGATGATGACCACGATGTAGGGGATTGTCGCCGGGATCACGTTGTCCGAATCCCCCGCCGCTTCAACCTGCTTGACGCCTTCTTCGGAAAGCGGGCGCGTGTTAAAGCCCAGGATGTTCCTCACTCCGATCGTTGCAAAAAGCCGGTACCGTTTCTCCATTTCCATCACGACCCAGTTCAGGGTATTCGCGGCCTTGCGCACGTCCGTCACCACCGGGGACAACATGTGCGGGATCTTGTTGTAGACCGCAAGCTCCACCATCTTGGGATCAATCATGACCATTTTGAGCTGGGACGGCGTGCAATGATAAAGGAAGCCTGTGATAATGGAATTGATGCAGACGGTCTTGCCGCTTCCCGTCGTTCCCGCGATCATGATGTGCGGCATCGCGGTCAGGTCCGCGATCATGGGTTTCCCGCCCGTGTCGATCCCCAGGATCAAGGGAAGGAGGCATTTTTGAGAACGGAATTCGGGATTTTCGATCATCTCGCGGACGAGGATCGGCCGCGACACGGAATTCGGCACCTCGATCCCGATCGTTTGCTTGCCCGGGATCGGGATGATCATCCGGATACTGGTCGCCCGGAGCGCCATGGCGATATCATCTTCGTAAGCCGCGATCGAATTCGCCCGGACCCCCGGGGCCGGCAGCAGTTCATAGAGCGTAATCTTGGGTCCCTGCTCCACCTCAACGACCCTCGCGTCGATCTCGAATTCCGCGAGCGTCGATTCAATGGCCCTTGAGTTGGCCGTGAGGTCGTCCCCACCTTCGATCTTTTCGTCCTTCGGCCGTTTGAGAAGATCCAGTGGGGGAAATTGATAGTTCGCGTCCGCCTTGACGGGCGAACCGATCACTCCTTTGAAGGAGGGCTCCTCGCCGTTGGCCGCCCCCGCCTTGTCCTGCGCGGGGATCTCCGCCTTCGGCAACGTGGGAGGAGGTGAAGGTTTTTTAACAAGCTCCTTAGGCTCTTCTTTTTGCTTCTTCTCGGTCCGCGATTTGTCCTCCGACATCCCCGCTGTGGGCTGATAGGTTTTTATCTTGATCGGGATATCCGGCATTCGCGACGGCGCTTTGACGATCTCTTTTTCCTTCATGAGCTCTTTTTTCTCGTCTTTAACTGGAGAAGATTTCACGGAATTGGCGAGTTTCGCGGCGCTTTTTTTAAGCCGAAAGAAATTCCAGGAGATCCCCTCGAATCCGGCATGAGCCTTTTTTAAAATACCACGAACCAGCGGGTAGATCAGAAAATCCGTCGCGAGAAGCAGCGAAAGAAGGAGCGCCGACCCAGCAAGAATATAGCTCCCCAGAAGGCCGAAGTAGCGCAAGAGGTGGTTGCCCGCCACGTAGCCGAAGGCCCCCCCGTAAATAAAACGAAATTGGGATTTGACCGAGATCGCGACGAGGGTCGCGAGCGAAAGCAAGGCAATGGTCAGGCCGATGAATTTGAACAGCTTCCGCTCCGGGACTTTTTGGAGAAAAAAACATCCCGCCCAAAGCAAAAAAACCATCGGGATCAAGAACGCGCTCAGGCCAAAGACCAGAAAAGCCCCAAAGGCGAGATAGGCCCCGATGACGCCGCTATAGTTTTGGACGGGAAAATTCGGATGGGAGGTATAGAACGCGATATCTTCTGCGTGGTAGAAAAAAAGGCTCGCGAAAGTGAAGAGGCCTAGCAGAAGGAAAAAGACCCCCCAAATCTCGTTGATTCTTTCTTTTTTCATGATGGATGGAACCGAAGAACTCCGGCTTTCTCGAATTTTAGCCCCGATCAACCCTTTGACTCAAAGAAGACCGGAGCGATACCGCGCCATCAAAACGCAAACAGTCGCGGCATTAAACTTTAGAAATTAGTGCCCCGTATGGCCGAACCCGCCAGCGCCCCGGCAAGTGCCGTCGAGATTATCGGCTTCTTCGAGCTTCGCCTTTACTACCGTGGCAAAAACCATTTGGGCGATCCGCATGCCGCGGGTGACGGTGAAAGCTTCTTTGCCGTGGTTGATCACGATGACCTGGATCTCACCCCGATAGTCGGCGTCAATGGTGCCTGGGGCATTGAGGAGCGTGATCCCGTGCTTGATAGCCAACCCGCTACGCGGGCGGATCTGGGCTTCCGTTTCTTTGGGTAGGGAGACCACGATGCCGGTGGGGACCAAGCTCCGGTCCCCCGGCTGAAGCACTGCGGGATCCTGGATAGCGGCGAGCAGGTCAACACCGCTTGCTCCCTCCGTCATGTACTGAGGAAGGGGCAAGCCTTTGAAGTGAGGCAGCGTCTTGACCTGAACCGTCAGGAGCTCTCCCACTTAACGACGGGCCCGGCCTCTGCCGCCGCGATCATCGCGGTCGCGTCTCGGAGGAGCGGCTTCCACAACGGTCCGTTGATCTTCGGGAAGTATCGGAATGCCTCCGGGTACGGCCTGCTTGATACTCAAGCTGACTTTTCCCCGTTCATCGACGCTGAGGACCTTCACGGAGATCTTGTCCCCGACGCGAAGATAATCGCCCGCGCTTTTCACGAAACCTTCCGTGATCTCGGAGACGTGGCACAAACCGTCTTTGCCGGGAAGAATCTCGCAGAACGCGCCGAACGGCATCAGTTTCTGGACCGTGCTCTCATAGATCCTGCCGATCTCGGGTTCTTCGGTGACCGCCTGAACGCGCGCGATCGCGGCTTCGGCGGACTTGCTGTCCACCGCGGCGATGAACACACGGCCGTCATCTTCGATATCGATCTTCGCGCCCGTCTCTTCGACGATCTTGCGGATGTTCTTACCGCCGGGGCCGATAAGCTCCCCGATCTTCTCCGGATCGATCTTGAGGGTCGTGATGCGCGGAGCGTACAGGGAAAGCTCCTTGGGCGCCGCGATACAACCGCCCATAATCTCGAGGATCTTGAACCGCGCCTGCTTGCCATGATCAAAAGCTTCCTTGAGGATGTCTTCCGTCACGCCGTCGATCTTGAGGTCCATTTGGAGCGCGGTAAGGCCCTCGCGGGTCCCAGCCGCCTTGAAATCCATATCTCCTAAATGATCTTCGATCCCGGCAATGTCGGTCAGGACTTTCCACCGGCTCTTGTCCGTGACAAGCCCGATCGCGATACCGGCCACCGGGGCCTTGATCGGAACACCCGCATCCAACAACGCGAGTGTGCCGCCGCAAACGGTCGCCATCGAACTGGACCCGTTGGATTCCAAAATGTCCGAAACAAGCCGGATCGTGTACGGGAAATCCTCCTGGGACGGAATGACCGATTCCAGGGCTCTTTCCGCAAGCGCCCCGTGGCCGATCTCGCGGCGACCGACACCACGGTTCGGGCCGACTTCGCCGACGCTGAAATGCGGAAAGTTATAGTGAAGCATGAAACGCTTGGATTGTTCCCCTTCAAGCGCGTCCACCGTTTGCTCGTCTTCGCCCGTGCCAAGCGTGGTCACGCTCAAACTCTGTGTTTGGCCGCGGGTGAAAATCGAGGAACCGTGGGTTCTGGGCAAAGCACTGATCTCGCAGGTGATCTTCCGGATATCGCGTTCCCCGCGACCGTCCGGGCGTTTGCCTTTGGAGAGAACGATTTCACGGACCTTTGCATATTCGATCCGGGAGAACACAATCTTCACAAGAGCTTCATTAAAACCTTCGGCCTTGGTATCGCACTGGGCAAGGGCTTTTTCATAAAGCTTCTTGAAGAACTCTTCCTGTTCTTCCTTGGAGGGCAAGCCGAAAACTTTTTCGAAATCGTGTTCCACCGCATCCTTGATCTTCTTTTCAAGATCCGCGGGGATCGCGATTGTCTTGACGGTTTTTTTCGTTTTCCCGGCCTTTTTCTTCAGTTCCAGCTGAAGGTGGACCGTCTTTTTGATCGCTTCGTGCCCAAAGCGGATGGCTTCAAGCATTTTCTCTTCCGAGATCTCCTTCGCGCCGGCTTCGATCATCACGACCTTCTCCATCGTGCCAGCGAGCACGAGGTCGAGAACACTTTTTTCGAGTTCCTGGTGCGTGGGATTGGCGATGAAATTACCGTCCACAAGCCCGACGCGCACGGCGCCGAGAGCGGTTTCGAAGGGAATGTCCGAGACCATAAGCGCCGTCGAAGCGGCGATCATGGCGAAGATCTCCGTCGGATTTTCGCCGTCAAAGGAGAGAACCGTCACCGAGATCTGAACCTCGTTAAGATAATCTTCCGGAAAAAGAGGCCGAAGGGGCCTGTCGATCAGGCGGGAAGTCAGGATCTCCTTTTCGGAGGGACGCCCCTCTCTCTTAAAGAAACCGCCCGGGATCCTTCCGGCCGCGTAGGTCCGCTCACGGTAATCCACCGTCAGCGGAAAAAAATCACGGATCTCGTTTTTGTCGGGTCCGGCGACCACGGCCGCGATCACCACGGTCCCGCCACACTGAACGGTCACAGAGCCGTGCGCTTGCCTGGCGACGCGTCCGGTTTCGATGATAATCTCGCGATCACCGATCTGAGTTGAAACTTTTTCAATTTTATCCATGGGAGTCATTGCCTTTCAGTTTTGTGATGATAGGTGCCTGCGAAATAAAGACGGGCAAAAAGAGGAACTACTTCCTCAGCTCAAGGCGAGCGATCAGCTTCTGGTATTTTTCAGGATCTTCGCTCTGGATGTAGTTCAAAAGTTTTTTGCGACGGCTCACCATCTTGATAAGGCCATAACGTCCATGGTGGTCCTTGACGTTCTTTTCGAAGTGGCCTGAGAGCCCGTTAATGCGCTCGGTGAGTATCGCGACTTGAACTTCTGCGGATCCTGAATCGTTCTTGCTGATCTTGTACTTGGAGACAATCTCTTTCTTCTTTGTTTTATCTAACGCCATATTCTCTCTAACTCCTTGTCATTCTTTGGGTTATGTCTTTTAGGTTGAAGAAGTATACTCTACAACCCCTTGATTGTAAAGATTTTATTGGGTTTCTATTAGGGGGTGTTCGAACGGTAGAATGTCCTGGCTGCCTGAACATCGCGCCCGATCTGCCTCTTGAGAGCCTCTTCATCGCCAAATTTCTTCTCGGAACGCAGGAACCGGTGCAGGGCGATCTCCATCATGTCCCCGTAAACCTTCCCGTGAAAATCCAGCAAGTGGAGTTCCAGGACCGGCCGGGGGCTCTCAAAGTCCGGATACGTCGGCCGCTTGCCGAAATTCATGACCCCCGGCATCCAAGGCGGCATTTTCCGGGGTAATTCGAATCTCCCGCTTCCGGGAGGTATCGCCTTCTCCGGAAGAACCCGGCCGGACGCCACATAGACCCCGAACGGCAGAACGATCTCCGAGTGAACCTCCAGATTCGCCGTCGGAGTCCCCAAATGCGTCCCGTGCCCTTTCCCATGGACCACTTTTCCGAACATGCTAAAAGGTCGGCCCAAACATCCCCAGGCCTTCCGGACCTCCCCCTCCATCAAGAGAGAGCGGATCCGGGAGCTGGAGACGGGATCTTTTCCGGCCAAAACAGGTTCCATCTTCTTGAAAAGGAACCCGTTCTCCCCGGCAAGTCGCGCCATGATCTCCGTGTCGCCTTTCCGGCCGTGCCCGAAATGGGCGTCATAGCCCATGCAGACTTCCTGCACGCAAAGTTTCCGGACAAGAATCCTGCTGACAAAAACTTCGGGGGCCATCGCGGAAAAAGCGGGCGTGAAGGACTGGAGAAAGCAAAGATCCATGCCGGCCTGCGCCAAAAAAAACAATTTCTGCTCGACGCTCGTCAGCATCATCGGTTTACGGTCGGGATGGAGAACACTGTGGGGATGCTCATGGAACGTCAAGGCCGCCGCAAGCCCGTTCCGTCGCCCGGCTTGCCGGACCGCGTAGCGCAATAATGCCTGGTGGCCGCGGTGGAACCCGTCAAAATTCCCGAGCGCCAGGATGAGCGGCTTAGCAGGGCTTGCTTTGAACCGGTGTAGATCCGTTACGATTTGCATAATCGATGATCGAGGCGCTTAAAGGGAGGATCTTTTCGCCCAATTGTGCCGGGGTGAAACTTTTAAGGTCCTCAAGGGTCACGCTCTGTTCCAGACGGAACTGGCCGCTGCGCAGCCGGCGGAGGCTCGCGAGCGCCGCGTGACAGCCCAACGCATCCCCGAGGTCGCTGATCAGCGTCCGGAGATAGGTCCCTTTGGAAACGTGCGCAAAAAAATTGACGAAGCGGCCTTCTTTTTTTTCCAGACGGAATTCGAACACCGTCACGGCCCGGCCTTTGCGCTCGACGGTTTTCCCCTGCCTCGCTAATTTATAAAGACGCGTGCCTTCGTGTTTCAGGGCGGAGACCATCGGCGGGACCTGGATGATCTCGCCGGTGAATTGTTGGGCGGCTTTGGCCCGGATCTC
>CAIJDY010000018.1 GCA_903819565.1 Candidatus Omnitrophota bacterium | reverse complement strand
TCCAACTTGCCGCAGCCCGTTCGGAGGCGCGCTTGAATCCCACTGCTCAGCCGGCTTCCAAGGAAGTCCGCCGCGCTGAGTTGCGTATCAATTTAGAACAATACGAATGGTTCCAGAAGATCACCGATGCGGCTCAAAAAGAAGCGTCGGAAAAGCTGGTCGCGGCGATTGAAGATGAGATTTCGAATTTGCCGAATGGAGAATCTCAAATACGCGCATCCTTGGCCTTCGGGGATTTGCTTGGCTCGAAAGGATTTAATCGGTTCAAGGACCCAGCGGGGGTATTGAAGATCGCTAAAGTGATTCCCGAAAAGGCGGGGTACTTTAGCAGTGAAGCATTCAGATCCTTTTCAACATTGCTAGAGTGTCCGATCACGGACCCCGCGGAGCAGATGCGGGTATTGGAGATCGCCGCGGAGATCCCTGTAGTTGCGTTGACATTCAGCGTTGATGCATTTAAAGCATTCGAGAAATTGCTGAGCGGGGAGGCGTTCGGGAGCTTCTCGGACCACGCAGAGAGAATGGATGTTTTGGAGTTAGCGCGACAGATCGTAATGACGACTCACGTGCGTGGAGGGTGGAGTCTTGTGAGACTGAGTCGCGTGCAGGAGCTTGTCGCCGGTGACGCGCAGTTCAAAGTTATTCTCGGTAATTTTGTGACGGCGATCAGGGAAGCGGCGGGAGATCAGGCGAAGGCCGCGGCGGCAGTCGATGACGCCCTCCGTCAGATCACTAAGCGTGCGGACCAGCTCGGTGGCCGCGCCGGGAAAGAGGTTAAGGTGCCGCCCTCGGAGCCAGAAACTCCGGGTCAGGGGACCGGGGGTGATCTATGGTTCGTACCGCTGGTTGCGGGTCCCGTTGGCGGTCTCCAACTTGCCGCAGCCCGCTCGGAGGCGCGCTTGAATTCTTATTCGAGCACTGCTCAGCCGGCTTCCGAGGATAGCCGCCGCGCTGAGCTGCGGATCGATTTGGAAAATTTCGAATGGTTTAAGAAGATCACCGATGCGGCTCTAAAAGCGGAAGTGGAAAAATTAGTCGCGGCGGTGCAACAAGAAATCTCCGATCATGCGGGGGTTTTTCGCGGATTCGCACACAAAGCTTTGGAGGAATTGCTCGGCGGGGAAGGATTGGGAAAGATCCTCGACCCGCTGGAGAGGATGCGGGCATTGGAGATCGCCAAAGATATCCCCCAGTATGCGAAAGAAAATAGCGTGTTTGCATTCCTGGCTTTCAGGGACCTGCTTGTCGGCGAAGGATTTAACCGCATCACGGACCCGGCGGAGCGAAGGCAATTACTGGATCGATTTGTTGAAATCGCAAAAGGGATCCCCTTAAATGCGAAAGAGCAAAGCGAAAATGCATTTAAAACTTTCAGGGCGTTGCTTGTCGGCGAAGGATTTAACCGGATCACGGATCCCGTTGAACGAATGCAATTGTTGGATGAATTTGTTAACACCGTCAACGAGATCCTCATGTATATAAAAGGAGATGATAGCAGGTTTGTATTTGGCCGCTTCTCGGAGTTGCTTGAAAGTAAAGGCTTTGGCCGGATCACGAACCTTGGTGAAGGGGTCAGGGTATTGGAGATTGCCAAGGCGATCCCCGGATACGCGAAGCGAGGTAGCAACATGGCATTTTATGCTCTTCATGCATTGCTTGGCGGGGAAGGATTTGGCCGGGTTACGGATCCCGCGGAACTAAAGCAGCTCATGAATAGATTTGCTGAAATCATCGAAGAGATCCACGGCTCCGCGAAAAATCTTGGGTTGTTAGAATTGCTAGCATCCGAGAGGGATCGAAGTGATATCTTTCAAGAATTGGGCCGATTGGTCGGCGGGGAAGGTTTCGGCAAAGCTACGGATTTCGAGGAGCTGATGAGAATTTTAGACCTCACCGGGCAAATCGTGAAATGGGGCGGGGCGCGTAGCGAGATAACGTTGGAAAAGTTAAGGGGACTTGTTGTTGTCGCCGGAGACGAGGAATTCAAGGCTATTCTCAGGAATTTTTCGACGGCGATCAGGGAAGCCGCGGGCGATCCGGCGAAGGCCGCTGCGGTAGTCGAGGATGCCCTCCGTCAGATCTCAAAGCGTGCGGACCAGCTCGGTGGCCGCGCCGGGAAAGAGGGTAAGGTGCCGCCTTCGGAGCCAGAAACTCCGGGTCAGGGGGCCGAAGGTGACTTGTGGCTCGTACCGCTGGTTGCGGGCCCCGTGGGCGGTCTCCAACTTGCCGCAGCCCGCTCGGAGGCGCGGAGCGACCTGGACGAATTGGACTGGTTCCAATTGATCCCCGATGAAACCCATAAGAATAAGCTGAGGCTCCTGGCGGATGAGGTGGAAAGAAATATTTCTCAGACCCATAACACGGTTTACCTCGTGAAGTTCCATGATTTTTTGAGGCTCGATTTGCCCGTGATCACGAACCCCAAGGAGCAGATCCTGATCCTGAACATGATCAAAGATCGATCCGAAACGGAGGGGCAGTCTTTCGGGGATTTTTTTTACGCCCTCAAAACTTTATTTAATCTGGGAAATTTCGCAACGATCACAGACGAGGAGGAGCGGCTGGATGATTTGACGCAATTTGCCAAGACGGTCAATGCGATCATCGAGAATACGCGAGAAAACAGGTCGACCGTTTTCAGTATCTTCGTGGGGATGATTCGGGATGGATTCCATGGGGCAAGGACTCCCGCGGAGCGGAAACAGGTCTGGGCGATCGTCCAGGAGATCGCCTCACATGAAAAAGAAATGAGCTGGCACGGCTACGGATCCTTTGCGAAATTCCTCGGGGGAACTGAGTTTTACGGGATTGAGGACCCTGGGGAGCGGGGTCTGATATTGGATGTGATCAAAAGTTTCGCGATGTCGTCGACGGGTGGCCATAGCAAACAAAAAATGGAAGCCTTCCGGGTGTTCCTTTTCGGGAAAGAATACGGAAGTGTGAAGGCGCAGCATGAGAGGATGCGTGTTCTCGAGTTCATACGGCAGACCACGGAATGGGACGAAATCGAGCACTGGAGAGAGCTCGAAAAGGCGCTTGGGAATGCCCATGAGCTTTTATCTATAATCACGAAATTTGAGGAGGACGTTGCTTCGCCCCATGACGGGAGGACAAGGGAGGCCGCCGCCGATGAGGCCTTTCAGGCAATCGTGAATCTTGGGCGGCAGATCGAAGCCCGGGTTGCGAAGCCGTCAGGAGAAAGCCAACCGCCCGGAGCCAGCCGCCAAGGCGAAGGGGATCTGTGGCTTGGAAATCCGAAAGATCGGGGACAAGAAGTTAGGGGCCCGGGACAAGAAAGCCTGCGCATATTAACCGAAAGCCAGGCGGCAGGTCAGAAGTCACAAGGCGCAAGTCTCACGCCTGATAAAGCCCGTTCGGAGATCCGGTCAGACACCGGTCTCGAAAAATACGCGTGGTTCCGGACGATCACCGGTGAAAATAATATAACGGTTATAGAGTATGATGCTCTTGCCAAAGAGATCGACGATCATGTCAAAGTGAAGAGTTTGGAGGCCTTCGTCGCCCTGGAGGCACTGGTTCGAGGGAAAGGATTTAATCAGATCACGGACCCCGGGGAGAGGGAGAAGATCTTGGCGATCGTCCGCAATGTCCCCGGATCCGCGAAAGAACAAACCGGAACTGTCCTGGGAGCCTTTGCGGCTTTTCTTGGCGGGCCGGGTTTCGGATCGACCAAGGATGCCGCGGAGCGGATGAAGCTGCTGGAAATCGCCATGGAGATATCTTTGCATGCGCACGAATTCAGCAAACAGGCGTTTGGCGTATTGACGGAATTTCTAGACAAGAAAGGCTTGAGCCGGGTCATCAGCTCTGATGAGCGGACAATCATGATCGAGATTTTTAAAGAGATCCCCGCCGCTGCGGGAGAAAGTTGCGGCGACGCATTCGTTTCGTTCTGGGGATTATTGAGCGGGAGTGCATTCGATCGCATTACGGATGGCGCGGAACGCATCGGTATTCTGAAATTCTCGCAGCAGGTTGTGAGATGGGCTGGTAAGGAGGCTAGCGAAAAGCTGAAAGCTCTTGCCCTTGCGCTCGAGGATGCCGCCGGCGATCCTGAATTCAGAGCTATCCTCGACGGTTCTTTGACTGCGATCGGGGAAGCCGCGGGGGATCCGGCGAAAACTGCGGCGGTGGTCGAGAACGCCTTTCGTCAGATCATCGAGCGTGCGCGTCAGCTCGACGGCCGCAAAGCGAAGCCATCAGACGACAGCCAGCAGCCCGCAGCCAGCAGCCAAGGCGAAGGGGATCTGTGGCTTGGAGAACTGAAAGATCGGGGACAAGAGGTTAGGGGCCAGGGACAAGAAAGCCTGCGCATATTAACCGAAAGCCAGGCGGCAGGTCACAAGTCACAAGTTGCAAGTCTCACGCCTGATAAAGCTCGTTCGGAGATCCGGTCAGACACTGATCTCGAAAAATACGCGTGGTTTACAGGGATCGCCGACGGGGAGCCCAAGGCAGAATTAGCAGGCATGATTGCGCGGATTGCAAACCGTTTTGAACACCCCGATGCTTTGTCCACTGGTTCGGAAAAGAAAGCATTTATTGACCTGATCACGGGAGAGGACCTTGGGAAGATCGAGGATCCGTCGCAAAGACGGGAGGTGATCAGTAAATTTCTGACGCTTGCGGACAAAGTTTCCGGGGATGTCACGGGAACTTTAAGCTGGGTATTTTTTGGATTCAAGACGCTACTCGAAGGAAAAGGTTATGCTGGCATCACCGGCCCCGCTGACAGGTTGGCAGCCGTCGGCGAATTTCTGAGGATCATGAATGAATCTTTCCAGTTTGCACCGGAAGACCGTCGTTGGGTATTTCTTGCCCTTTGGGAATTGCTCCGGGGAAACAGCTTCAATAGCATTGCGAGCGCGGCGGAACGGAAGCGGGTTTTCAATAAATTTTCCGAGATCGTAAAGGATTTCCCGGGGTATCCGGACGAAGACGGGTGGGAGGCGCTCAAGGCCCTCGGGCGGCTTTTGGGCGGTGACGCATTCAACCGGATCACGGACGCCGAGGAGCGGATGCAGGTATTGGACAAGTTCGAGGAGCTCACTCGAGGGATCCCCGGATATGCCATGGACCCTGACTCTGCCACGATCGCGTACCGGTGCCTCGGAGAATTGCTGAAAGATCCCGGGTTCAACGGGATCAAGAGATTTAGCGCGATCATGAAGGTATTGGAGTTTGCGAGGCTGACGCTGAGAGCGAATCAAGCGGATGGCGGTAGCAAACTAATGGAGCTGAGCAGATCGCTGAAGGGTCTCTCGGATTTCACTGAGATCGAGGTCATTCTTGATAATTCATTGCCGCAGATCGAGGCGAGGGCGGGCGACCAGGCAAAAATAGCGGTGGAAGATACGCTCATGCGGATTGGTCAGTTGGCGGTACAAGGTCTCGCCCGTAAGGGTGAAGAGGCCCCAAAACCGCCGGCGGGCCAAGAGGGCGCCGAGGATCTGTGGGTTAGGTCGTCGACCCGTTCGGAAGTGCGCTTGAATCCCTATTCAAGCACTGCGCAGCCGGCTTCTCAGGAAGTCCGCCGTGCAGAACTGCGCGGCGCGATCCCGTCGAAGCTTCAAGCCTTGGAGCGGGACGTGGTGTCCAAACTCACGGGGATGGGCCTTGCGGCCGAGTGGGGGAAGCTTTTAAAAATGCAGGAAAAAGAAAAGCTGAAGATGGAGCAGCCGGAAAAGCCGGACGAAAAGAAACCGGTCACGACGGAAGAGACCCTGGGGAGCGTTTATTCGAAGCTGCTCGACCGGATCGCGGAAAAGGAACGCGACCCGTCGGCGCGGATGAATTTAACGGCTAATCTTGCGACGCTCCTTATTTTCAAGACCTTGTCGGCGGATTTTTTCATGACTTATGAGAAAGACGGTCTGATCGACGACAAGATCCTCGAAGGCAAAGGAATGAAGTTCGCGTTGAAGCCGTTCCTGGACCTGGATACGGAATACGTCGACGATCCCGTTCTGCGCCTGCTGGTCTTGAAGGTCCAGACCTATTTCAAACTCAGGGACTATTTCGCGGGGGCAAAGGAAGTTTATTATCACACCTGGTTCAGCAGTTTTCTTTTGAATTATGTCCTTCGCGAACGTCCCGAGATGTCCAAGTCGCTATTCTCGCTGAATCCGAACCAGAACCTTGTGGCCCTGCTTAAGGACTGGTCCATTCAGGCCCCGTTGGAGTTTTCGCCGGAAGAATGCGAGAACATCATGGTTTTGGGGAACATTATCAGGGCGTACCACCTTCGCTTCCATGGCCGCGAATACACGTCCAAGAACGGGAATAAGGAAAAGTACGATGACAATACGGTCAGCGGCCTTTATCAGGACGACCTCCGCATGATCCTCCAGGACCCGGGGGCCAAGGCGCTGATCGGCAGGGGATTCCCGGCGCTCTATCATCTTGTGACGATCATGCTGAATGAGGACAAGAACATCGTCGAGGGAAACCAGGACGCGGACGGGCGGGTGCGCTATTACCTGGAACGGTTCATCCCCAAGGGCCTGCCCATGATGCGGAAGATCCTGAACGGCGCCGATGAGCTCGAGGTCCTGGACGCCATGGCGAGCATCGCCATGACCGCCAAGGAGCGCTTCCAGCCCATCATCAAGAAGCTTATCGGGCAGGATCCCAACGTCGGGGACACTTACTCGCGCCTGATCAACGGCAACGTCCAGCGCTTCAAACAGATCGGCCTGATCCTGGCCGAGGTTGGAGAGGTGGGGTTCGAGCAGATCCCCTTCGAAAAATTGATGCAGCGGTACCGCATCGAGCGCGGAAGCGATGCCGAAGGCCGCCTGCTCGAGATCATCGCCAACATCGCGCGTTCGGGCAAGGAAGGCACGGCCGGGCTTATCGAGGAAGTTTTTGATCTTTACAGCGTCGAGGCCGGCGAGACATTGGATGACCTGAACAAGCTCCTCCGGACCTTCAGTTACTTCGTCCGGGTCGTCAATTTCCATTACGATTTCGAGAAGCTGGTAATGTCCGGCGAGATCGGCGCGGTCAATAACGAAACCTATTTCGTGAGCTTGCGGGACCTCAAGAAGACCCTCGCGATCGTCAAACGCAATTTCGCGAACGGCGTGGACATCAAGGAGGCCGTCGCGCAGGCGATCCGGCGCCGCTATTTCAGCCGGCTGAGTCCCGACGACCGCGGGCGGGTTCGGAGTCTCATGATCTCGCACCGCATCATCCACCCCAGCGATGAACTGGAATTTATCTACGACATCAAGGGCTATGAGGTTGGAAGTTCGGAGATCGTGATCACCGAGCGCCGCAAGCCCCGGCAGATCCAGAAGCGGGTGAAGAACGCGGACGGGGAATGGAGCGTGGTGATCGAAGAGATCGAGGTGGGCGAACCGCGCGTGGCGATGCGCGTGCCGCTTTCCGCGCCGCTCACGGCCGAGGACATCGATCCCGAGATCATTTTCAACGCGACTACGCGCCGCAACCTGGCCATCGTCCTGGAGTCGATGGAAGTCCAGGACGGAGAAAAATTCAACCCCGTGCTGGAATTCGGGACTACGGCCGGAGGGAAAAGCACGATCGCCCGCATCGCCGCGAAGGTCCTGAAAGTGGGCTACACCCGCATCCAGATCAACGAACGGACCGATGAGTTCGACCTCTACGGCTCCTTTCAGCCCCATGAGATCAAGATGGACCTTAAAGACGCGATCGCCCGCGTGCGTGAAGCGCTGGACCGGGGAGAATTCAACGCGCTTGAGGACATTTTGAGCCGTCTGCTGACCAATTCCGAAGGAAAATTCTGGACGGCCTTTTTTACGGAAGAAGAGCGTCAGGGCATTCTGGAGGGGCAGGAGGGACTGGCGGCGTCCGAGGCCCAGCGACTCGCCATTCAAAAACGCGTTCGTGCCCGGGTCGAAAATATTCTGGCCGAGGCTTCAAGCCTTGTGGCGATGGAGAACGCCCCGGGTCTGGACAAACAGAAAAAAGAACGGATCCAGCTTGTCAGCGCCATGGCCTATATGCTGAACCACGAGGTCGGGCTCCATTACAAGAAAGGGCGGTTTCTGGAGGCGTACGAGCGCGGCGACCTGATCCTCCTCGACGAAGTGAACCTGGCGAACGAGGAAATGCTCGGCGTGCTCTATCAATTGCTCACGATGGGCTATCTCCAGTACGGCGGCAAGGTGATCGAACCGGCCGCGGGCAAAAAAGTCCGCGTGCTCGCGACCGCCAATCCTTCGAGTTACGGCGGCCGCAACCGCATGAGCGAAGCTTTTATGAACCGCTTCGAGGTCATTTACATCGACTCTATGACGGACGAAGAGATGACCGAGATCCTCGAAGGGAAGATCCGCAAAGACCTGATCGCGTCCGGCAGTTACGGCGCGGCGGATTTCAGGATGAAAGACGGGGAAACGCCGGCGGAGTTCCTGAAAAGAACGGACGAGATCCTGGTCAAAGAGACCGGCGTGACACGCGAACAGCTGGTTTTGATCGCCCGGGTCCAGGACAAGCTGAACGGGGCGCTCCGGAACGGCAGGCTGCCGGGGATGGGTGCCGACGCCGACTACGTGTTCACGATCCGGAATTATTTCAATATTTACCGCACGCTGAAAGAGCGAAAACGGCAGGGGCAGCGTCTGAGTCTGGACACCTGGCTCCGGGAGGCCTTTATCGAATACGCGGGCGTCGTCATGCGCTCCGATGTCTATGTCCTGAACCAGCCCGAAGCCCTCAAAACGGACCCCGCTTATAAAGTGCTCCGCAATATTTTCTGTGTCGTCATGGGGGATTTCTTCCTCGAGATGCCGGAGCTTCAAAAGCAGCGCATGGTTCCCGGTACTGGGCCCGACGCCGGTAAGACAGCGATCCGAGAGAGCACTCAGCCCGAGAACGCCCACCAGGCTTTCGACGAACTGGTCGCGAAGTGGTTCCAAATGATCGGTTTTGAATATGACCGGGCGACGCACACGGTCCGGATCGACGGCTTGATCCTGACCGGCAAAACGCTTCAGGAACGGCGGCTGATCGAGGAGCTGATCGAAACGGAATCAACGAAATTCAACCAGCTGCAGGTCCTCAAGGCGCTGCTTCTGAACGAGCCCCTCTTGAACGTCGGGCAGTCCGGCGGCGGAAAAACGGAAATGATCGGCGACCTCGTCCAGCGGCTCGGCTGGAAATACACCACCGTGTCGCTCGGGGACGCGACGCTGGAGAGTCTTCTGGGGACCATGGAGTGGAACCCTCAGGAAAAGCGCTTCGTTTACCGGCCGGGGATCCTTGTCAAGGCCATGGAGGAGGGCTCGGTCCTGGTGCTTGAAGAGCTGAACATGGCGAAGTCCGGCGTCCTCGAGATCCTGAACGAGTATTTTGATGAAGGGACTTTTATGAACCCGTTCACGCTGCAGGCCGTGAAAGTGGACCCTAATTTCCGGCTTTTCGGGACGATGAACCCCGTCCAGGGCGTCACGGGACAGAACACAGGGCGCGTCAGCCTTTCGCCGGCGCTCCGCAACCGCTTCCGCGAAGTCTGGGTGCCTCATGAAAAAACGGACGCGGAAATGCGCCAGATCCTTGAAGGGCGGTTCGCACAAAAGGGGATCCGCTTGAGAGCCGCGACGTTTGAAAAGATCCTGAAGTTTTATCATGTCTACCAGGAGGCCTTCCGCTACCGGCCTGAAGCGGCCTATTACACAAGCCTTCGCGACCTCACGCGAATCGTCCGCATTATGAATTATCTCATGAAGACCGGTCAAATGAGCGAGGAAATGGCACTGGCCCGAGCGGTGCGCCGCGTCTATCTCGCGAAAATGAGCAAAGAGGACGATGCGGACGCCGTCAAAAAACTGATCGCCGAGGAGAAAATCGCGTCCGGCGAGATCCGGAAACCTTCGTATGTGAAGACCGCGGACGGCCGTTTCATCGAAGCGTATGACGGGAAAAATCTCGTGGCACGTTTTGATATCGGAAGCCGCTCCTCGAAAATGGAAGATACCGTGCGCCGCGAAGTGCTTGAGCTCGAGCCGAACCTTTCCGGCCCTGCGCTGGAAGCCAAAGTTCAAAGCCAGTTGAAGCAGGTGCTGGATGCCGCCACGCTGGTTGAGAATGCGCATACTCTCGACAATCTGCTTGCCCTCATGGAAGCCGTGGCGATGGATGAGGAGGCCGTTCGGGACGGAAAGTTCAATCCCGTCCTGCTGCTCGGAGAAACGGCGGGCGGGAAGACTTCGATCGCGAAATATCTGGCGGCCGTGATCCTGGGCCAGGGATACACCCGCATCCAATTTAATGAACGCACGGACGAGCTGGACCTTTTCGGGTCCTACGAACCCCGGGAGATGGTGATCGATCTCGAGGAAGCGGTCCGCGTGGTGCAGAACGCGATGGAGGAGAACGAGTGGGTCAAGATCAAGAAAGCCCTGAAGATCCTTCGAAGGGGCCATGTGGCGGACGGCGGGACGGAGGATCTGAAGGACCTGGACGCGGTCACCCGGAAACTTGAAGCCGAAGAAATAGAGGTCCGCAGTGAACTTCTGGACTATCTGCGGCAGGCGACCTCCGGAGGAACGGAACCCGAGGCGGCCCAGGAGGCGGTCCGGCGTCTCAAAGTGATCGCCTATCTTGTGAAGAACGGCGCCATGAGCGTGGAAATGGAATTCCGCGAAGGACGTTTCCTCGCGGCCGTCAAGCGCGGTGATTTCGTCGTGCTGGATGAAGTGAACATCGCCGGTGAGGAATCCATCGCGGTCCTTTACCAGTTCCTGACGCTGGGGTTCGTCGAATATTACAATAAGGATGCCGTCGACGAGAACGGCCGGAAGCGGCCGCGCGTGGAGAAGATCTATCCTCCCGCCGGGTTCAAACTGGTCGCGACCGCCAACCCCCAGACCTACGGGGGCCGCAATCCGCTGAGCGAGGCGCTCATGAACCGTTTTGAGATCCAATACCTCCGGAACATGACTCCCGAAGAAATGGCCGAGATCATCGGCGGCGAGAACGCGAAAAAAGCGGCTTTTAAGAGCGACAAACGGCTCCAGGAAACCCTCCTGAAGCTTGCCAATTTCCAGCGGGAGATCAATCTCGCGATCGAGCACGGCCTATTTCCATCGGTGGGCGGGGACAAGACCCAAGGGTATCTGTTCACGCTCCGGGACCTGAAACGGATCATGAGAGGTGCCGAGGAGGTCCTGCGGCGCTGCGACAGTTCGCCGCCGTCGGAAGTGATCATCCAGCAGGCCTATTTGGAGTACCTCGGTGTGCTGGGCCGCAGCGATGCCGAAGTCGCGAAACTCCGCCAGCTTTTCAATCTCGGCGATTATTTCCCTTTCTTCAAACCTGACCAGATCGACCTTTCGTTCAGCGAGACCAGGAATGCCCAAGGGAGGAATGTCGTGCGCGTCGGCGGCTTTGAGATCGAAGCGCGCGATTATGACGGGAAGGGGCCGTCCGCCGAAGCCAATGTTATCGCGGAACTCGAAAGCGGTCCCGTGACGAATCTGATCCGCATGGCCATTCTCAAGGGACTTTTGGATCGCCGGAGCCCCGTGCTGGAGATCGGGCAGTCCGGCGGCGGAAAAACCGAACTGATCGGCGACCTTTGCCGGCGCCTGGGCTGGAAGTACCGGTCCGTATCGCTCGGGAACGCCTCCCTGGAGCGGCTCATCGGCGGCTATGAAAGGGACAAAGAAACAAAGATCTTCCGGTATATGGTCGGCGAGCTCGTCCGCGCGATGGAGGACGGCGCCGTCTTCGTCCTTGAAGAGGCCAACATGGCGACTTCAGGTCTCGTGGAGATCCTGAACGAGTATTTTGACGAGGGAACGTTTACGAACCCGATGACCGGGAAAAAGGTCAAGATCCACGAGGATTTCCGGCTTTTCGCGACGATGAACCCCGAGATGGGCGTGACCGGGGCGAGCGGCGGCCGCGTCGGATTTTCACCGGCCTTGCGAAGCCGGTTCAAAGAGGTTTGGGTGCCGCACATCAAAACTCCCGAGGAGACCAAGCGGATCATCCAGAAGAAATTCACGAACAAGAACGTCGAGGTCTCCGGCGCGACGATCAACAAGCTTTATTCGATCTACGGGAGCTTTCAGAGATACGTGGAAGGTTTTTACGACAATGAGAAAAATTATCACGCGATCGGGAAAGAGAATAACGAGGGGTATTACACCAGCCTCCGCGACATGGAAAAGATCGCGGACATCATGGTCCAGGACATGGGCCGCGGGGTCCCCGAGGCTGAGGCGCTGCGGTACGCGGTCAAACGCATCTATTACCTCCGGCTGAATAGTGCCGAAGACCGTCAGCTCGTACAGCGGGAGGTCCTCAAAGGTCTCGACATGTCGAAGGTCGAATACTCCTGGGAACTTGCCGGCGGGGACTACATCGTCCGTCGCGGAACCAAAGAAGTGGCCCGGGTCCCGGCCGCGCTCCTCAAAAAGAAAAAGTTTACGCTGACTCCTACCGCTAAAGAGCAGATGGGTTTTCTCATCGAAGCCATGAGCCGGGACGGCAATTTCAGCAGGACGTTCAATCCCGTCATGCTCTTCGGCGAGACCAGCGGCGGGAAATCGACCATGGTGGAGATCGCCGCCTACATTTTCCGGAGAAAATTCACGCGCATCCAGACCAACCAGCGGACGGACGAGCACGATCTCCTGGGGACTTACTATCCTCTCGAGGTGAAGCTGAGCTTCGCGGAAAGCGTCGAGGTCCTCCGTGAGAACATTCGCAAACAGAATTATTCGAAGATCCGTCAGGCCCTTCGCTCATTGAAGCTTGAAGACGCGGACCTTCGCCGCTACCTGGGGATCCAGGAGGCCGATCCGCTGTCCGGGAAGGAACTTCACATGCGGTTCCTCGAGCAGTTCCTCATCCAGGGGGCGAGCCGCGGCAGCCCGCGCGCGGTCGAGCTCATGCAAAAGGTCGCCGTCCTGATCCAGAACGGAACCGCAGGCATCGATCTCGCGCACCAGACCGGGATGTTCCTCGAGGCCGTCGGCAACCGGGACAAGGGGATCCCGGGACAGATCGTGCTGCTCGATGAAGTGAACCTCGCCAATGAAGAGGCGATCGGCATCCTTTATCAGATCCTCACGCTCGGGTACATGGAGTATCAGGGCGAACGGATCTATCCCGGCGAGGGGTTCCAGCTCGTGACGAGCGGAAATCCTTTTACCTATTCGGGGCGTAACCGCATGAGCGAAGCTTTTATGAACCGTTTCGAGATGCACGTGATCCCCGAGATGACCGCGGAAGAAATGGTCCAGATCCTGTGGGAAGGCGCCGGGCTCGAGGGGAACGGCGTGACGAAGAAAGCCGTGGAATCGATCGTGGCCCTCCAGACGGACATTCACGAACAGTCCCTTGAGCGGAAGTTCGACGGGTTCAATCTGGATAATACCTACCGTTTTACGCTGCGCAACCTCGAGCGGATCGTCACCGATGCCATGAAAAGGAAGAAGGCGGAGCCGAGCCGTACGCTGGAAGAGTGCCTCTGGATCGAAGCGTACGTGGAATATGCCGGGCTCCTGAGCCAATCCACGGAAGAGGACGCGGCCAAGAACAACCTCTCGCTCGTGAAAGGGCTTTTTCACAGGTACCTGCTCGCGGAGGAATACGGAATTCTGGGAAAAATGATCGCGAAGGAGAACGAAAAATCCCTGACGAAGGCGGTCCAAACGTTGGGTCTTAGCGTGGACGAAACAAAGAACGACGCCAAAGAGATCCTTCAGGGGATCCTGGACAGGTCGCGGGCGGGGAACCGCAGGGCCACCGAACAGGTATTGAAACTCGTTTCTGCGGCAACGGGGAAAGCATCCAACCCGTGGTATCCCGACGGCGAGCCGCTTTTCAAGGATTTTCAGAAGGTGAAGGTGACCCGCGAGGGCGAGACGGAATGGGTGGAACTCGGGGGCGTTCGCGTCGCCAAATTGTCGGCGTCCGAGATGCTCGAAGGTTTTCTCCGGGAGCTGAACGCGGACATCGAGAGCGGCATGCTGCGGGGGCCCAACGGCGAAGCCCTGACGCCGGTCGCGGAAGATTACATCATGAAAGAACTGCATACGGCCGCGGAGCAGCGGTGGAAGGCGTCGGGCGGAGGGAACTTCAAGGACGCGCTTCGCGAAGAAGCGCAAAACTGGGCCGCTCAAAAACTGAAGGGCGCGGACCCGGAAGGGAAATATCAAAAGGAACTTCTCCGGAAGCATTTTTACAGCCAGGCCGAAAGGGTCGAGAAGCTCGTCGAGCTCAAATCCACGCAGATCGCCAGGATGCAGATCCTGAAAGGGTTCCGCGACGGGGGCGATTTCCAGACGGAAGATACCGAAGGCAACCGGATCATCATCCACAAGTCCCGGCCGGTCCTCGAAGTGGGGCAGTCCGGCGGCGGGAAAACGGAAGAGATCGCGAACATGGCCCGGGAGCTGAACTGGCCGTACATCTCGGTCGCTCTGGGCGCCGCCACGGTGGAATCCCTGGTCGGGGAGTTCATCCTGAACGAAGACACGGGCGCGTTTGAGTTCCGGAAGGGCATCCTGGTCCGGGCCATGGAAGAAGGCGCGGCGCTCGTGCTGGAAGAACTGAACATGGCGGAAAGCGGCGTGATCGAGATCCTGAACGAATATTTCGACCGCGGGACGCTGACGATCCAGGGCCGCAAGGTGCAGGTGAAGATCCACCGGAATTTCCGGCTTTTCGCGACGATGAATCCTACCGAAGGCCGCACCGGCAAGAACGCGGGACGCATCCCTCTTTCACCGGCCCTCAGAAGCCGTTTCCGCGAGGTCTGGGTACGGAGCGAGCGCTCGAAAGCGGAACAATACCGTATGGCGCTCGGCGGCATTCGTGACCTGGTGAACGGCCTGATGGAGCGCGGCGTGCCGGAGGAAAAGGAAGACGCTCTGGGCATTCTCGAGGAGGACCTCGCACGAAGGAGGATCGCGGAACGTGCCGGGTATGAGCAGTCCCAGGGCCACAAAAGGGACAGCATTGAGGGGGGCATCGTGATTGAAGCGGCAAAGCCGGTGTCGAGCCTGGGACGTTCGGTCGCCATGGCAAAGCCCAAGGGGTACTCTTCAGTCGATCTGCCGGCCAAAGTGGAGTGGGAGAAAAGATCGACCGAGGAGAAAAAGAAGCTCTACGAGGAGACCTTTTCCATCATTACCGCGAAGGCGGACATTCAGCTGGCGGAGGGAGACCATTGGTCGTGGAACCCGAGCGCGCGGGTCCTGACCTATGACAAAGGGGACATCGAACGGTTGAGTTTGAACGCCCTTATAGGGGTGGGGATCCACGAAGCCATGCACCGCATCGGGACCCGCTATACGTCTCTTTTTTGGGAGTTTTTCGACGAACACGGGATCGAAAGCCGCGTGTTTAATACTTTGGAGGACGGGCGCATCGAAAGCTGGGCGCGTTTCCTCTTCGGCGGAGCCGCCGCGCCGCTACGTGCGACCAATGACGAGGTGGTGTTCGGTGGATTCGAGAACGCGGATGAGCTAGTGGAAAATTTCATTTTCCGTCAAAAGGATCGGGAAGGGAACGTGCTGCAACTGGCCTACAGTACCGCGATCATAAATTTCTTTCTGTATCTTGGTAAGAGGGGATCGGATGCCAACGCGCCCGAGATCATCGAAAAGTTTCTCGAGGCTTTTGAAGAAAGGGACCCGGAACTCCGGGCCGATATGGAAAGGTTGCTGAAGTCCGGCTATTTCGGCGGTCTCCGCCTCCAAGATGTCGTGGACCCGCCGAAGGAAAAGCGGGCCCGCGGCATATTCTCTTTGTTGCCGGTGAAACAGGATGATCTGGGGGAATACGATTTCGACGGGAATCCTTCCGAGACCATGATCGAGAACCTTGCGATCGAACAGGGCATTCTCATCCGCGAATACCTCATGCCTGTCGTTTACAAGTGGGCGGTGAAAGACCTTGTCGATTCTTCCGACGATGATGAGTCGAATAAGGATAAGAAAAAAAATAGCAGGGAAGTGAT
>CAIJDY010000017.1 GCA_903819565.1 Candidatus Omnitrophota bacterium | reverse complement strand
GATATTCATTACAGGGTACTTGGCAGGTATATTTTTCATTCCAGGGCTTGCTTGATGGAAAAGGATTTGGGAGGATCACAGGCCCGGTGGAAAAAGTGGGGCTTTTGGAACTTGTACGGCAGGCCGTGCGTTGGGCCGAGCCGCAACCCGGGTTACAATTGGATGATCTTAGCAACGCGCTTAAACTTATCGCGGGGCATGAGGAATTGAAGCAAATTCTCGGGAAATTTTCGGAAGTGATCAGGGGGACCGCTGACGTACAAACAAAAACCGCTGCAGGGAAAACAGCTTATAACGCGCTCATTAATCGCGCCGCACAACTCCAGGGACGCAAGGGGACGCCAGCCAAGGAACCCAGGCCGGGACCTGGCGGCACGGACCTTTGGATGCAAACAACCGGCGTGGGAGCGGTCAGCCCCGAACCCGTCGCCGCCCGTTCCGAAGTTCGGGGACCCATCGTTGATCCCCGCATCACGGCCGATACGCGGAGGGCGTTCAATGAAACGTTCTCGTGGGCTTCGGAAATCGACAAAGCGGACCAGGACAGCTCTATCAGCCTGATCTATGACATTATTTCACATTTCCCGGCAGCCGTCCCTGCGGGGGAAAGCAATATTGGCGCGCTTCAGGACACCACCCAAAAAATATTTTCAAAAGTTACGGGGCCGGAGGAGCGGATCCTGATCCTGGAGATCCTTAAAGAGGTCGTCATCTGTTCGGGAAAACAAGAGATGTATCGTGGTGTCATGGAATCGCTTCTGAAGTCGCTGAATTGGGATGAGTTCGTGACGATGGAAGCAGGCGAGAAGGAGCGGATCCTGGAGACTTTGAGGAAGGTCCCTCGATCGTCCGTAGCGGCCGATACTGAGCACGGCGCTAGCCTGGTCGAAAAAGGTCTCGCCGCTTTTGCGGCGCTGATTTCCGCGAAGGGGTTCGCGGCTGTTAAAGATGCCGGGCAGAGGGCACGTGTGTACGGTAAGTTTTTAGACGTTGTCGGGAGCATCGCGACAAAGGTTTTGGATGGCAATATTATATCGTACAGGGCGTACTCCCTGGTCGTATTGGAGGTGATGTTTGAAGGCAGGCACTTTAACCGCGTAAAAGATCCCGAAACGATGATCGCGATGATGGACAAGATCGAAAAAGTCATCGAAGAGATCCCGCGGGAACTGTACGCTTATACGGCGGTTCAGTACATGTTGGGCATGTGGAAGCATGACGTTTTGGATCCCTCGGCGCTCTTTCCGGAGTGGTCGCGCTTCCTGGATCAAGTGATCGCGATCGAAAAAGAAATTCTGAAATATCCTAAGATGGGGCTCAATTTAAATACCTACGAGGTTTTTGGGAACATTTTTTTAAGCCAAACCTACAACTCAAAAAACTTCGCGGACATTAGGGATGCCCAGGCACGAGACCGGATCATGGAGATCATCCGGGTGACCGTGAAGCTATGGACCGGCACCGATCATGATTTCAGCTTGTCCCGATTCCTTGACTCCCTCGCGGAGCTTTTTGATCGAGAGGGCAAGCCGGACCCTGAATTGTCCAGGATCCTGGGTGATTTTGATAAAGTCGCGGTCGATCATGCCGGAGACGAACAGGCCAAGACCGCCGCGGCCGCAATAGCGTTCCGCGCGATCGTTAATCGTGCCGGGCAGGTCAAAGGGCGCGCGGGGACGGAAGTTAAGAAACCGTCAACGGAGCCGGACACCGCATCGGGAGATCTGTGGTTCGGGAAATCGGCCGCTGAGAGCGCGGCGGATCTCCGGACTCCGGTCTCCGGACTCCAGTCTGCGAATGCCCGCTCCGAGGCGCGCTCAGGCACCGCTCAGCCGCCTTCGGGGGAAATGCCCCGTGAGCTGCGTCTCAAGCTGGACGACTATGCCTGGTTTAAAGCGATCAGGGATGAGGCGCAAAAAGAGGCGCTCAAGCAAAAGATAGCGGCGTTCGAAAAAGCGCAATTTGTTAAGGGAAACTTTAACGACCAGACCGAGCTCACGTTCGTGAAATTGTTCGAGGGGAGCGGATTCGGGCGGATCACCGATCCCGGGGAGCGCATCCAGCTGATCGAT
>CAIJDY010000016.1 GCA_903819565.1 Candidatus Omnitrophota bacterium | reverse complement strand
CAACTGCCTTATCCGCGTCAGCCTTGGCCTGATCGGCATCGGCTTTTGCCTTGTCCGCGAAGGCTTTTTCCGCATCCGCTTTTGCCTTGTCCGCGAGGGCCTTTTCCGCATCGACTTTTGCCTTGTCCGCGAGGGCTTTTTCCGCATCCGCTTTTGCCTTGTCCGCGTCGGCTTTCGCCTTGTCCGCGAGGGCCTTTTCCGCATCGACTTTTGCCTTGTCAGCAATGGCCTTATCCGCATCAGCCTTCGCTTTGTCCGCGTCAACTTTCGCCTTGTCCGCGGCGAGTTTATCCGCATCCGCTTTGATCTTGTCCGCGGTAGCCTTATCCGCATCGGCCTTGGTCTTCTCCGCTTCGGCTTTTGCCTTCTCCGCCTCAGCTTTTGCCTTTTCCGCTTCGGCTTTTGCCTTTTCCGCTTCGGCCTTGGCCTTTTCCGCTTCAGCTTTTGCTTTTTCCGCTTCAGCCTGAGCCTTTTCCAGAGCCGCTTTCGCCAGCGCTGATTTCGACAAGGCTTTGTAGCCCTTGACCTCGAGCCCCGTGCGGACCTGTTTCTCCGCTTGCTTCAGACTGATGATGCCTGATAGCAGCAACTGACGGACCGCGAGAACGTCGGGCATGACTTTCGCCCGCTCGGACTCGGGCACGTTGAACCCGTCCAGCAGGCTCTTGGCCTTCGCGTCAAAATCCACCAAGACCTTCGGCGTCTTGTCCTGAACCGGTTTTTCCTGCTCCTTGGTGAGGTCACGGATGGTGTCGGGCACGGCCTTATAGAAGGGCGGCGCCATGTTCGTTATGATCCCGTTCATCCCGTCCGTGGTCGTCAAAAGCTTGATCCCCCGGGAGTTGAGAGTGCCGATCGCCTCGGTGCCGGAAGTGACCAACCACAATGCCGCCGCCGTATTGGGTCCGAAAACACCGTCATCCGCTTTAAAAACCGGCTTCAGATCCTGATTGTCCCTCAGCTGGCCGGCGTACTTGGGTCCGGGCATCCCTTTCAGGACAAGCTGAAGCTCGGAATCCTTGAGCACCGTTTGCTGAAATTTTATGATCACCCCGGGATATTTCTCTTTGTGGGTCATGATCCAGCGGCCGACCTGGAGGGACGTCGGAGGCTTCCCGCCGGAGGCCGTGAGTTCCTTCGTAGCATCATCAACGGCATCTTGCAGCGCAACCACCGGCTCCATTTCCGCCGAGACCCCCGAGGCCTCGGAAACGCTCTCCTTCTCCCCGGATTCTTTCGTTCCCGAGATCGAAGGTTTATTGAATTCCTTTGACTCTGAAATAACGGGCTGAACCGATTCCTTCGTTTCAAGGACCGTAGCTTTCTCCGGGGATACAACGGCTATCATGTCTGATTTTTTTTCGACGGGCGGGCGCGTCAGAAATTCCGTCTTCGGCGCGAAGAATGACTGGATACCGTCTACGGCTTTTCCGAACAGCTCGGAAAAACCGCCGAACATCGACGCCTGCTGAACTTTGATCGATGGGCCGGCTGGAAGCGGTGCCTTAGCGATCGGCGCGCGTGTGATCCCGCCTGTCCGCCCTTCCGATTCCCGATGGGCGAGTAACATCCCCGCCTGCCGCTCGATCCCGGCGAGCTCGGCGGTGTGACGGTCCTGGGCGCCTTCAACCGCGCCCTTGACCTGCTGCCCGAGACCCATCCCGTACACTTCGACAAGATTAATGCCGTCACCGAAAAATCTCAGGCGGGATGCCGCATCGGTGATCCCGTGCTGGACGAAATCCGCAGCGCTCGCGCCGGACGGATCCGCCGCGTCAAGCTGGTGAATCTTCATCCACGTGTCGTGGCTCTTCAAAAAATCAAAGACCGGCAACTCATTCAGCGAAACGACGCCGTTCCCGCTCTTGATCGCGTGTGTGGCCGCGAGGATCTTCTGGTCCGCGTACTCCGCGTGGCCAGTCGCGTCCACGATCGCCTGGTTCTCCGCGGGCATCAGGTGGTCCGTATAAAAATCTTTGACGCCGGTGTGGTCCGCCACGAAATTGACGCCGCTGTCGAGGGTGTGGCCCACGCCGATCATGAGGTCGACTTCGAGCGGCACGATGGCGTACATGCTGAACGCTGACTTTGCGACGCCCATCCAGAACTCCAGCGAAGAAAGCGTCATGGCGAGGGCTTCACGGCCGGAGCCCAGCGTATTCATGGCAACGAATCCCCAGATCCCGCCGACCATCCAGATCTTCGAGACCGGGTTCGGACGGTATTTGATCTGATCGGCCGCCGGCACGAACCGGTCCATCAGGACCGCGGCTTCGAGCGAATCTTCGTTGTTCAGATAATTATTACGGATCGCCGCGCCCATGTAGCGGGCAACGATCGCGGCCGCGGCCGGATTGTTCGCTAGAACCTTAAGCGCCGCTTCCTGGACCCTTTCAAAGTCGATCCCCTTTTGCCCGGCTTTTCCGGAGTACGCGATCTGGAGCAGTCCCATGAGGGCTTTCGCGTCTTCTTCCGTGAGACCCAACTCCTTCTCCGTTAGTTCCCGGGTGGCCTTGTTCAGAACGAGTTTCTTTTGTTGCTGCACGAAAGCTTTGGGAGCATTCATGAAGAACGCCGTGATCGCGGTGCCGAGAAGTCCCGCGGCCAAAAGTGCGAGCGCGAGCGGCGGGTTCACAAGCACGAGCGCCCAAGTCAAATGAACGCCGGCGGCCGCGAAGACCGCGCCGGAGAGGACGCCCGTGAGAAGACCGGCGGCCATCATGTAAACGCGTTTGGCGATAAATTCGAGCTGGCCTTTGAAAAGATGATTGCGGTTCCAAACCGTATCGGCCGCGGCGTCCGCGATCGCGCCCGCGATCCCCGCCCGCGCAGGCGAAGCTTTGACGAGGTCCGCCGCTTTGTTCGCGGTGCTGGCGCTGATCCCCTGCGGCAGGAGCTTGTCGCCGCGGATCAAAAGATAGAAGCCGGGGTAAACGAACGTTAAATAGAAGGAATGCATCAATTCCACGGGAAGATCGATCACGACCGACTTGACGGTCAGCAGGAGGCTCGTCACCCAGAACTTTTCGCCCCATTTCCCTTTTTGAGCGATGGCGCGCCACGCCCCGGCGACCGCGCCGGTGATCTTGGCGGAGATCCCTTTGCCGCCGCGATTTTTGATCTCTTCCTTGACGTTCTTCATGATGTCAAATCCGCTCGTGTGCATGTATTCGCTGACCTCGTCACGCACGGCGGTCTTCAAACGGTTCTGCTCGCTCAGATGATTCTTCCGGGCCGCCTTGAGCAGGTCCCAGCGGGAGACTGCGTTCCAATTCTCTTTGCCGAAAGCGGTCGGAGCGACCTGACGAAGCGTAAAATAAGCGATAAGAGCGTCGCGGGAGATCCACAGATTAGGAGAACCCACGATGGCCGCGTCTTCCGGCGTTCCCTTTCCTTCCAGGACGCGCGCGACGGTTGTATTATAGGAAGCACTGAAACGGCGGGTCCATCCGAACAGCTCCGGCAAAAGATTATCCGCAGCGCTGATGATCGCCGTATAAAGGGCCACGATCACGAACGGGCTCATGAAAAGCGCCACCGCCGCGCTTGCCTTGGCAATGCCGCTCAACGCCAGAATGGCTCCGATCGCCGGGGTCAAAAACGCGAAGCCGGAAACGAACCCGACGCCGACGAGGAGCGCGACAACCCAGAACTTGGGGCTCTTGAGCATGGCTTTAAAGCTATGGACCGGCTTGGCCGGCGCGACTTCGGGCTGTGCCGTCGGCGCCGCAGAAGTGACGACCGGTTTTTCTTCGGCCTTGGCGGCTTGACCTTCGGCTATCAGTTTGGACGCTTCGGTCTGTTCGGCGATCAGCGCGTTGATCGCTTCCATCGTGAGCAGCACCGTATCCGGGGTGATCTCGATCTTCGCCCCCACACTGATCGCTTTTCTCAACGCGGGGATCTTTTCTTTGATCGCTTCGGGGCTGGACCTGGACAAAAGCCGCAGGACCACGATATTCGAAAGGTTCGGAACGCCCTCCAGCTTGATCGATTCCACAACCTCGACCGCTTTCAGTTTCGCCTCGAAATTCCTGTTAAGTAATAGCTTCCTGAAGGCTTGCTCGGGAAGATTCAGCCCCGTGACCTTCGACGTGTCAACGTTCGCCGGAACGGTGTAACCCGCTTCGAGGAACGATTGAAGGTTCGCGTCATATCGGGCCTGTTCTTTGGTGTCAACGGGCGCCGGAGTTGCAGGCTTCCGGACTTCCGACCGCGCCGTATCAGGCAGCTTCCCGGTCTCGGCCACCACGCCTCCGCCAAGCTCGACAGGTTGCCCCGTCAAACCGGAGGCCCCGGCAAGTTTCAATCGGGACAATTCATCCGGCTTCAGGGTCAAGTTCACTTTGTCGATGTCGACAACGCCGGAAACATAAAATTCGGTAGGCGAAAACTGGAAAGTTGTCCGCCGCCCCTGCTGAAGCGGAAATTTGACTTCGGAGGAGTCTTTTGCCCTGACCTTGGAGATGAGATAAACCTTGTTGGGCAGATTCGACGGCAGCAGAACGACTTGATTTCCCTGCAGTGAAGCCACAACCCCGTTGGACACCATCAGCTTAACAAAAGCATCAAGATCCGTCACTCCCTTGGAAGGCTTGATCGTATCGAGCTCATCCTTGATCCCCGCGAGCGTGACGGCCCTCTGCGCGTTGTCCTGCCCCTGAACGCTCTCGATCACGGTCAACCTGAGCTCCGAACGGCCAAGCGTTGAAAGTTCCTCGCCCGCCGGCTTGATCATGTGCTCAGCCGCCAACTGGTAGCGCGGGTCGTTGAGGACGCCGGTATCGGGCCGGAGGTAGGCCTCCGAAAGGACTTTTTCCACGGCCAGCGGCGTTTCGCGGAGCGCGGCGTCATAGAGCGCACTTTCTTTCTTCCTGTCGATCGCCTTCGAAATGCGCGGGGCGACCACTATATATGAAAGCCCCTTCTCCTGAAGGTACTTCTCGATCCCGGGCGTATGGAACCCGCCTGCGACGATGGCGGAGATCTTCTGCCCTGTGGCAAGGGTTTTCTCAACCGCTCTCTCGATCAGGACCTGGTCGCGCTCGAGCGCCGCTTTATAGAAACGCTCCACGCGGGGCAAATCCTGATCAAGGATCTCCATCTGGGACGGCAATCCTAGGGAGAAGTGATACTGTTGGGTGAGCGGTTTGAGAAAACTGAAAAATGTCGCGGCCCTGAAATCGGCCTGATGCGTGTAATAGAACTCGGCGTCCTGCTTGGTCAGCGTGAAATCGAACATCCTGTTCATGACGTCGTAGACGCGGAGGAGGTGGTCCAGCTTGACCTCTTCGGGGGTCGTGAAGAGCTTGTTCTTGACGTCCTTCTCGAGGACCTCGATCTCGTCAAATAAAGAAACGCCGACGGTGTCGTAGAGCTTCATGTACTGGATATAGGAAAGGACGTTCGCGTATTTCACGCTCAGGTCTTCCCCACCGGACTGGGTAACGCTCACGCCCTTGATCTCTTCTTCGAGATAGGCGTAATAGGCCGCCCGCTTCATTTTCTTCATGCGGTAGTGGACGGTGTTGACGAGGAACTTGGAAAGTTTGTCGCGGGAAAGCAGGCGCTTGAGGTCGTTGATCAGGGCGTCGGTCTCGGCTTCCGCTTTCTCGAAATCGATCTGCTTTTCGAGGTCGACGAGCTTGATCAGGGAATTCATCCCCTCATAATCCTCGGGCTTGAGGCCGTGCTTCTTCGCCGTTTCCGCCAGGAACCTGACGTAAGCCACCAATTCGCGGCCGCCTTCCTGGAACGTCGCGCGACGGCGAATGAGCTCGCGGATCTCTTCCGAGAACACGAAGCGAGTCATATATTCCAGGACCTTGTTCAGGGCGGCCAAAATCTCTTCGTCGCGTCCCTTGAACTGAAGGGCGTCGACGTAAGCTTTGCGGTTCTGCTCATAAAGTTCGGGATCTTCCACGCCATATAGCTGCATGACGGGACGATCGACGATCGCGAGGTGTTCGGGGCCGGTAAGGCGCCCTTCGCGGAGGAAATAATCCGCGACGCTACGGCGGGCATCCTGGTTCGGGAAAAAGGAAAAAAGTTCGGTATCAAGATCCCCCGAAGCGCCTTCGAGGCTGACCAGGCCGAGCTGGTACTTGCCGGAATAATAGCGGAGGATGTTCGCGATATTGCGCTGGGCTTCCTCGTTGATGTGGGCGTCCTGGATGGCGACGATCAGCTGGTCGCCCGTTCCCTTAAAAGTGTTTTTGACCGTTCCGAAACCTTCGGGAAGATCGGGATGCTCGGCGAGGGTCAGCGGAGAAAGAGGCTCGAGGTTCTCGACCGGGGTCGGGGCTGCGGCGCTGGAGGCTGCGGCATACGCCTTCTGGCCGCCATCCCAGACCACACTTGTAAAAGTAAAAACGAAACAAGTGAGGAATGCGATCACCCGAAGCCAAGCTCTCATTGTCGGATGCTGACAACTAATCATCGGATTGCCGTCCCCTCGTTAGTCGCTACCGAATTTTCGAGTCATGATCTTTTGTTTTTTTTCAGCTCTATCAAGACTTATTATAAACCCTTATAAAGCTCGTTAGAAATATACACATGAAAAGTCTATTTGTCAAATTTTTGTTCGAAAAAAATATTTTTGTAACTTGTTATATTCAAATGGGTTACAATTTTCAATTAAAATACTTTAAGAATTTTTAAAGACTGCTTAGAACTCCTTATAACAATTACATGCATCTAAAAAATCACAAATATACACCGAACAGAAAAGGAGAAACGTTTTTATACTTATAAAGAAAAGGTTTTAAAATTAATTGTTGTTAATTTTAAGTCATCCGCCGAAGGTCACATTTAATGTGACGCACCAAAGCCCTATACATGTCCGAAGTCAAAAACGGATCACCGAAAAATCTCATTAAAAAAAATAAAGGGGACAGGCAATGTTGACTGCCCGTCCCCTTCCAGATGACCATCACCATTCCAACCCCGGAGGTTGGATACCCGCCCAACCCCCGGGGTTG
>CAIJDY010000015.1 GCA_903819565.1 Candidatus Omnitrophota bacterium | reverse complement strand
TTTTTGTTTAAGCCCCCCTGATCCGTAAAAAGCCAGGTGAAAATACTCTTCGATTCCGTAATGCCCGCAAGACGGCCGTTCGTGTCAAATGAAAAATCGGCTGTATAATTGTCGCTACGAATCTTCCATGTCCGGCCGGCTGAGGGAACACAAGTGTCAAGAGCTGTCTTACGAGAGGAACCGTCGTATAGAGCATACTGAACCGGCGTCTTCAGGTTTCCGAGGGCGTAAGTAACGTCCAACTCCATAGTGCCGCCCTTGTGGGTCAGGACCAGGAAATTTTCCGAAAATTTATAGTCCAACTTAGAACCCCCGTCAAACGCGGCCAGGGTCTTCGCCTGCAGGTCGACCATAAAAAAGCGGCCAAAGAAGCTTTCGACTTTCAAAGTACTGCTGGGGACGATATCGTGACCATCGTACCAGCCCTTCAAAAACTCGCCGTCCGCTTTAAGCATGTACCAGCCGGATGTTTCGAACTTGGATCCTCCCTTAAAGAAACTGACGAGCCTGACCCCGTCCCCAAGGATCGCGTTCCCTTGCTGCGCATTCTCTTCATAGAAGAGTGTCCCCTGATAAAGAATCAAGAGAGTGTCTCCCAATTGCAGGGCGGTCCAGTTGTCGGCTTTCCAGTCGAGATTGGCCTCTTTGAATCCCTTGGTGATACGATTAACGTCGACGGGTGCCAGTCCGGTCGGCCGGATAAGACGATCTTCTTTAAGGTCGTAGCCGACGATCGAAACGGTCCCGCTTTCGAGATTGCGTATTCTGAAAACCGCATAATTCCCATCCATGTTGAGAGTTCCTCCCAACTGGCCGACAGCAATGCGTTCCACTTCGCGGGATCCGGTTTTTATATAGTGCCATGAGTTCATCGCGACAGGATCGCCGACGGACCGTCCAACCAATTGGCCGTCTTTCAAGAAAATCCGTATGCGCTCAGCGTCCAGAGTCTTGGCGCTCCGGTCGACAAGAACGGTGTCCGAAAAATCAGCAGCGGTCTTGATGTTGTCGGAACCAAAGAAGCTTTCGAAAACATTTTGCTGGAAGGCGCCGAACAAACCGCCGATTTTGGGAACGCTGATGTCCTTGGGATTCTCACGTCCGAAATAGTCATTCGTTCCGACCGTCCAGGCATCCACAACAGTATTCGTGGTCGTATTAACAAGCAGAAGAACTTTGTCTCCGAACTGCTGGTCCCTCTGGAACATGAGGGAAGGATCTGTGGTCTGGAAGAAAATAATATTCCCGATGGCGCTCGTATGTCCCTTGTAAGCGCCGACCACTTCATTCCCGCTAATGAAGATCTTGAGATCGGGGTCCTTCGTTCCCACGAGTTCATCCGTGATCCCTCCGACATTCAGGGAAGCGCTTTTGCCGTTCTCTAATAAGACGGGTCTGGAGAGAGGCGCTTTATCAAAATCTAATTGGAGTTTTGAAGCTCGTCGCAATGTCTCGCCCGCTTGCAGATCCAGAACGCCGGTCCAGACGGCCTTATTGCCCGAATAGAAGGTCGTCAAGCCCGCGACCTTCAGATTGGAGTTCCCGAGACCGTATTGAGCAACAAAACTGCCGAGGGCGGATATTTCTTCGGGGTTCAGCCCCGTAAATCCTGTGTTGCCGAGATTGTAACTTCCGGCGGTTTCCCAGCGATCCGCAAAGCCGGCGGCATCTATAATGACGCCGTTCTTTCCGGGATTATTGGTTATTTTCGAAGCGTCTCCGGTGACGTAAGCTCTCATAACACTCACCCACGCATACACTTTCCCGTCAGCATAGGTATAGGCTGCGCTGAAGGTCGGAATTCCGTTTCTCCACGCCGCCGCCGCGATCCCGATCTCTTTGCCGTTCGCATCATACATGTAGGTTCCTGCGAACCGCATTCCGCCGATCCCGTTTGCCGCAAGGAACTGTCCCAGCGACGTCCGATCCAGTTCGCTCATGCCCGCGAACCTGGTCCCTGAAAAATCATATTCGAGCTTCCGGACGGAAACTGCGCCGCCGGGAAGCGCCTGGCTCGCGTTCTTTTTAGGATCAAGGCTCACGACATACTTCGCTACGTTTTTGCCGGTCGATGTGTCCGAATACCACTGTTCCGTGCCGATCAAGGCGCCTTCCTTTTTCCCCCAGGCGTACACGACACCCTTGATCATAGCCTGCTGTAATGTGGGAACGCCGTTCTTCCACTCCGCCGCCGCCATTCCGAGCAGTGTGCCCCCCTTACCGAACAAATAAGTACCGGCGAACTTCATTCCGCCAATACCGTAGGAGGCCATGAACTGTCCCAGAGCCTTTTGGTCGGCTTCGCTCATACTCGCGAACTTGGTCCCCGAAAAATCATACGCAATCTCTTTGGCCGAGAGAGCGCCCGGAAGTGCGTGATTCGGGTTCTTGGGATCAAGCGTTGCGGTGTTTTTCGTCACATTTTTCCCGGTCGCAGCATCGGAGTACCACTTCTCCATTCCGGAAAAAGCCCCTTCCGCCTTCCCCCACGCGTACACGACACCGTTGATCACTGCCTGATGGAATATGGGAACACCGTTCTTCCATTCTGCCGAGGCCATTCCCAAAAGGGTTCCTCGGTTGTCGAACAAATAAGTACCGGCGAACTTCATTTTACTGATCCCGGCAGATACGAGGAAATTCCCGAGCGAAGTCTGGTCCGCCGTGCTCATACTTGCGAATGTGGTCCCTGAAAAATCATACGCAAGCTCTTGGGCCGAGACAGCGCCCGGAAGCGCGTGATTCGGGTTCTTGGGATCAAGCGCTGCGGTGTTTTTTACCAGATTTTTTCCAGTTGCCGTATCGGAGTACCACTGCTCGGTCCCGGCCAAAGCCCCTTCCGCTTTACCGAACGCATAGATCACACCGCCGATCACCGCTTGATGGAACACAGGAACGCCGTTCTTCCAATCTGCCTGCGCCACTCCGAGTTGCACGCCGTTTTTGCCATACAGGAAGGTGCCTGCATACTTCATTCCGCCGATCCCATATCCCGCAAGGAAATTTCCGAGCGAAGTCTGGTCCGCCGTGCTCATGCTGGCGAACTTTGTCCCGGAAAAATCATATGCAATCTCTTTGGCCGAGACAGCGCCAGGAATGGCGTGATTCGGGTTCTTGGGATCAAGCGTCGCGGTGTTCTTCGTGATGCTTCTGCCGGTCTTCGTGTCCGCGTACCAGCGCTCCGCTCCGGCCGCGGCTCCTTCTGCTTTACCGAGCGCGTAGATCACCCCGTTGATCGCGGCGTGGGTCAATTTTCCGTTCGCATCCACGAGTCCGATCCCGACATACTTCCCATTCAAAAAGAGCGCCGTCTGTCCTACCGTTAAAAGCCCGGCGGATCCCAGCTGATAAGTGGCCACAAAATTTCCGACCGCAATCTTTTCTTGTTCACTCAGGCCGACAAAACCGCTGTCACTAAAATCAAACCCTTTGATCTCGGTAGCCTTATTCGCAAGCTGTTTACCTCCGACCGTTAGCTTAACATTCCAGGTCTTTCCCGTTACTTGCCGTATCGCCTGGACATCGCCTGTAACGTATTCGTTCTTCTCGCTGCACCAGCCATAAACCTTTCCGTTGATGCTGTAGGCCACCAGCGTTCCATCCCCGCTGAGAACCCCGAGTCCAACCGCTGCCCCCTTCGCATCGAGAACGTAATTGACTCCCGTCTGCTTCACGCCGTTGAGCCCGTAAGTTCCGAGGAACGATCCGAGCGCTGTCTGATCGTCCACAGTCAACGTCGCTGCCACTCCCGAAAATTCATTCTTGTATTGCGTTACGGATTTGCCGCCGCCCGGCAGCTCCAAGTT
>CAIJDY010000014.1 GCA_903819565.1 Candidatus Omnitrophota bacterium | reverse complement strand
GTCGACGAGGTTCTTCCCGATGTCATGGACGTCGCCTCTCACGGTCGCGAGAACGATCCGGCCGCGCTCCTGGCCTTCTTTCTTTTCCATGAATCGCTCCAGATAGGCCACAGCTTTTTTCATGACCTCCGCGGACTGGAGGACAAAAGGAAGCTGCATTTTCCCGCAGCCAAAAAGCTCCCCGACCGTTTTCATGCCGCCAAGCAAAACGCCGTTGATGATCTCGAGCGCAGGCATCTTTTTTAGCGCCTGCTCGAGGTCCGTCTCCATCCCGTCGGCATTGCCGTCCAAAATGCGGTTCCTCAGCGTCTCCTCGATCGTCCCGGCCGGTTTGTGTGCCTGCGGCGCGGGCGCGGAGCTTTGTTTTTTGTCGAAGTGCGCGATGAAAACCTGGAGCGGGTCTTTGCCGTCCGTCCAGCGGTTCTCAAGAAGCTGCTTTGCGGCCTCCAGATCCTCTTTTTCGATCTTGAAAAGAGGGAGGATCTTCTTGGCGTGAACGATCGCGGCATCCAGTCCCGCGGCAACGGCTTCATGAAGAAAAACGCTGTTGAGGACCTGGCGCGCGTGCGGCGCCAGTCCGAAAGAAATATTGCTCAGGCCGAGGATCGTATGGACCCGGGGAAGTTCCCTTTTCAGCCAGCGTATCGCTTCGAGCGTTTCGATCGCGGCGGTCCGGAACTCCTCGCTGCCGCTGCCCAGGGTAAAGGTCAGGAGATCAAAAAAAAGATCTTCCGGCCGGACGCCGTATTCCTGCGTCGCGATCCGGTGGATCCTCTTGGCGATGGCCAGTTTTTCACTTTTCGTCTTAGCCATTCCTTTTTCATCGATGGTGAGGGCGACAAGCCCCGCGCCGTATTTTTTCGCCAGCTTGCAGACCCGCCGTAACCGCTCGCCCCCGTCCTCGAGATTGACGGAATTGATGATGGCCTTGCCCGCGACATGCTTAAGGGCCTCCTCCATCACCTGCGGTTCGGTGGAATCGATCATCACCGGGACGGTCACGTGCTGGTTAAAACGCATCACCGCTTCGGTCATATCCTTGACCTCGTTGCGGCCCACAAAAGCCACGCAAAGATCCACCAAATGGGCCCCCTCTTTCACAGCCTCACGGGCCACGCCGACGATCGCGTCATAGTCGTCGCGCTCGAGGATCTGGCGGAATTTTTTACTGCCGTTGGCGTTCGTCTGCTCTCCCACGAGCAGCGGCCCTGGCGACTGTTTGTAGCTCACGGCATGATAAAGACTGGCGCAGGACGGTTCGTGTTTCAGATTCCGTCTTTTGGGAACGCACTTGCCCACGCGCTCCACGACCGCCTGGAGGTGCTCGGGTGTGGTCCCGCAACAGCCACCGACGATTGAAACGCCGAACTCTTTGACAAAACGCTCATGGAAATCCGCGAGTTCCTTGGGCGTTAAATGATAGTGGGCCGCGCCACCGACATTCTCGGGGAGCCCTGCGTTCGGCAGGACTGAAATGGGCTTCACGGAGTTTGCGCACAATGCCCGCACCTGCTCCGCCATTTCCGCGGGACCGGTCGCGCAATTGATGCCGATCACGTCCACCGGGAACATCTCGAGCGCCGCGATCACCGCGCTCATCTCTGTCCCGAGCAGCATCGTACCCGTGGATTCAAACGTCACCTGGACGATCAGCGGAAGCCGCCTTCCGTTCTCGAAAAAACACTCTTCCGTCGCGATCACGGCCGTCTTCGCCTGGAGAAGGTCCTGACAGGTCTCGATCAGGATCCCGTCCACGCCGCCCGCGATCAAGGCCTTGATCTGTTCTTTATAAGAGTCCTTCAGGGGATCGAAACCGATGTGTCCCAGCGAGGGAAGCTTCGTCCCGGGGCCGACCGAACCCATGACGAACCGCGGGTGATCGGGCGTGGAATATTTCTGGGCGATCTCTTTAGCGAGCCGCGCGGCCTTTTCGTTGAGCTCCGCGGTTCTGTCCGCGAGACCGTATTCCGCCAGCACGATACGGTTCGAGCCAAAGGTGTCGGTCTCGATCACGTCGCAGCCGGCCTTGAGAAAACTCTCGTGGATCCCGCGAATGGCGTCGGGTTTCGTGATGACAAGATATTCGTTGCAGCCGTCCTTGCCACCGTAATCCGCGGACGTCAGGCCCAGCTTTTGCAGGTTGGTCCCGAGCGCCCCGTCGAAGACAAGGACCTTCTCATTCAGTTTTTTAATGAAGGGATGTGCCATAGGGAAAGTATTTTAACACAACTTACGGAAAAGAAACGAGTTTCATCTTCCGCACGCGTCATTCACCCCCCATCATTGGTAGCCTTCACCGTTATTTCAGATACGAACAGCAATAATCGGTCAATTGGGCGATCTTGAGTTTGAATTTGGAATTGGCCGGGACTTCGAAGGACTCCCCGCCTTTCACCTTCCGCCACGCGCTCGTGCCCGGCAACAGGATCTCAAGGTCTCCGGCAAGGATCTCCATGACCTCGCGTTCCGCGGTCCCGAATTCATAGTCCCCGGGCATCATGATGCCAAGCGTTTTTTTCGTGCCGTCCGCGAACCGGACCGTCCGGCTGGTAACCTTGCCGTCAAAGTAAATATTCGCTTTCTTTACGACCGTTACATCCGTGAATTCTTGCATGATCTTTCCTTTCAGTTTTTGCT
>CAIJDY010000013.1 GCA_903819565.1 Candidatus Omnitrophota bacterium | reverse complement strand
GAAATCCCCGCTGCTCTTCACCGAGGCGGTCGCCGGCGGGATTTGTTTTCCTTTTTATCGCCAGCGGATCTGCGGCCTGTGAATCATACCGGGCCGTTTCTGAGATCGTGACACCAAAGAGGAAGGGAATTACACTACACGGTTGACTGGCGCGCTGCGCGTCAGGAAGGGCGCGGGGGGATGGAGGGAGCCCGTAGGGCGACTGGAATCCCCCCGCCCGAACCGAGCCAGGAAAGGCAAACAACCATGAGTGAATCCCAGAAGTCTGAATCCGCTGTGAGTTCCCCAGCTCTGAAAGGGATCAAAGTCCGGCGGAAGCTGTCCGCCGAGAAGAAGTTCCAAATCTATCTGGAAGCCCAGAGGAGCGATCAGCCGACGGGCGATATACTGCGCCGGGAAGGCTTGTACGCGGCCGATCTGACTCGCATCAGGGACCAGGTGCGGGAAGGGGCATTGGAGCGGCTGAGTGCGCGGCCAGGCAAGAAGCCGCGAATGGTTACATTGGAGTCCTATGAGGCGTTGAAGCGGGAATTAGTGGATAAGGAGCGGGCCTTGGCGGAACACGCCGTGGAACTGACAATGATGCGAAAAAAAACGAATGGGGGTTCGTGGGAGCGATAAAAAAGACGTGGTTCAGCGCAGATCGCAAAAAGGAGATGCTGGAGATGGTGGTGGGTGCGCAACAGCAGGGAGTCTCGATGCGGCAGAGCTGTAAGATGCTGATTATTCAGCGGCGGCGTGTATTACGCTGGGGTGAACATCAGCGCGATGGCCAAGGCTTGGCGAACGGCCGGCCGGGACCGGAGCAGGCGCCGCATCGGGTATTGTCAGGCGAACGCGAGCAGGTGCTGGCGTTGGCCCGGCGGGAAGATTATGCGGACTGTTCGCATCGAATCCTGACGGTGTTAGGCTGGGAACAGAAAATCGTGTGGGTATCGTTTTCGACGACCTACCGAATTCTGAAAAAAGCCGGACTGATGACCGGACGCTGTCACTATCATCGGCATAATGGGCACAGTCTGCCACCGACACGGCGGGCATTGACGGGGCCGAACCAACGCTGGTGTTGGGATATCAGCTATTTGCTAACGTATGAACGTGGCATATTTCTGTATCTGTACCTGCTGTTGGATGAGTATTCCCGTAAGGCACTGGCGTGGCGGATCAGTTGGCAACAGACACTGCAGGAAGCCCGCGAGCTCTTGGACGATGGGATGCGAGCCGAGAACATCCTGGACCTGCCGGAAGATCAGCGGCCGGAAGTGTTCAACGACCGGGGCCGGCAGATGAAGGCCAAGCCGATTCAGAGGATGTTGGAAGACATGAAAATGCCCCAGCGATTTGCGCGGCCGCGAACCCCCAATGACAATCCGTTTATCGAGGCATCGTTCAGCACGATAAAACGCGACCCGGACTATCCCGGACGGTTTCGGGATCCTGAGGATGGTTACGGATATTTCAATCCGTACCTGACCTGGTATAATCAGGAACATTATCACTCCGGGATCAATTACGTGCCGCCGGATCAGGCGCATCGCGGACTCATGGATCGGATCGTTGCTCAACGACAAGAACAGAGGCTGGTGCAGTGCCGGCGACGAAGGGAGGTGAACCTGAATGAGATAGCGGTGTTGCGCTAAAAGCGATCGGGATTGACAAACGATAAGAAAACGAGGAAATTAACAATCAGGAATGATGTTGGCAAAGTTCGTGTAGTATAATTGTTTCTAAACTGGTGTCATTGTTCAAAAAACGCGGCGCCTACGGGTAACATTTTATTATGGCGCAAGGCGGCGCTGAACAAAGTCACGGAGTTGCGCGATCTTTGCGCGCAATGCCGTCCGGTCCGGCAGGACAAGTTCCTCGGCCTCTTCATATCGAAAAGTCGTTGCAAAAGGCGTCAGGCAAAACAGGTCCGCAAGAGCATCCGGCAGCGCATTGCCCCCTGCCGCGAGAAGCTCCACCATGGTCATAAGGTTGTGAACCTTAGGGTAGTCCACACCGAGAGAAATCAGATAGGCCTTGAGCAACTTCTCGACCGCCTGCTGGGCGTGAAACCCGAAGACCCCGTCACTGATCTTGGCTCCCGCAAGCGCAGCGTCGAGAACATCTTCGTCCTCGGACGCCTTCAACAGTAAAACCTCGCAACCGTTACGCGGCTTCATATAAAGCTTTCCCCTCAAGTTTTGCCGCACG
>CAIJDY010000012.1 GCA_903819565.1 Candidatus Omnitrophota bacterium | reverse complement strand
CCTCGAGCCCCTGACGGACTTTAAGAAGGTACGGGAGATCATCCTGGCGCACCATGAACGCTATGACGGGGGCGGGTATCCCCACGGGCTCAGGGGGGAGGAAATCCCGATCGAAGCTCGCATCCTGAGCGTTGTGGACAGTTTTCATGCGATTGTTTCGAGCCGGTGTTACCGGGAGGGGCGTACGGTTGAGGCGGCTTTCCAGGAGCTGCAAAACGGGACCGGCGCGCAATTCGATCCTATCGTGGTGGACAGTTTTATAAGGGTCATGAAGCGGGAAATGCAGAGAAAAGGGGCCGGAAACGCGCCTCTTTCTACGTGAAAAAAGAGCCAATCTTCTTCCGAGTTAGCGCTTGCTTCCTCAGTCGGGCATCGGTATAATACCGCCTCAATTTCCTAAATGACGAGGGTCTGAATTTATGAAAAAAATAAAAAAGGCGTCTCCCAAAAAGAAAAAGGCGGCCTCAAGGACGGCGAAAAAACATGCCAAGGCGCCCCGTCAGGTGAAGGTCAAGCGGCTTTCCAAGGCGGATATCAAGTTCTTCAGGCATCTGTTGATGGAGCTCCGGAAGAAGATCTCCGGGGACCTCCGGCAGATCGAGGGGGAGACCCTAAACACGTCCCAGCGGGACGCCTCGGGGGATTTATCGGGCTACAGTTATCATATGGCCGACATGGCAAGCGACAATTACGACCGGGAGCTCAATATCGGGCTCGCGACGAACGAGCAGCAGATCCTGAACGACATCGATACGGCCCTGAAGATGATCGATGCCGGCACCTACGGGATCTGCGAGATCTACGGAACACCGATTCCTAAAAAACGTCTCCTCGCCATGCCTTATACGCGTCTCTCTAAAAAGGCCCAAGAGGAAGAGGAGAAGAACAAGCGGCACTCGTGATCTTCTTTTACGGGCTTGTGGGGGCCATCGTCCTCATCGATCAACTCACCAAGTTCCTGGCGCTGCGGTTCCTTTCTTCCCAAACCCCCCTGTCGATCGTTCCTAAAGTGCTGGATTTTACGCTGGTCAAGAACCCCGGCGTGGCGTTCGGTCTTTTCAGCGGTTTCGCGCCGCTTCTTTTCACTTTGATCACCTGCAGTCTGGTTTTTCTTTTTTTTATCGCGAACCGCTCCCATCATGAAGCGAGCCTTTCGAGCCGCTGGGCGCTGAGTCTTATCCTGGGTGGTGCCATCGGGAACTGGATCGACCGGCTCCGTTTCGCGGCGGTGATCGATTTTATCGATTTCCGCGTCTGGCCCGTTTTCAATATCGCCGATTCGGCGATCACCATCGGCGTTTGTCTTTTTGCTCTGAACCTTTTCCGGCCCGAAAAGAAAACATGACGCCCGTTCTGTGGACCTTCGGCCCTTTCCATCTTTACTCCTACGGGCTGAGCATCGCGATCGGTGTTTTGACGGCCCTTTTCCTGATGACCCGGCGGTCTGCGAAAGAAGAATTCCTTGGGCCCGATATCCTGTTCGACATGACTTCGACGGTCCTGATCTGGGGGTTCGCCGGCGCCCGCCTTTTTTTCGTCGCGCAAAACTTTTCGTATTACCGGAGCGAGCCGCTGAAGATCTTCGCGGTTTGGGAGGGCGGGCTCATTTTTTACGGAGGGGCGCTTTTGGCCGGGGCTGGGTTCTGGCTTCTGACGCGCCGGAAAAAACTGCCATTCTGGCGTTCGCTGGATTTTATCGTTCCTTACGGGGCCCTGACCCACGCGTTCGGGAGGATCGGCTGTTTCCTCAACGGTTGCTGTTACGGGAAGGTCTGCAATCTTCCCTGGGCGGTGAAATTTCCGGGACTCGCGCGGGCGGTGCATCCCACGCAGCTCTACGAAGCGGTTTACGATTTTGCTCTATTCATTTTCCTGAGCCACCGGCGCAAACAGCCTCATTTTGACGGGCAGATCAGCCTCCTCTATTTTGCCTTGTACGGGATGGGCCGTTACCTGATCGAATTTTTACGCGAGCCGGGATGGATCGGGTGGGGGCTGACGGCGAACCAGTGGCTAAGCGCCGCGATCATCCTTTTCGCTTTTATGATCTTCATGAACCATCAAAAGAATACGAAGTAGGGGCCCGCCATGCCGAAGAAGCGTTTCGAGGAATTTGTGGTAGAACCCAAGGAGGCCCATCGCCGGCTCGACGTTTTTCTCGCCGAGAAAATGTCCTCGCAGCATTCGCGCGCCCAGATCCAGAAGAGGATCCACAACGGCGCCGTCCAAGTCAACGGCGCGACGGTGACCCCGCATTATCCCGTGAAGGAAGGGGAGAAGATCCGCGTGGAGAAACTTGACGCTCCTTCAGAAGAGCTTCCCGCTGAAGCCATTCCGCTCAATATCGTTTATGAAGATGACGACTGCCTTGTCGTCAATAAAGCAGCGGGGATGGTCGTGCACCCGGCTCACGGGAATCCCAACCATACTTTGGTCAACGCGCTTCTTTTTCACGTGCAGACGCTCGGGAATGCGGAGGACAAGGTCCGGCCGGGGATCGTCCATCGTCTTGATAAGGATACTTCCGGCCTTCTGGTCGTGGCGAAAAACGACTACGCGCACGCCAAGCTCGCACGCCAGTTCAAGGACCACACCGTCGGCCGGGTCTATCACGCTATCGTCCGGGGCGTGGTCCAGCACGATGAAGGGGTATGCGACGAGCCGGTGGGCCGCGCCTTTCTCAACCGCAAAAAGGTGGTCATCCGTCCGTCCGGAGGCAAGGAAGCCGTGACGTATTTTCGCGTCGTCAAACGGTTCGCGAACGCGACGCTGGTCGAGATCCAGCCCAAGACCGGGCGGACGCATCAGATCCGTGTCCATTTCGCGCACATGGGGCATCCTATTCTGGGCGATGCTTTTTATGGCATCCCTTTTCCGCCGATCCGCCGTCAGGCGCTCCACGCTTCCTCCCTCGGTTTCGAACAACCCCGCACCAAGAAATGGGTCTCCCTCACGAGCGAGCTTCCGGACGATATGCAGGAGCTCCTGAAGTTCCTTGAATCGCACTCCTAAGATTTTTTCGGACTGCTTCCTGTTTTGTCATGAAGTTGGGGGGCGGTTTCACGTCCTGTTTTTCCATAAAAATTATAGAGCCAGGATGGCAGTGCTGTGTCACTTTTTTTAGGGGTACACGGTACAGGACTGTCCAAACCTTTTCATTTCGAAAGGGTTGTTTGGACTGTCCTGACATCATTGATCAATGAATGAGAGTCAGGGCTGCAAACCCATAAAATTTAATGTGATGCGGTACCAGTTGGCTTATAATTAGGCATTAAGGTCCCTTGGATTTCTACGTGGATCGCCTCGCGGGATCTTTGGGGGAAGAGAGAGGACATATCATTAACGGGAGATCTGACGGGTGAATTTGATTCATTGGATCTTCTTGACCGGAACGGTGGGCGTTTCGCTCTGTTTTACGCTCTACGGGCAGTGGGTGTTCTGGAAATACGCCCAGCCCCGCTATCAGGGCGCGATCACGGGGTGCGAGATCGCCCGTTTTGTGCTGGATCAGGCGGGACTTTCCCAGGTCGGAGTGACGCCGCTCACGCCTTCGGAAGATTATCCTTCTTCGGAGGGTCTTTTCGTGGAACCCTGGGTTTATGAAGGGAGCGATTTTCTTTCCATTCTGCGGGCCGCGCGCCAGGCGTTCCTGAAGGGCCAGCTTTCCAACATGACCTTTTGGGTCCGTTTGAAACAGCGGGTCGCGTTCGTTGTCCGGTTCACGGTCTTCAGCGGTTGGGTGCTGCTTCTGTCGGG
>CAIJDY010000011.1 GCA_903819565.1 Candidatus Omnitrophota bacterium | reverse complement strand
CTGGGAGGCCGGTTTTTTAAAGGGGAAATCGTTTGGTGAAGGAGCTTTCGCGGAAATGAAGGACAAAGAATATTTCCGCCATGAAAACCTGCTGCTTCAAAAAAAGTCGGGCGATGAAATGCTCGTGGAAGTGGTCAGCACGACTTACGAGGTGGAGGGGGTCAAGATCATTCAATGCAATATCCGCGATATTACCGACCGCATCGTCGTGCAGCGGACGCTCCGGGAGATGGAAGAAAAATACCGGCAACTGTTCGAGAGCGTCAAGAATTGCATCGTGATCTACCGGGCGGTGGACAACGGGGAGGATTTTCTGATCTCCAACATCAATTTGAGCGCGGAGCGGCTCGAAGGCGTCAATAAGGAGGCGGTGGTCGGGAGCAGCATCCTGCAGGTGTTCCCGGGGGTCCGGGAATTCGGACTTCTGGAGGTGCTCAAGCGGGTGTACCGGACGGGAAAGCCCGAACAATTTCCGGCGGCATTCTACCATGATAACCGGGTCTCGGGATGGCGTGAAAATTACGTTTTCAAGCTGCCCGAGGACAATATCGTCGTGGTCTACGAGGACGTTACCGATCGCAAACGGGCGGAGGAGGGCATCAGGAAAGCTGCCGAAGAATGGCAGCGGACCTTTGACAGCATCTCGGACATGGTGTTCCTGATGGACAAGGACTGCAGGCTGACCAAGGTCAACCTCGCGGTTTGTAAGCTCTTCGGAAAAAGTTCGGAAGAACTGCTGGGGAGTAAATGTTTCGAGCTTGTCCACCATAAGGATTCCCCGTGGCCCAACTGCCCCTTCCAGAAAATGCTCAAGGACGGGACGGCCCAGTGCGAGGAGGCGGAAGGGCCGAACGGCGTGCCTCTTTTAGTGACGGTCTCTCCGATCCTGGGGGCCCAGGGGGAGGTCCTGGGCGCGGTCCATATCGCGACCGATATCACCGGACAGAAAAAAGTGGAAAGAGAATTGAAAGATTCGCGGGACCATCTCGAGAAGATCATCAATTCCGTGGCGGACCCTATTTTCGTCAAGGACCGCGAGCACCGGTGGACGCTGGTCAATGAGGCCTTCTGCCGTTTTATGGGGCGGTCGCGCGAACTGCTGATCGGGAAGAGCGATTATGATTTCTTTTCCAAAGCCGAGGCGGATATCTTCTGGAAAAAGGACGAAGAGGTTTTTGGAAGCGGGACCACGAACATCAACGAGGAAGAGCTCACGGATGCCCAGGGGGCGGTGCACACGGTCGTGACGAAAAAAACGCTCTGGAAGGACGCCCGGGGAGAGGCGTGGATCGTCGGCGTTGTCCGGGATATGACGGACTTCCGCAAGCTCGAGAGGGATTTGAGGCAGCAGCGCGACCACCTCGACGAACTGGTCGTTGAGCGCACCATCTCGCTCGAGGAGACCAACCAAAAACTTTTCGAAACGGCGCTTCAGCTGGCGAAGGCCGGCAAGGCCAAGTCCGATTTCCTGGCCAATATGTCCCACGAGCTCCGGACCCCGCTGAATTCCATCCTCGGTTTTTCGGAGGTCCTGTATGACCAGACCTTCGGCCCGATGAACGAAAAGCAGAAACAGTACGCCGAAAATGTGCTGACCAGCGGCAGGCACCTTCTTTCGCTGATCAATGAAGTGCTGGACCTGGCGAAGGTGGAGGCCGGCAAGATGAAGCTTGAGCTGGGGGAGGTTTCGCTCCAGAAGGTCGTCGAGGAGTCCGTGATCCTGGTCAAAGAGGCCGCTTTCAAAAAGAACCTCGGGATCAAGATCGAAGTGCCGGCCGAGACCGGGAACGTTTTGTTGGACGAACGCAAGGTCCGGCAGGTCCTTTGCAACCTGCTTTTCAATTCCGTGAAGTTCACGCCTTCCGGCGGGAACCTCGGGGTCCGGATCCAGTTCAATGTCGGAAGGATCGATGGCGCCGTTTGGGACAGCGGGATCGGCATCGAAAAGGAAAATCTGGAAAAGATCTTCGAGGCTTTTTCCCGGATCGAAAGCCCTTACACGCAGGAGACGGAAGGGACGGGATTGGGGCTGGCGCTTTGCCGGAAAATGGTCGAACTTCACGGGGGCCGGATCTGGGCCGAATCCTCGGGGTTGGGAATGGGGACCACGGTGAAATTCTTTCTTCCCGTAAATAATGCGGGGAAACAGACGTGAGAGGAAACCATGGGTAAACGCATATTGATCGTCGAAGATGATCCGAAAAACCGCCGTCTGGAAAAGGATCTTCTGAAGCTGGCGGGATTTGAAGTGCTGGAGGCCGAGTGCGGCGCGACGGCCCTTGCCATGATCAAAAAGGAAAAACTGGACGCGGTCGTGCAGGACCTGCGTCTTACCGACATGATGGGCACCGAGATCGTCAAGGTCTTACGGGCGGATCCCCGGAACCGTCACATTCCGGTTATTTTTGTCACGGCCTCCGTGATCGGGGACGGCGTGGACGAAGCCAAAGAGGTCAAAGACAGTATTTTTATCACGAAGCCGATCAACACAAGGACCTTTGCTCAGGAGATCGCCCGTTACATGGAGGGGAAATGACATGAAAGAGACCCCAAAAAAACAGGTCATCCTCTGTGTGGATGATGACAGGAAGAATCTGGAGCTTCTGGAGGCGCTCCTGACGCCGCGGGGATACGATCTGCGTCTGGCGGGGACCGGGGAAGAGGCCCTGAAAAATGTGGCGGCCGAACCTCCGGACCTCATCCTTCTCGACATTATGATGCCGGGAATGTCGGGCCTGACGGTGCTCGAAAAACTGAGGGCCGATGAGGGAACGCGTCTCATCCCCGTCGTGCTTCTGACCTCGCTCAGCGCCACGGAAGACAGGATCCGGGGGATCGAGGCCGGGTGCGACGATTTTATCTCCAAGCCTTTTGACAAGAACGAATTGCTCACCCGCGTCAAGGACCTGCTGCGGGGAAGTTTTTACCGCAGGGCCCTGGACGAACGGGAAAAATTCGAGGCGGTGATCCAGGAAATGGGGGATGGTGTCATCGTGTGCAGGCCCGACGGGACCATCACCAGCATCAACCACTCCGCGAAAGAATACCTTGGCCTTGCGGAAGGCGCGAACTTCGTGGACCGTATTTTTGAAAAATATACGGTTTCGATCGAACGCGAGGGCGTGACGGACCTTTCCGTGAAGCGTAAGAATTTTGATATCCAGCGCAAGGAAACGGAGGCCTTCAAATCCCTTTATCTTGAGGCGCGGATGGACGTCCTCCGGGCCCCGTCGGGGGAGATCTCGAGCGTGGTCGTGGTCTTGCGGGACGTGACGAGCGAGCGGACCGAAGAATTCATGGCGCAGGATTTTCTGGCGCTCATCGCGCACAAATTCAACACGCCGGTCACGGTGGTCCGGGAAGCGCTGGACCTCGTGAAGAACGACGTCCCGGAAGGGCCGAATCAGGAGGTCCTGAAAGCGGCGGAGACGAAGATCCGGGACATCCATAACCTTTCCCAGAGACTGATCTTCATTCTGGAGGCGCAGAGCAAAGGGCTGAGGGGGAATCTTTCGGTCTCCCTGATCGAGAATAAACTTTTCGCGGCGATCGAGAAGCTCAACAAAAGCTGCAAGATAGAAGCGGCGGTCGAAAAGCACATTTCGGCTCCCCGCGTCGCCTTATGGAAGGCCATTGTCCTCGAAGAACTGCTGGAAAATGCCTACCGGTTCCGCGGCAAGGACCCGCTGCGCCTTCGCATTACCGTCTGCGATGATTTTATGGAGGTGGCCGACAACGGGGCGGGGATCCCCGCGGAAGAGAGGAAGAAGATCTTCGAACCTTTTTATCAGATCTACAAGTATTTTCACGGGAACATTCCCGGGCTCGGGCTCGGGCTGACGCTGGTCAAAAAACTGGTGGAACTCAACAAGGGAAAGATCGAGGTCGAGAGCGAGATCGGGAAGGGCACCACATTCAAGGTCGTTTTTTGAGAGCATTGTGCTTGAAGTACGCGCGGGTTTCATGTTACCGTGCTCTCCAACGCTAATTCGGAGAATAAGATAGAACCATTCCTCATGCCCAGAGCGAAGAAGCTTTTTACCCTTCAAGGTCTATGGTCTGTTCTGTTTCCCTCTCTGTTGTTCCTCACGGGCTGCCGCACGCTGGACGTTCCCGAAAAGCCTTCCGATATGTGGACGCCGCCAAAGTGGTACAGCGAAGGTCCAAAACCGGAGACGATCCTGACAGGCACTCAAGCGACAAAACCGGATACCTCTCAGCCCCTCAAACTCCTTGAACTCATTGATCTGGGTCTTCGGAACAATCCGACCACGCAGCAGGCCTGGCAGCAGGCTCAGGTCGCTCAAGCCCAACTCGGGTCCGCCAAAAGCGCCTGGTATCCTACGGTGACCGCGGAGCAGGATTTTTCCACCCAGCACACCGTCTCCAACCGCCCGCTCAACAGCCTGAACCAGGGAGATATCGGGATGAATTTGAAAATGGCCTACCTGCTGGCCGACTTTGGGGGCCGGAGCGCGAAGGTGGAGCGGGCTTTTCAGACATTTCTTTCGGCTAATTTTCAATTCAATCAGATCTTTCAGAACCTTTTGCTCAACGTGGCGACCGCCTATTTTAATTATTTCAGTGCGGTGGCTTTGCTCGAAGCGGCCAACATGGACGTCAAGGACGCCAAGGCCGCTCTCGACACCACCAGCGAAAAATTTTCGGCCGGGATCCAGGCCAAAGTGGATGTGCTTCAGGCGACCGCGAGTTACCAGAAATCCTTGTATGCCCTGGAGTCCGCCAAAGGGAATGTCAAGACCGCCGAAGGAGACCTTGCCAAGGTCCTGGGTTTTCCCGCTGGGACGCCGCTCAACATTCTGCTCCCCAAAGACGCTGTTGAATTTAAGGTGGGGACCAAGGAGGTCGGGCAATTGATCGAGGAAGGTCTGGCGAAGCGTCCCGATATTGCCGCGGAACGTGCCAGCCTTGCCGCAAAGGTCGCCGCGATCAAGGCCGCGCGCTCGGACCTTTGGCCGACGCTGAACGCTCAGGGGTCGGGGACGAACGACTGGTATAAATATTTCGGACGCCACGGTTTGGATTATGATAACCAGCATAATTACGGCTACGAGGCCGGCGTGAGCGTTAACTGGCCCGTTTTTGAAGGGTTCGATACGGTTTCCAAGATCAAGGCGGCCGAGGCGGACGCCAAGGCCGAATTCGAGAATTTGCGGCAAAAGGAACTCAGTGCCACGACGGATGTCTGGGACGCCTATTATAATTTTGTGACCGCGACCAAGAAGCTCGATGCCAGTAAAGCTTATCTGGACGCTTCACAAGGTTCCTACGATCTTTCCATGGACGGCTACAAATCAGGCCTGAAAAGCATTCTGGACGTTTTAAACGCCGAGTCGGACCTGTCGGACGCCCGGAGCCAGGTGATCAAATCGCAGAAGGAACTTTATACCAGCTTCGCCCAGGTGGCCTATGCCACCGGCACGATCAATGAGAGAACGGACGCCGCCAGGGCCGAGATGGGCTCGGTTGAGCTTTGATACGGTACTTCATTATTTTTAGGGGTTACCAGTTTTGTGCGGTAACCCTGAAATTTGATGGAGAACGGTGCTAAATGAGATAGGAGAATGAAGAATATGAAAGCCTTTCCTTCCAGATTCCCGGTCCTGATGCGGTGGGTTTTTGCGGCGTTTTTTTTGATCTCAGGGAACGGATGCTCCGAGAAAAAAGAGATCCCCCCCATGCCTCCCCGGCCGGTCCAGACCGCTATCGCCGTTCAAAAGGATGTCCCGTCCTACATCGAGACTTTCGGCAATCTGGCGGCGCTCGTCAACGTCGACATTAAATCCCAGGTGACGGGCAAGATCCTTGAGGCCCATTTTGCGCAGGGACAGAAGGTCGCGGAGGGGGATCTTCTTTTCACGATCGATCCCGCGGAATACAAAGCCGCGGTCGAGAAGGCCCAGGCGGTGGTGCGGTCGGACGACGTGGACATGAAAATGAAAAAAGATACGCTGGAGCGGAACCGGGGCCTTGCCAGTAAAGAGCTCGTGTCCCAACAGGATTTTGAAAAGTATGAAACGGATGTGGAGGCGGCGGCGGCAAAAACCTTGCTCGACAAGGCCGAGCTGGTTTTGGCGCAGATCAATCTGGATTATTGTTCCATCAAGTCTCCCGTGAACGGTGTGACGGGAAAAGTACTGGTGGATCCGGGGAATATCGTGCTGGCCAATAACGGGCCGACGCTGGCCAACGTGAAAGCGATCGATAGTCTTTATGTGGACTTTACGGTGACGGACCGGCAGCTTCAAGCGATCCGCAGCGCGATGGACGCGGGTATTTTGAAGACGGAGGTCCTGGTCCCGAACGACGGGAAGCCCTATGTCGGAGAATTAAAATTGATCGAGAACGCGATCGACAATACGACGGGGACTATTTCTCTGCGCGCGATCGTTTCCAATAAAGAGAACGCTTTGTGGGCGGGACAATTTGTTTACGTGAAACTGATCCTCGGGATCCAGAAAGACGCGGTCCTCATCCCGTACGCGGCCGCGCAATTGGGGCAGAAGGGGTCTTTCGCTTTTGTCGTGACGCCGGAGAATAAGGCGGACCTGCGGTTCCTGAAGGTCGGAAGCCGGCAGGGGGAGGACATCGTGGTCGAAGACGGGATCAAAAAGGACGAGAGGGTCGTGACCTCAGGTCAAATGGGATTGAGTCCCGGCGTGACGGTGATAGAAAACACAACGGGCACAACGTAAGTATTCTATAAAGATCGTTGCACTTTGCGCGCGGGATGTTGAGCGAGGGAAAATGAGTTTTACAGAAGGCTTCATCAAAAAACCGATCATGACGACGCTCCTCATGGTGCTCGTCATGATTTTCGGCGTTGCCGCGTTTTTCAGCCTGCCCATCAGCGACCTTCCGGTGGTGGATTCTCCCGTGATCACGGTGACGGTGGCTTATCCCGGCGCGGACCCCAACACGATGGCTTCGACGGTGGCCGCACCCCTCGAAAGCCAGTTCATGCAGATCCCGGGGCTCAAGTCGATCATTTCCACCAATACGGACAGTCAAACGCAGATCATGCTGACTTTTGATCTGGACAAGAGCGTCGACCTTGCGGCGCCGGACGTGCAGGCCGCCATTTCGCGCGCCCAGGCGAACCTTCCGACCGATCTTCCCGCGCCACCGACCTACACGAAAACGAATCCCTCCGACACGCCGATCATGTACCTGATGGTGACTTCCGACAGCCTGACCCCCGGCCAGCTTTATGATTATGCGAACCGGACGATCGGCCAGAGGATCTCCATGATCGAAGGGGTCTCCCAGGTCCAGGTCTACGGGTCGCAGTCCGCGATCCGTGTCCAGGTGGATCCCGCCAAGCTCGCGGCCTACGGGATCGGCCTCAACGAGATCTCCGAAGCGGTCCAAAAGGGGACCGTGACGATCCCCGGAGGCAGCCTGAACGGGAACGTCCGCACGTTTTCGATCCAGCCCCAGGGGCAGATGATCGACGCCAAGGAATACGAAGCGCTGATCGTGACTTACCGGAAGGGGGCTCCCATCCGGTTCCGCGACATCGCGACTTGCGTGAACAGCACCCTGAGCGATGTCGTCAATGTCATGGCCTCGATCCAACCGGGAGAGAAGCTGCATACCGGCGTGGTCGTGCTCCCGGTCTACCGTCAGGTGGGATCGAACACGGTCAGTCTGGCCGAGCGGATCAAACGAACGGTCGAGGAATTGAAGCGTGAGATCCCGGGATCGGTCCAGCTCAACGTCTATTACGATAAATCCGAATCGATCATCGAATCCATCGACGACGTGAAGAACACGATCCTGATCGCGCTCGTGCTGGTCATCCTGGTTATTTTTATTTTCCTCGGGCGCCTGTCGGACACGATCATTCCCGCGATGACGCTGCCGGTTTCCATCATCGCCTCGTTCCTCGTCATGAAGGCCCTCCACTTCAGTCTGGACAACCTGTCGCTGATGGGGATCATTCTCGCGGTCGGTTTCGTCGTGGATGACGGGATCGTGGTGCTCGAGAACACGGTCCGGCTTATCGAGCAGGGGATGAAGCCTTTTCCGGCGGCGATCAAAAGCGCCCAGGAGATCACCTTCACGATCCTTTCCATGACGCTTTCGCTGGCGGTCATTTTTATCCCGCTCGTCTTCATGGGGGGCGTCGTCGGGAGGATCTTCCGGGAGTTCGCGATCACGGTGGTCGTGACGATCCTCTGTTCGGGGGTGGTGTCGCTCACGCTCAGCCCGATGATGTGCGCGCGGATGCTGAAGGCCAAGGAGGAAGGCAAAGACAAAGGGAGCTGGATCCAGAGGATCATGGACCCGTTCATGGACAAGGTGATCGGGGGGTACAGCCGTCTTCTCAGGAAGATCCTGCTGCGTCCCTTTATCACGATCATTCTGTGGGCGGCCTGCCTGGGCGGGACCGTTTACTTTTTCAAGGTATTGCCCCAGACCTTTCTTCCGGACGGGGACAGCGGAGCGATCATGGGAGGCACGCTGATGCCGCTCGGGACCTCGACGAAGCAGGCGCGCGAGTTCCAGGAGCAGGTGAACAAAGTGCTGGAAGAAGACCCCAATATTCAAAGGACCCTGACGGCCTCCGGACTTCAGACGGGGTCCGATCAGAGCACCGGGTTCGTCCACATCGTGCTCAAGCCGGCCGGAAAGCGTCTTCCGATGGCGAAGGCCCTGGCGACGATCCGCGCCAAGTTTTCCAAGATCGCCGGAGGGTTCGTGTTCCTGAAAGCCACGCCGTCCCTGCAGATCAGTACGGGCGGCGAGAGCACCGCCGAGGGGAGCAAATATTCCTACACCGTCCGCGGCGCGGACCAGGAAAAAGTCTATGAGAGCGCGATGCTGCTTGAAAAAGAGTTCCGGGCGCATCCCGGATTCGTGGACGTGCAGAACAGCGTCAAGCTGAACTTGCCGACCCTGAAGGCGACGATCCTGCGGGACCGGGCCTCGACTTTAGGCATTACCGCGCAGGACATCGAAAATGCCCTGGCGCTGGCTTACGCCCAGGGCAAAGTGACGCTTTATAAGACCCAGATCGATCAATACCAGGTGATCGTGGAGCTCGAAAAGGATTATCAGAAAGTCCCGGAGGACCTCGCGCGGGTCTATGTCCGGGCGAGCGCCACGGGGAAGATGGTGCCCCTGAGTTCGGTCCTGGAATGGAACGAAGTGGTGACGCCGCAGAACGTGCCGCACGATGCGCAGCTGAACTCGGGGACGATATCGTTCAATCTCAAAGAGGGGGTCCCGCTCGGGGAAGCGACGAACTTTATCAACGGGGTCTCCGCGAAGATCCTTCCGCCCGAAGTGGTCGGGAAGCTGCAGGGGGAAGCGGAAGAATTTTCGGATGCGGTCGCGAGCCTCACGCTCCTGATCCTCATCGCGATCTTCATCAAATACGTGATCCTCGGCATCCTCTACGAAAGTTACGTTCATCCGTTCACGATCATCACGACGCTTCCGGTCGGAGCGCTCGGCGGTCTTGCCACGCTCTGGATCTTCCACTCGGAGATGTCGCTTTATGCTTACGTCGGTATTTTTATGCTGCTCGGGATCGTGGCGAAGAACGGGATCATGATGGTGGACTTTGCCAACCAGGGCCTTGCCGAAGGGAAGAGCAATTTTGACGCGATCCACGACGCGAGCGTCGTCCGGTTCCGCCCGATCCTGATGACGGGGCTCGCGGCCATCATGGGTGCCCTGCCGATCGCCTTGGGATACGGGGCGGACGGTTCTTCCAGGATCCCTCTGGGGTTAGTGGTGGTCGGCGGCCTTGCTTTCTCCCAGGTCGTGACCCTTTTTGTCACCCCGGGCCTTTTCCTTTACATGCAGGCTTTTCAAGAGAAAGTTCTCGATCGTTTTGAACTCACCCGTTCCGGCTCGTCCCGGAAAGAGGTTTAACATAAACAGGACGCCGTCCGCAGGGAGAGGTTAGGGAACCGGGCAACATCAAGTTAACCTCTCTCCGCGGACGGCGTCCCGTGAGCATCGATGAAAATAAAGTTCATGCTGACGATTGCGGCCGTTTTCGCTCTCTTCAACCGCTTCATCCTGAAGCCCGTGGCGGCGATCGGGGATCATATCCTCAAAACAGGAACGCGGGACCTTCCCCCAAAGACCGCGTCACGGGAGGCCCCGGATGAATCAACCGGCGAACGCAATAAAGCGGAAGAGCCCATCCGGGCTGACGAAAGGAAATTCCGCGCGATCTTTGATCAGTCCTTTGAATTCATCGGGCTGTTGACCCCGGACGGGGTCCTCACGGATGCGAACCGGACGGCACTCCAATTTTCGGGGATCCAAGAGGCCGATGTTCTGGGCAAGCCGTTCTGGGAAACGCCCTGGTGGAATCATTCGACGGACTTGCAGGCCCGGTTACGCGAGGCTGTCCGGAGGGTGGCGCAGGGGGAATTCATCCGGTTCGAAGCGACGCACCCGGCGAAAGACGGGGAGCTTCATGCCGTCGATTTTTCGCTGAAACCGGTCAAGGATGAATGCGGAAAGGTCGTGCTCTTGATCTCCGACGGTCGCGATGTTTCGGAGCGTGTCAGGGCAGAGGCGCAATTGAAGGACTCGGAGGACAGGCTTCAGATCCTCTTCGAATACGCTCCCGACGCTTGCTATTTGTTCGATCTCGCGGGGAATTTTCTCGACGGCAATAAGGCGGCGGAGGAGCTGAGCGGGTATCGAAAAGAAGAATTGATCGGGAAGAGCTTTTTGAAATTGAAGTTGTTGTCATTTTCCGATGTCCCGAAAGCCGCGGCCGCCATCGCGAAGAACGCTTTAGGGCTCGCCTCCGGACCGGAGGAGTATTCTTTCCACCGCAAGGACGGGAGTCTGGTTACGGTAGAGGTCAGGACCTATCCGGTGAAGATCAAAGGGAAGATGCAAGTCCTGGGGAGCGCGCGGGACATCACGGAGCGGAAAGGGGCCGAAGAGGTCCTGCGCAAAGTCCATGAGGAACTGGAAATACGCGTTAAGGAACGGACGGCGGAACTGGCGCGCGCCCGGGAGTACGCCCAGGAGATCGTTTCCACGATCACGGATTACATTTATACCGTGACCGTCCGGGACGGAAAGCCCGTCGCGATCGTTCATCAGCCGACCTGTTTTGCCGTGACCGGATATACGCCGGAAGAATTCGATAACATTCCGGCCCTGTGGGATACTTTGGTCCATGAGGAAGATCGCCCCAAGGTGAGGAAATTCGACGTCGCTGTTTTTTCCGGGGATAATCCCGGGCCGCTGGAACATCGCATCATGCGTAAAGACGGGGAGCTCCGCTGGGTCAGGAATACGCCGGTGTTCCATTACGATCAGGAGAACCGATTGGTCTCCTTCGACGGGATCATTAGCGATATCACGGACCGGAAGAACGCCGAGATCTCGCTGGCCGAATCAGTGACGAAGATCGAGCGGGCGAACGCCCTGAAGAGCCAGTTCCTGGCCAATATTTCCCATGAGATCCGCAATCCGCTGAACACCCTCGTCGGTTTCGCGGACATGCTGGGGAATACGGACCTGAGCAGCATTCAGAAGGATTACGTGGACATGCTCCGGGAGAGCGGGGAGATCCTCCTTTCGCTGTCAGCGGATTTCCTGGATTTTTCAAAAATGGACGCGAAGGAGGTCCGTCTCGAAAAGATCTGCTTCAATCCGGAGTACCTCGTTCAGAGCGTTCTCCGGACCCAAACCGCGAAGTCCAGAAAGAAGGACCTGAAGATGTTCTGCTCGATCGACGAGGCGGTCCCCCGCGAACTCCTGGGGGATCCGACACGGATCAGGCAGGTCCTCACGAATCTTTTAGGGAACGCCGTCAAGTTCACCGAAGCCGGAGAGATCGAGGTCCGGGTGACGCTGGAGAAAGAACGGGAGGAAAAACCGGCGAAGCGCCGCGTCCCGCTGAAGCTCGCGGTCCGGGACACGGGGATCGGGATCCCGAACGAAAAGCTCGGGAGCATTTTCAGGGCGTTTGAGCAGGCGGATGTTTCCACGACGAGGAAGTACGGAGGCACGGGGTTGGGACTGTCCATCTCCAAAGGTCTCGTCCTCTTGATGGGAGGGACGATCGGTGTCGAGTCGGAACCGGGAAAAGGAAGCACGTTTTTTTTCGTGCTGCCTCTGGAGGTTGCGGCGGCCGCGGAGCAGGAAAAGATATTCCCGTTGAAAATGGAGGAGCTGAAGGGACGGACGGTCCTCATCGTCGATACCGATAAGAAAACGCGGGAGATCCTCTCTCAATACTGCCAGGAGGCCGGGATGGTCGTTCTTTACGAAGCGGCGTTCGCCGACGAGGCCTTCAGCTGGCTCGCGCGACAGCAGGCGATGCCGGCGATCATTTTGGCCGACACTTTCGCGTCCGGCTTTGGCGGGTACGAAATGGCGGAAAAATTAAGGGAAAATGAAAAATACGAAGACATCAAACTGATCGCGGTGACTAACGACCGGGATCCCGGAGCGGCTTTCAAGGCGAGTCAAAGCGGGTTTGACGCGTATCTGCCGAAGCCTATTATCAGGGTTGATCTCTGGGCGGTCATCAAAACGGCGTTGGGGGACCAGCGGGAGCTGGGGCAGTCCACGGAGATCGTGACCCTTCACACGGCAAAGGAGCTGGCCTGCAAAGGGCTGAGGGTCCTCGTCGTCGGCGCGGACCCGGATGCTTCGAAAGGCCTTTCCGGAATGCTCCGGAAATTCGGGTGCGAGGCGGAATTCGTTCCGGAGGGGACCGGGGCCGTTGCCAGGATCAAAACAAATCCTGTCGATCTTGTGATCATGGATCTTCGGACGCCACTCACGGAAAGCCGGGACGAGGTTCAGAAGGTTCGCAAAGAGCTCCCGAAGGCGGTCCCGATCCTGGGGATGACTGTCGGTGTTACCGAAGAGGAAAAGGTGAACGGCCTTGCGATGGGGATCAGCGATTTCCTGATAAAACCCCTTGGCGCGGATGCGGTGAAAAGCAAAATGCTTCAATGGGTCTCAACAGTCTGAAAAGATAAAAGAAGAGGAGTTTGTGATGGATCGTGCGGAAATGGCGAAGAGGCTCTGCTTTCAGGCGAAAACTCTTTCGTTGGGGATGGCGGCCGCGGTACTCGTCTACGGAGCGATGGCTTACTACCTGATCCGGATGGGGAAGGCGGGGCCCGAGCTTTTGCATCCCAAGACGTACGTGCTGGTCCAGTATGGCCTCCTTTTTTTTTCGGCTGCCGGGATAGCGATGATGGTCCGGTTACGGGAGCGCATTTTGAATTTTGTTCAGAAGGGGTCGGAGGCACCTCCGGCAGACGTTCCGCGGCATCCGCAAAAGCTCTTTCTGGCGACGGTGCTCATGATGGCCGCGGCTGAGATGCCGGTCCTCTTCGGTCTCGTTCTTGTCTTTCTTGGGAGGAATTTTTACGTATTCCTACCGTTTGCGGCTATTTCTCTTGCCGGTTTTTACTTCGCCTTCCCCAAAAAACAGCAGTGGGTAGACTGGCTCGGCACTGATTTTTAACATCCTATAACCAATCCAACCTCCGATAAAATCTAAAAGACCTCCTGCAATGCGCTAGGGACAGTGCCAAGATGGTGCAAGCTTCCAAAGGGCAAAGAATATGGCACCGTCAACCGCAAGATAATCCGCAGGAGGTTATTCATG
>CAIJDY010000010.1 GCA_903819565.1 Candidatus Omnitrophota bacterium | reverse complement strand
TCCGCTCCTTGGAATTCCTCCGGTGTCCTGCAAGTTTTTTGAGCATGCCTTTCCGGATCAGCGTATCCTCAAGGGCGATCAAACGGTCCCGGAAAACCCCGCGATCCTTAAGTACTTCCCTGAGGCGTGCCAAGGCCTTTTGGATGCGTTCGAGCTTGTAGGGCTTGAGAACATAATCAATCGCGTTCAGATCAAAAGCGTCCATGGCATACTGGTTGTGCGCGGTAGCAAAAACAACCCGGGGCGGGTGCTCCGACTGCGCGAGTTTGCTTGCCACTTCGAGACCGTTCATTCCCGGCATATCGATATCAAGAAAAACTGCATTTGGAGCAAGCGACTCGATGAGCCGAAGGGCCTCCTTCCCGTGCGCAGCTATGCCGATCACCTGGCATTCTTTTTCCGTAAGCACCAATCGTTTCAATTCTTCACACGCCAAAGGCTCATCATCCACAATTAAGATTTTGATCATGGTTTTTCCCCCTCCGCCTGAAAAGGAATCAGAACCGTCGCCCGGGTCCCCTCTCCGACAGCCGTCTGGAACACAAGAGATGCTTTGTCTCCATAAAAACGCTTTAACCGTTCATGAATGTTCCGAACCCCGATCCCCAGGCCTTCGACTTCGGTTTTCTCACCGCGAAGCATCCGTTCAAAAAAATGCGGGGCAGCGCCGACGCCGTTATCTGAAATTTCGATTTTCAGGATCCCCGCGCCTTCTTCAAGATGAATACGAACCCAACCGCCTTCTGTTTTTTTCTGTATCCCGTGACGGACCGCGTTTTCAACCAGCGGCTGGAGGATGAGAAGCGGGAGCTTGGCTTGCCAGACCGTATCCCGAATCTCGTATCCGGTTATGATCTGGAGCCGGTCCTGAAAACGAGCTTTTTCGATTTCGAGGTAGTCTTCTATAAAAGAAATCTCTTCCCGCAAAGTGGCTGTTTCATTTTCACGTTTGAGCGTATGCCGGAGAAAATCGGCCAGCTTCAGAATGAGCCCTTGCGCCTGCGACGCGTTCTCCCGGGAACAGACTGCGGAAATGGTATTCAAAGCGTTGAAGAAAAAGTGAGGACGAAGCTGCGCCTGAAGGAACAGAAGCCGCGTCTTCCATAGCTCTTCCTGAACGGCCCGGCGTTTTTCTTCTTTAAAGATCCCGGCCACGACTGAGGAAAACACCACCGCCCCTCCGGCCTCCAGGATTGCAAGAAAACTAATGCTAAACACTAGCCAAGCTCCGCCCACAGCATCCCGCATCGGAAGATAGATCAAAAGCCCGTGAACGATCCCTGCCAAAAGTCCCGGGATCCACACCTTTCGCCCAGCGGAAACAGGATCCTTTGAGCCCCGGCTCCACAACATACCTATAACGGCCGCACTCAATACTACCGCCGGATACACCCACGCCCCCGGCTTCAGTAATAAACGAAAAAGGGCTAACAGCACACCCGCAACAATCCCCCCCGTCCAACCTCCCCAGAAACCGCACAACACGGCCATCACCGCCTGAATATCAAAAAACGCCCACGAGGATTCACCATAACGGCTAAGATCGAAAAATGAAAATATTACGGCCAGAAAACTTCCGATGATCGCAATACGCCAGGCACCCTTCCGCGGGATCTTTGCAAAACGCTCTTTAACACGATACCAGCGACCGAACACAAGCCCCAAGAGAGCAAGCACGGCATACCACTGAAAAATCCCAAGGTAGATCTCGAGCCATTCCAACCGGAAACGGCTTTGAAGTTCTTTGGGACGGTTCTTCCGCACCAGATCCAGCTCGTTTAGAACATCGTCCAGAACCGTATTCGCACGATTGAAATCATTTTTCAGGAGCGCTTCGCCGGCGAGCCGGATGCGCGGCAGGAGGTGAAAGACATCTTCGCGCGCGAGGTGCATTTCTTCGGAGATCGTGATGGCTTTTTCATATTTAGAGAGGACGTCTTCTTTGTTAGCCGCAAGGGTGAGCGGAGCGATACTAACAAATAATAGGGAAAAACCGACGAGCCATAAACTGAGTTTACGAAATTTCAAGAACGCCGTCCATTCAGGACCGGCGATCAAATCCGCCGGACAAGTTCGAAAGCCCCGCCATTTTCATCACCCGGAAGTGGCAGGAACCTTTCCATGATCTTCCCTTTATATCGGATCAGCCCTTCCCCTGCTTTAGCCCGCAGGAAGATCTCTTGGACCTTGGCACGCTCGGCAAGATATCCTTCCGCCCGGTCCGGTGTCAGAAAACGTCCGTAAAAAAGCAAGCGGATGAACG
>CAIJDY010000009.1 GCA_903819565.1 Candidatus Omnitrophota bacterium | reverse complement strand
CTGACAAAAGAATATTCAGCCAACACGAAATGCCTCACGGAAAAAATGAACAGGAGCTCCTGGAGCCAATGCATGAAAAGGTCTTCCGCGTTATCTTCCTGAAAATTCACTTCGACGGCGTGATAAAAAACGGGCGGGGAATGCTGGAGCAGCGAAAAGTCCGTTACGAGATCAAAAAACCCCTCGGCGGCATCCCGGAAAAGGGACGGCAGGTCTTTGCCCCATATTTTCAGCCCGATATCCGCGGTGTGTTCGATGACCTCATAGGGCATGGGAACCTCCGGGGCATGACGCCGGGATCACTTCAGATGATTGCGGACCTCTTTGACCAGATTGTCCATCGTGAAGGGCTTCTTGAGGAATCCGGCCACGCCGCCCAGCTCGGCGATCTTCGGCGGGACCTTTTCGTTCACACTGGCGATGATCACCGGGGTCCCACGCCAGCGTTCCTGTTCGCGAAGTTTGACATAAAATTCCTCGCCGTCCATCACGGGCATGATCAGATCCAGAATGATCAGGTCGGGTGTTTCCCTTTCAAGGGCCGCCAGGCCTTCCCGCCCGTTATCCGCCCTCAGGACCTGGTAGGATTCCCCCTGCAGGTAAAGCGCGTAAATGTCCTGGAAGTCGGCGTCATCTTCAACGATCAAGATCTTTTTCATCATGGCTTTCTCCTCCGGAAAAACTTTTAAGAGCCCCGCGCAAGTTCCCGGTAGCTCGGAAAAACGACTTTAAAAACACTTCCCTTCCCGATTCCCTCGCTTTCGGCCCACATCTCGCCCTCATGCAGCGACACGATCTCCTTGGAAATGGTGAGCCCCACGCCGATCCCGAGCGTGGAGGGGGTTTTCTGGAAAAAGGCTTCGAAGATCCTCTGGAGGTTTTCGGCTTCGATCCCGATCCCCGTGTCCGCCACCTCCGCGCAAATGTCATTGCCCCGCAACGAGGACGCGACCGTGATCTTCCCGTCCGGCGTGAACTTGATCGCGTTGGAGATCAGGTTGGAGAAGACGCGGTAAAGCATGTCGGGGTCCCCCTGGATCAAAAGCGGCCGTTCGCAAAGCGCCGTTTCGAGCCTCAGGTGATGCTGTTCGACGAGCGGCCGCATGTCATCGGTGACGAGCCGGAGCAGACTGTTCAGGTTCAGCTCCTGCTTCCGGATGTCGGACATGCCGGATTCCACTTTGGAGAGGTCCATGATGCTCGAGATCGTCCTCATGAGGCGATCCGCGTTCTCGCCCAGCATCCGGATGATTGGCAGGTATTTCAGCCGTTCAGGGTCGTTGAGCATTTGATCTTCGAGCCATTGGGTCATCATGATGAATTTAGCCGTCGGGGTCTTGAGTTCGTGGGCCACGTCACGGACAAGCGTTTCTTTCATCATCTCCACGCGCCGCAGGTCCGTCACGTCGCGCATGACCCCCTGGATCAGCCGGAGGGTCCCGTCGTAATCCACCACCGGAGTCAGGTTCGTCTGGTAGAAGACCTCCGCGTGATGCGTGCGGTGGAGTTGTTTGGTGCTCAGGTATTCGACGGGCTTTTTGGTGCGCACGATCGTCTCCAGGGCCTCCTGGAATTTCTGGGCTTCGCCCGGCGCGTGCATGGAAAAGAAAAGCGGCAGCCCCTCCGCCAGGATCTCCTCGCGCGTGTACCCGGAGAAACCGCGGTTCAGGATCAGCAAGTCCCCTTCGGGGGTGATCGAAAAAATGATGTCGCTGACCTCGTTAACGATCGAGCGGTATTTTTCTTCCGATTCCTCGAGCGCCTGGGTGCGCAGGCGGAGATGCTCGAAGCTTTGCACCAGCCGGCCCACGACTTTGTTGAACGCCTCCCCCACCTCCTGGATCTCGTCCATGGAGTGGATATCCGCGCGCGCCTCCAGGTCCCCCGCCAGAATGTTCCGCGCAGTCCGTTGCAACGAGATAATGGGCCGCATGACCAGCCATGTCAGCCACGCGATCACGATGGACACGATCAAAGTCAGGATGAACGCCACCAGGAACTTTTCCTGAAAAAGCATCTGCAATTCGTGCTCAAACTCGATTTTCGAAAAAATAATGACGAGCCGGCCCAGGGTTTCTTTTCCGCGCATGATGGTCGCGACCGCTGCGTAAATATCGGGAGTGACCTTTCCGATGCCGGACAATTCTTTTTTGGGAAAAGGCCCCGGCAAAGGCTGGCTGTCCGGACGGCTGCTGCCCAGCACGTTTCCACGGACATCCTCCACGCGAACCTCATCGACGTCCGCCTGTTCCGCAAGAAGCGCAATGTACGCTTTCAGGGCCTTGCGGTCGCCGGACTCCAGAGGGATCTTCAGGGTCTCGGAAAAGATTTCCGCGATGGTCTGGAGCCGCGCCTCTTTATACTTGATCATCATTTCACGGAACACCGTGAAAGTCGTAAAAAGCACGAAACTGATGATGCCGAAGACAAGGATGAGAACGGGGATCGCCAACTTGTAGCGGATCGACATCCGCAGAAAAGGATGGAACTTCGAGAACCCTTCCGGAGCGCCCGTCCCCGAGGAATGGTTGGCGTGACCGTTCTTCACCTGCGGTGTTTTCTTTGGGTCCATTTCAAACCTTATTTAAACGATAGAGGGCGGCCTGACCGGCCATGACCCTGCATTCGTTCTTCGACGAGCGAGGATCATACCTTTCCCGCGACCCTTATAATTAAAGCGACACGACACCTGTATTATCGACAGTTTCCCCTGACCTTGAAATATTCTTCCCAATTTTCCTTCAGGGCCTCAAGAACCTCCAGATCCCCGGGAAGGAACCTGTATTGTCCGATCTCCTGCCGCATGACCCAGCGAAAGTCTTTGCAGTCCAAGGCGGCCGGTTCGCCTTCGGTCCAATCGCAAAAATAAAAGCACAACGTGATCTTCCGGCCGGGGAGCTCATGCGTGTGACGGCAAAGGGGCTTTTCGGGCCGGATCCTCACCCCTAACTCTTCAAAAACTTCGCGGGCAAGACATTCCTCGATCGTTTCACCGGCTTCGCGCTTGCCGCCGGGGAATTCCCAGTACCCCCCGTAACTGTCATTAAGATTACGCTGGGCGATCAGAAGACGCCCGTCCTTGCGAATGATCGCGCAGCCTACCTCGATGGTTTCCATTAAGACCTTTTTCGAATGACTTAAAAGAGTTTCCGCCTGGATAAGCGCCCCCGCTTCTATATGAAGGGGACGTTTAAGCTGTTATTCTACCGTTTAAAGACGGAAAGCGGAACACTTTTCCAATGCGCAAGTCCTTATCTTCATTGACTTTAAAGATTTTATTCATATAATCATCCCTTATGCTTAGCACGTCTTACTTCTATCAGTACTTATTTGTGGGAATTTTTGTCGTTTTTTCGGCCATTTTTGCCCTGATTCCACTGATCCTGGCGTGGTTTTTGGCCCCCAAAAAACCTTCCGCAGACAAACAAGCGACCTACGAGTGCGGCTTGGATTCCCAGGGGGAACCCTGGATCCAATACCACGTTCAGTACTATATCTACGCCTTGGTCTTTGTCATTTTTGACATTGAAACGGTTTTTATCTATCCGTGGGCCGTGGCCTTCAAGAAACTCGGCCTCTTCGCCTTCGTGGAAATGGTCCTTTTTATCGCCATCCTCGCTTTCGGCCTTGTGTACGCCTGGAAGAAAAAGATGCTGGAGTGGGATTGACCCCCATTTCCCGGAAAGGCCCAGAGGAATCCTCATGAACTTCATAAAAAATACGGCCGCGGTCGATGAATCCTTGCGCGGCAAGCTCGCGGAAAAAGGCGTCATCCTGACTTCCCTGGATTTCCTATATAACTGGGGCCGCCGCTCGTCGGTCTGGCCCATGCAGTTCGGCCTTGCCTGCTGCGCAATCGAGATGATCGCAGCCGCCTGCGCCCGTTACGATATCGCGCGTTTCGGCGCCGAGTTGTTCCGCGCCTCGCCCCGGCAAGCCGACCTGATGATCATCTCGGGAACGGTCACCAAGAAAATGGCCCCCCAGGTCGTCCGCCTTTACAATCAAATGGCCGAGCCCAAATATGTCCTGGCGATGGGCGCCTGCGCCATCAGCGGCGGCCCGTTCATCGACGGTTACAATGTCCTCCGCGGGATCGATCGCTACATCCCGGTCGATGTCTATTTACCGGGATGCCCGCCGCGCCCCGAGGCCCTGCTGCACGGCCTCATGGAACTTCAGAAAAAGATCGCTTCCCAGGAGATCCAAAAGGTCGCCTGGTATCAAAAAGGCCTGAAGCGCGAATTCCCCATTCCCGAACTGGGGCCCCACGGCCTCATCCCGAAATTCAATCCGGACGTCTGGCAGCCGCCCAAGACCAACCCGCGCAAGGAACACTACGGACAGCCGATCCTTACCGGGAAAAAATTGAAAGCGCCGGACCTCGATGCTGTTGTCGTCGCGCCAGCCGCACCACCCGCGGGAGCCGCGTCCTGACATGAACCTTCCTGTCGAAACGGTCCAGAAAGAACTCGAAGCACGGATGCCGGACGTCAAACTCCGGAAAGTCCGGGATTCCCTTCTGATCGAGAACTCCGGAGACCTGTCGCGCGTCGCTTTGTTCCTGAAAGAAAGCCCGGAATTCCGGCTGGATTACCTTTCCTCGGTCACGGGGGCCGATTACCTGAGCTATCTCGAAACGGTCTATCATCTTTATTCGGTCGAAAAAAAACAGGGTCCCGTCGTCCTGCGCGTCCGGGTCCCGAAAACGGCGGTGCCATCAAAAGTCCCTTCCCTGGTGCCGGTCTACCGCAGCGCGGAGCTCCAGGAACGTGAAGTCTATGACCTGTTCGGTATTTTCTTTGAGGGGCATCCGGACCTGCGGCGCCTCTTCATGTGGGAAGGTTTCGAAGGCTATCCCCTTCGCAAAGATTACGAGCAAGAGGACACAGAGACCCTGGAAACCGCGGATATCGCGTGGTTGGACACGCACCGCATCGCTGTTCCGAACGCCCTGAAAGAAAAGGCCAAGGAACTTCAAGCCGCCGGCAAGCGCGCGATCGCGCAAAAACCGGAAAAACCAAGACCCGGATGATCTTATTTTAAAACCATGGATAACATGACAAACACAAAAGACCTGGAAGGTTCGCAAATGCTCGAAATTAATTTCGGGCCGCAGCATCCGTCCACCCACGGCGTTTTCCGCATGAAGGTGTTCCTCGAGGGTGAAAAGATCTGCGCCCTGGACCCCGTGATGGGCTACCTTCACCGCAACCATGAATTGATCGCGGAGAACCTGCCTTACGCCGCCACCATGGCCTACACCGATCGGCTGGATTATTTCAATTCGATGGCGAATAATTTCGGTTACGCCCTGGCCGTGGAAAAACTGGCGGGCTTCGAAGTTCCCGAGCGCGCCGCCTACATCCGCGTCATCATGGCGGAGCTCGCGCGTATCGTGAACCACCTCATGCTCATCGGTTTCCTCTTGAACGACCTCGGCGCGTTCTTCACGCCCGTTCTCTACGCGTTCCGCGAGCGGGAAAAGATCATGGACCTCTTTGAAGAGGTCTCGGGCTCCCGGATGATGTGCAATTATTTCCGGTTCGGCGGCGTCAAACGCGACCTGACGGCGGAGAACCTCACCTTCATCAAACGCATCGTTTCAAAATTGCCGGCGTTCCTTGAAGAATTCGAGGCCCTCCTCACAAAGAACGAGATCCTTTGCATGCGCTGCCAGAACGTCGGCGTCCTGCCCGCGGACCTGGCGGTCAACGCCGGCATCACGGGGCCGGTCCTCCGCGCTTCAGGCGTCAATTACGATATCCGCAAAGTGGACGAATACGGGCTTTACGACCGTTTCCATTTCAAAATACCGCTGGGCCAAAAAGGCGACGTGTACGACCGTTATTACGTCCGCATCCTTGAAATACGGGAAAGCCTGAAGATCCTGGAGCAGGCTCTCTCGCAGATCCCGCAGGGTGAAGTTTTGAATAAAAAAACGCTCCCCTTCCTGAAAATGCCCCGCAACTTCAAGCCCGCGACCGGCGAAGCCTACGGCCGCATCGAATCCCCGAAGGGGGAGCTGGGTTATTACCTCGTCAGCGACGGCACGCCCCAGCCTTGGCGCTACCACGTTCGCGCACCTTCGCTCATCAACCTGACCGTCCTGGAAGAAATGTGCCTCGGCCAAAAGGTCGCGGATGCGATCATCATTCTCGGGAGCATCGATATCGTGCTCGGGGAGACGGACCGATGATATTCGGCACCGGCATTCTCAAAGGGCTTTTTGTCACGCTGAAGAACTTCGTGACGTCTTATTTCCGGAAACCGGATAACGGCGGCATTTTCACCGTCCAGTATCCGGAAGAACGCGACAAGGCGATCGAAGCGTTCCGCAACTTCCCGTTCCTTGCCTATGACGGAACGCCGGACAAGGTCCGCTGCGTGGCCTGCGGGATCTGCGAACGGGAGTGCCCGCCGAAGTGCATTCATATTGTCATGGAGATCGATCCCCTGGGGAAGCCGGCCAGAAGACCGTCCGTCTTCGAGATCGATCATGGCCTTTGCATGAATTGCGGGATGTGCGAAGACGTCTGTCCCTTCGATTCTATCTACATGGACCATGCCTTTGAGGTCACTGCCGCGGACCGCGGCAAAGAACTGGTCCGGCCGAAAGAAGCTCTTTTGAAATCGAACGACTATTTCCTGAAGATCCGTCCGGGCACGGCAACGCTGGTCGATCAAAAGCGGCGGGCGGCGGAAGAAAAGAAAAAATTATCGCGGGCGGCTACATTACCCCCGCAGGGACCCGTCTCATGAGCATGCCCCCTTTTTTAAGAGACATCGAATTTGCCGTGGATCTTTCCTTGGTGAACGCCAAAGGCTGGTGCCTCGACCTGCTCGGCCACTTCCTCCCCGATTGGACCGTCGTCCTCGCGTCGATTGTCATCAGCGGGGTGGCGATCCTGGCGCTCGGACCGCTCGTCATGATGTACCTGACGCTATTGGAACGGAAAGTGATCGGACGCATCCAGAACCGTTACGGCCCGAACCGCGTCGGCAAATGGGGCCTTTTGCAGCCCATCGCCGACGGGATCAAGATGTTCACCAAGGAAGACATCGTTCCGGCGCAGGCGGACAAGATCGTCCATTTCCTGGCCCCGGTCGTTATCGTCGTTCCCGCGCTCATGGTGTTCCTGGTCGTGCCCTTCGGTGAGCGGATGACCGCCGTGAACCTGAACATTGGTCTTCTTTATTTCATCGCGGTCTCTTCGATCACCACGATCCCGATCTTCATGGGCAGTTGGGCCTCGCGGAACAAATATTCGCTCTTGGGCGGCATGCGGACCGCGGCGCAGATGATCTCTTACGAAATCCCGATGACGCTTTCGGTGGTACCGGTCATCATGATGAGCCAAAGCCTTTCCACGAACACGATCGTCATGACCCAGGTCGGGGACCTCGACCTGCACTGGTTCATCTTCACGCCGTGGGGCCTCGTGGGATTCCTTATTTACTTTTTGTGCGCGGTCGCCGAATGCAACCGCCCGCCTTTCGATCTTCCGGAAGCGGAGTCCGAACTCGTGGCCGGTTTCCACACAGAATACAGCGGCATGAAATTCGCGCTCTTTTATATGGCGGAATACATGAACGCCTTCACGCTCTGTGGCATCGCGACGACCCTGTTCCTGGGCGGCTGGCAGGGTCCCTTCTTCCCGTCCTGGCTGTGGTTCTTCGGCAAGACGTTCGCCCTGATCTGCGTGATGATCTGGTTCCGCGGCACGCTTCCCCGTTTTCGTGTGGATCAGCTCATGGGATTCGCCTGGAAGTTCCTTCTGCCGCTGACGCTGATCAACATTCCCGTGGCAGCACTTTGGTTCTTCGTCCCCGAGCGGCTCGCGTGGCTTTATTCGATCGCGATCTTCGCCGTTTCGTTCTGGGGCCTCGTGAAACTTAATTGCGCCTTTGTTCCCGAAAAACGAATTTACCCTTTGGCGGACTGACCTATGGAAATCCTGGAACTCTTCTCTAAGATCGGGATCTACGCCACCATGGCACTGGTGCTCGTCTTCGCGTTGGGCGTGGTCGCGCTGCGGAACCTTTTCCACTGCGCCCTTTGCCTGGCGGCCGTCCTGATCGGGACCGCCATGATCTATGTGGCGCTCCACGCGGAATTCCTCGCGGCGGTCCAGATCCTGGTCTATGTCGGCGCCGTCATGACTCTGGTGATCTTCGTCATCATGCTGACCGAACACCTCGGCGGGAAAACGATCCGCCAGACGAACCGTCAAAGCCCGGCCGCGATCATCGGCCTCTCGGGGATCGTCGTGCTCTTGGGCACGCTGCTCATGAAGACGCCGTGGCCCGTGACGGCCAAGGCGCTTGACGCGAAAGTCTCGGTCATGAGCCTCGGAAAGGCCCTGATGGGCACGTACGCTTTTCCTTTTGAAGTCATTTCCGTCATTTTGATCGCGTGTCTGATCGGCGCGATCGTCATCGCCAAAAAAGATGTTTCCGAAAAGGGTCCGTCATGATCATTCCCCTGCAACATATCCTGATCTTCTCGCTCTTGCTTTTCGCGACCGGTCTTTACGGCGTCCTCGTGCGGCGCAACATCATCGGGATCCTTATCTCGATCGAACTGATGCTGAACGCGGCGAACCTCAACCTGATCGCCTTTTCCAAAAGCACTTCCCTCGCGCCGGAAACGGGACAGATCTTCGCGATCTTTGTGATCGCGATCGCCGCCACCGCCGCCGCCGTGGGACTCGCGATCGTTCTGGCCCTCTATAGGGTGCGCAAGACGGTCTACACCGATGAGGTTAATTTACTGAAATGGTAGCCCCGATCCCTGTCGCTCTCATTCCTTTATTGCCGTTCGCCGCCTTCGCCGTCAACATCCTTGCCGGCCGCTGGCTCAAGCACCGGGCCGCGTGGCTTTCGGTCGCCACAAGCACGCTGGCCTGCGCGCTCGCGATACCGCTTTGCTGGCAAGTCTTCCGCGGCGCCCACTTCGCGCATCAGGCGACCTGGCTCATGCTCGGCGAAGTTCCGCTCCAATTCGGCTATCTCCTGGACCCTTTGTCGTCCACCCTTCTATTCATGGTAACGATCGTCGGAACGCTTATCCAGGTCTACGCCATGGGGTACATGCGCGGCGACCCGCGTTACAGCCGCTTCTTCGCCTACGTGTCCCTTTTCATGGCGGCTATGCTCACGGTGGTCATCTCGAACAACTATCTTCTCTTTTTTATGGCGTGGGAGATCATGGGGCTTTGTTCTTATCTGTTGATCGGTTTTTATTTCGAAAAAGATTCCGCCGCGAACGCCTGCAAAAAAGCTTTCCTGACGACACGCGTCGGCGACATCGGTTTCCTAATCGGCTTTCTGACGCTTTTTGCGGCGATCGGCACGCTGAACTTCTCGGAAATGAACTCGATCATTTCCGGAGCGGGCGCGACGCCTTTGAACACGACCCTGCTTTCATTCGCGGCCTTTTTTATTTTTTGCGGGACGATCGGGAAATCCGCCCAGTTCCCGTTGCACGTGTGGCTGCCGGACGCCATGGAAGGCCCGACACCGGTCAGCGCCCTTATCCATGCCGCAACGATGGTGGCCGCGGGCGTTTTTCTCGTCGCGCGGTCCTTCACGCTTTTCGCGGCCGCTCCGAACGTCCTGCCGGTCGTGACGGCGATCGGAACGATCACCGCCTTCGGGGCGGCTTTTATCGCGCTCACCCAGCATGACATCAAGCGGGTCCTCGCGTATTCCACGATCTCCCAGCTCGGCTACATGGTCACCGCCCTCGGCCTTTCCGGGCTCGGCGCGGGGACGTTCCACCTGATCACGCACGCATTCTTCAAGGCCCTGCTCTTCCTGGGCGCCGGCAGCGTGATCCACGGCACGCATGTCCAGGACATCCGCGAAATGGGCGGCCTTTTCAAAAAGATGCCGTCGACCGCCGTCACGTTCATCATCGCGAGCTTGGCGCTGGCCGGCATCCCGCCGCTCTCCGGGTTCTGGAGCAAAGACGAGATCCTCCTCACGGCTTTCGCGTCCGGCCACACGTTCGTTTTTGGGGTCCTTCTTCTCACCGCGTTCATGACCGCGTTTTACATGTTCCGTTTGATCTTTCTGACGTTTTTCGGCGAAGCGCGTAACCCGAAAGTCCACGCGCACGAGTCCCCGGCCTTAATGACGCTACCGCTTTGGGCCCTGGCCGTCGGCTCGGTCGTGATCGGCATCCCCGGATCCCCTTTCATGCATCACTGGTTCCAGAAATTCATGGCCCACGCGTCCCATTACCCGGAGTACGAGCCTTCGCTTTTCGTCATGGCTTGTTCGATCGCGGCGGCGGTTGCCGGGATCCTGCTCGCGGGCGTCGTCTACCTGAAGCAAAAACATTGGGCGGAGAATACGGCCAAAGCTTTCCGTCCTCTTTATCTGTTATCGTTCAATAAATTTTATATCGACGAACTTTATTCCGCTTACATCGTCAAGCCGTTCCACGCGATCGGCCGCATTCTGTTCGGCTTTGATGAAACGGTGGTCGACGGCGCCGTGAACGGCACCGGATACGCCACGATGCTTCTCAGCCGGATCAAAAACTGGATCGACATCCATATCGTGGACGGCTTCGTGAACTTTACGGGCGCTTTTGCCTATTTTCTTAATTCCTTTACGAAACGTCTTCAAACCGGTTTCATACAAAATTATCTTTTGATCGTTGTGGCCGCCGTTCTGGCTTTTTTGATCTTTGAACTCAAATCGATTTGAACCCCGTTAGAGACGCAGATCTCTTAACGGACGATAAAGTTTCTTAAGCAATAGATCGGGAACAGCAGTAATCATACAAGCCCGTTTTGAGTGGGTTACATCTCTAACGGGGTAAAGGAGTCTTTCTCATGGCATCACACATTTTATCCTGGATCGTCTTCACACCGCTTCTTGGCGCGTTCGCTGTTCTGTTCGTGCCTCAACGATCGACGCATCTCATCAAGTGGATCACCTTGTCCACGACGATCGTGGTCTTCGGCCTCGCCTGCGTCGCGCTGGGGTTCTTCCAAGCTTCGCAGGGCGGCTTTCAGATGATCGAGCGGGCGCTGTGGATCCCGCAGTTCAACGTGCAATACCTATTAGGAACAGACGGGATCAGCTTTCCGATGGTGTTCCTGACGGCCATCATTTCGCTTCTCGCCTGCCTGGGTTCTTTCGGGATCAAGGAGCGCGAAAAGGAATATTTTTTCCTCTACCTACTGCTTGAGACGGGCATGATGGGAACCTTCGTGGCGCTCGATCTTTTTCTTTTCTATGTTTTCTGGGAAGTGGTGCTGGTCCCCATGTATTTCCTGATCGGCATCTGGGGCGGCCCGCGCCGCGAATACGCCGCGATCAAATTCTTCCTGTACACCCTGGCCGGCAGTCTTTTCATGCTGCTGGGGATCCTCGGGGTCTACTTCGCCGCGTCCCCGCACACGTTCGACATGACACAGCTGGTCGGGATGACGCGAGGGCTTTGGTTCCAGAAGGTCGTTTTCCTGGCGTTCTTCCTCGGGTTCGCGATCAAGGTCCCGATCTTCCCTTTCCACACCTGGCTTCCCGACGCCCACGTCGAAGCCCCGACGCCGATCAGCGTCATCCTGGCCGGCGTCCTGCTGAAGATGGGTACGTACGGCTTCTTCCGTTTTAGTTATCCCCTTTTTCCGGACGCTGCCGTTTGGTTCCAGCCCGCGATGGCGGTCCTGGCCATTCTCGGGATCGTTTACGGCGGGTTCGTGGCGCTCGCGCAGACGGATTTTAAAAAGATGGTCGCTTATTCGAGCGTGAGCCACATGGGATTCGTCCTGCTGGGGCTCGCGGCCATGAACGCGAACGGCTTCCGCGGCGCCATGCTCCAGATGTTCACGCACGGGACCATCACCGGCGGGCTCTTCTTGCTGGTCGGCGTCCTTTACGACCGCGCGCATTCCCGCGACCTCAACGGTTTCGGCGGGCTCGGCGCCCAGATGCCGGCCTACGCGGGCATCCTGACCTTTTTCTCGCTTGCCTCTCTCGGGCTTCCGGCCATGAGCGGTTTCGTCAGCGAGTTCCTGGTCCTTTTGGGCTCTTATCAATATTCCAAAGTCGTGACGGGTCTCTCGACGCTCGGGATCATCCTGGCGGCCACTTACCTGCTCTACATGGTCCAGCGCGTCCTGCTCGGAAAGCTCAACCCGAAATGGGCGGCCCTGACGGACATCAACTTTAAAGAGGTCCTCACGCTCGCGCCCCTGATGGTGCTCATCCTCGCGATCGGCGTTTATCCGCGGATCATTCTGGATTACATGATCCCGACGCTCGATGCGCTGCTTAAAATAGTAAAGGGCTGATCAAAGACATGGGAATCATTGAAAGCCTGAGATATTTTGTTCCGGAACTGATCCTCCTCGGCGGGGCGTTCCTCGTTTTCGGAACGGACCTCTTTGTCAGGAACAAAAAGACCGTCGGCGAACTCAGCCTGCTCATCCTGATCGTCGCGGCGTGCTTCTGCCAAATGCCGGCACAGCCGCTGAAACTTTTCTACGATATGTTCCACCTGGACGCCTTCGCGCATTTCTTTCGCTATTTCGCGCTGATCGCCGTCACCCTGACGCTGCTCATTTCCTACAGCTACAAACCCCTCAAGGGTCCCTACGAGGGCGAATTCTACGGGCTTTTCCTTTTTATGGCGTTCGCCCTGATCCTGGTGGCCGGTGCGAATAATCTTCTGATGATCTTTCTCAGCGTCGAGTTCGTGTCGATGATCTCCTACTTGCTCGTCGGTTTCCTCAAGAAAGACGCCAGGTCCAAAGAAGCGGCCATCAAATACCTTCTTTTCGGAAGCGTGGCTTCCGCCATCATGCTTTACGGCATGTCCCTGCTTTACGGCGCCTCGGGCTCCTTGGCGCTTCCAGCCGTCGGCAATGCCCTCTTTTTCGCTCCCTTTAAGTCGCTGGCGCACATCGCCGTCCTTTTCTTTTTTGTGGGATTGGGATTCAAGATCTCCATGGCTCCTTTTCATATGTGGGCACCGGACGTCTACGAAGGCGCGCCAACCCCCGTCACCGCGTTCCTGACGGTCGCGCCAAAAGCCCTGGGATTCGCGGTGTTCATGCGTGTCCTTTCGGTAGTCTTCATGCCTTCCCGGGCGCACTGGAGCGTTCTTCTGACGGCGCTGTCGATCCTCACGATGACGCTCGGCAACATCACCGCGCTTTCCCAGAACAACATCAAGCGCTTCCTGGCCTATTCCAGCATCGCGCAGGCGGGATACATTCTGATGGGGATGGCGGTTTTTTCGAACCTCGGCCGCCAGGGCGTTTTGGTCTATTTGCTCGCGTACCTTTTCACGAACCTCGGCGCGTTCGCCGTCGTGACGCTGATCGGAGAACAGACGGGGAGCGATGATCTCGCCGCCTATGCCGGCCTTTCCGAACGTTCTCCCGTGACGGCGGCGTTCCTCACGGTTTTTTTGCTTTCATTGGCGGGCATTCCCCCGCTGGCCGGTTTCATCGGAAAATATTACGTTTTCGCGGCGGCGATCCAGGGGAAATTCATCACGTTGACCGTTGTCGCGGCCGTCAACAGCGTCGTCGCGGCCTATTATTATTTCCGGATCGTCCGGCTCATGTACCTGACGTCGGCTTCCGGTCCCGCGCTCCCTCCGGCACCGCGGCCGCTCGCGATCGCCCTGGGGCTGATGTTCGCGGGCGTCCTGCTCCTCGGTCTTTTCCCGGGATTATTTCTCAGCCTGATCTGGCGCTAATTCGAATATTGTACTGACAAAAACGGTAAAAAGGTTTACCTTAACAGTTGCCTGCTCCAAACAGTAGGGTGGATAGGAACGGACCTCTCCCCGGCAGACGGCGTCACCAACGTGAGGGAATCTTCATGAAAAAAACAAATCTCGGGATTTCGATAGCATTCTTTTTAGGCGTCTTCATTGCCGGATCTTTCCACTTGGCTCTAGGTGCGGAACCAAGGACGTTTCGGGGAAAAACCGCCCAAAAAGATGCGTATTATGTCGAGCTCGATAGCCCCGTGAACAAAAAAGCCCGCTTTAGTTTGACGTTCATCGAGATTTCCGGGAAACTGAACGATTTTTTTGGCCAGGTGGGAAAAGTCTCGAAGGACCCGGAAGTGACCCTGGTTTTTATCAACGTCAACGACGCGGCTATCGCCAAGGCGCATTGCCGGCTGGACCAGTTCCAGTTCGGGGCCGGCGGCGGCTTGTCCTACCGGGGCGAGATCTCCGCCGATCAGGCCTCTCGCACCACGAAAGTTTCGGTCGAATATCAGCCCGGCTGATGCCCCGGTTGCCGGGGACTATGCGGCCTTTTGTTTTGGAGAACCCTTTGCGCGGAGTTAGAAACAGAAGAAACGCGGGAAAGATATTATTACTCGTCATGGTCACGGCCGTTTTCGCCGGATGCGCCACGGATTATGAATCCGACAATCAAAGCTGGGCCGATGCGAAGAAGCACATGGAATCGACCTTCGGGCAGAACAGCTCCCAGTCCATGGGACAGCAAATGCAGGGATTCAACTCAAACCAATAGCGGGCGGTTTTGAATTACCCATCGGTTCCACGGGGAAACCTTGGGAGATCAAAGGGGTCAGGCGCTATTTTCTATAAATGCGCCTGACCCTTTTTTGATTTAAGAGTGCTTTCGCTCGCGCTTCTTGCCGAAAAAACGCTCTTTGGACGGGAACGGCTTGTAGTGGGTGTTCCCGCTCGCCTGCGGCTTGTCGAAACTGTTGCCGCCCTGACCGCGGTCGAAGGACGGCCGGTCATGAGAGAATTTTTTACGCTCTCCGGAAAATCCGCCTTCGCGAGGCCGGTCATACGAAGGCCGGCCGTGGGAAAATCCGCCGCCGGGACGATGGGATTCAAAACGCCCTTTCCCGCCATGCCTGGGCCCGTCGCCGAACGGCCTGCGGGGCGGCCTCGAAAAAGAACTCTCCCGGTTGAAGGACTTCTGCGGAGCCTGGCCCAGCAAAAGGTCCATTTTCTTTTCAAGATAAGTCATCTGCTGACGGATCTGCTTGAGCAGCTCCAGGACCTCGGACTCTTCCATCGGTTGACCGGATCCGGTCTCTTCTTTAGTTTCTTCGTTCATAACGCTCCTTTTTCCCCGGGGAATACGCGAACCGCGCGGCTTCCGGGCTTTTGTTGAGTAGGGTGTTGACGCTTTAAATCGAGATTCTTTCTTATGGATGGGATGAGACGATCGATCCTTGAAAAGATAACGGGGCCTTCCGGGCCCCTCGATTTGAGGCGGTAGTATATACCCCTCCGCCCCATAGAGGGGGATTTTTTTCCGCGGCGCGTATTTCACGGCCGGTTACGCCGCAAGGTCCTTTTTCAGGACCTGTTCGAACAACGGCGGCAGCGGCGTTTCGAAAACCATCTCCTTACCGCTGACCGGATGTGAAAGCGCGAGATGGAAGGCGTGCAGCCCGAGCCTCCCTGCCGGGTCCGCTTTGCTGCCGTAACGTTCGTCCCCGATGATCGGGTTCCCCATTTCCGAAAGATGCACGCGGATCTGGTGCTTCCTTCCCGTTTCCAGCGCAACCTCCAGCAAGGCGTAGCGCGGACCGGAACGAAGCATCCGGTAGCGGGTCGTGGAAAGCTTGGCGTCGTGCGCGTCCCGGGTGCTGTAGACATTCAGCATTTTGTTCTCACGCAGGAAACTCGTGATCGTTCCGGAGGCCTCTTTCGGGACCCCTTCGACCACAGCGTAATATTTCTTTCGCGTGTCGCTCCAGCCGGCCTGCAGCTTCTGTTTCACCTCAGCGTTCTTGGCGAAGACAAGCAGTCCGGAGGCTTCGCGGTCGAGCCGGTGGACGATAAAGATCATCTTCTTGAGGGACGACGCGCCTTCGCGGCGGTCTTCCTTCCGGGAGCGCGCGGTTTCCGACTCGCAGACATATTGATTGGTCAGGTAAAAGGCCGTCTGCTTCGCGACGGTCTCGGTCGCGATCGTCAGAAGACCGGCGGGTTTGTCGATGACGATGATCGCGTCATCCTCGAAGACGAGCGTGATACCGGCCTGGGGTTTGACGGCGGGGCGCGATTCCCTCAGCGACAGAACGCCGACCTTATCTCCGGGCACGAGCGGATGATCGAACTGGGTCGTCACCTCGCCGTTCACCAGGACCGAGCGGTGCTTCAGACACTGCCGCACATTAGTCTTCGTCGTGTCCTTCAGGACCTTGAAGAGGTAATCCAGAAGACGGGCATCCTGCGCGACGGTAAAGGTCCTCATGGAGTTTCAGTCTCCCTTGGAGCGATCATCCGCAGGATCAGCCAGCTCCCGGTCCAAAGGCAGACCGCAAGCGACGCGAATCCCAGGGCGCGGACCAAAGCCGCGACCACAAAGTCATAACGGAGGATCCCCAGCTTCCCGAGAAGATAGTTCCAGTCGTGCGCGACCGAAGGTTCCGCGCCGAAAAGCGTCACCAGCGGCAGCGCCATCGCCCGCGCGTCGGCACAGTACACGGCCACTCCGGAAAAAACCGCGGCGAGCCATCCGAAACAAAGGGCGATCCCGAAAAATTCGCGCTGCTTATAAAAATGGGCCATCAGGAAGAACGGCAGAAGGCATTCCAAAATCGTGCCGCCCAGAATGCCGAGAAATTGTCCGCCATAACCGAAAAGCAAGTGTCCCGCCTCATGGATCGCCAGGTTCAGCGGGGCGAAAATATTGCCGCAGGCCGCGGGCCTGATCAGTATCTTCGCGACGTAAATAACAAGACCCGCAAGGAATGGGAGGCGGACCCAGCCATTCCTGCCGCGGCACCACGCGGCCGCTTCGTCGCGAAAGACCGTCAGAGCGGGACTCAAGCGTTCTCCTTTTGCGCTTTGGGGAAATAGCCGTTGAACGAGCTCATCGCCTCCAAAGATTTCCGTACCCGCGGCGCGATCTTTTCTTCCGCCGGATAACCGAGGGCGATCACGATATCGATCTTTTTATCCTTGGGGAGCTTCAGGACCTCGAGAAGCGCTTTTTCATCGAACCATCCGATCCAACAGCTCCCGATGCCGCGTTCCCAAGCCTGCAGGATAAAATGTTCGCACGCAATCCCGATATCCACCAGGGAGTACCGCGTGTCCCTTACCTGCGCGCCGAGGGCCGCCAGGAGTTTCATCTTCTCAGAAACGACCGCGACGAGCACGGGAGCTTCTTTTGCGAACTTGTTCATGGAATAAACGCCGGAAAAGATCCGGTCCGCGACGCGGGCTTTGAGCTCCGGCTCGTCGAGGACCATGAAATGCCATGGCTGGGAGTTGCACGCCGAAGGCGCCAGGCGCGCCGCTTCCAGACACAGCCTCAAGTCTTCTTTCGGAACGGGGCGCGCAGCATACTTCCGTACGCTGTGTCTCTGGTCCATCAGATCGATAAGTGCCATCAATATAATCCTTAAACTGTCTGTCATTCCCGAGTGTTTTTATCGGCACTGGCTCTCATATGAATTGTACTGGAAGCTAGTGTCGCACTAAACTTCTGATAAATTTAATCGGTCGTTCAGTGCGGGAATCCACGGCTCTTGGATGCCCGCTTAAAACGTGCGGGTATGACAATGAGTACAAACGATCCTGAATGTCTAGGCGACTTTTTTCCCAAGAGCAGTGGCCTTTTCGCGAACGCCTTTTTTTGTTTTAAGTTCT
>CAIJDY010000008.1 GCA_903819565.1 Candidatus Omnitrophota bacterium | reverse complement strand
GATGTCGTCCGCCGAGCGCGCCCTCATTTTATTCCCCTGCACGTTGATGATCGTGCAGAACGAGCAGTGGAAAGGGCACCCCCTCCCGGCGTCAAAACTGCTGTGCGTGTCGATAAAATGGCGGAGATTCTCCCGGGTCATCAGCGGCGCCGGGACTCCCTTCAGGTCCGGCTTGTCGGCCAGAAAATTATAAATTTTCTCAAGCCGGCCCTCGTAAGCATCCTTCAGCACGCGGGCCAGCTTCCCTTCGATCTCCCCCGCGACCAGCGTGATCCCTTCTTCCGACGCGGCCTTGAGGTCCGGCGTCAACTCCGGAAGCATGGCCATGATCCCCGACACGTGGAATCCGCCGATCATGGAAGGGATCCCCTCTTTCCGGAATTCGCGTGCGAGGTCGAGCGCCCTCGGGAACTGGTTAGACTGCACCCCCACAAAACCCGCCACGCCCCTTTCCCCTTCCTGTTGGATCTTGCGGCACAAAGCCCGGATGGGGACTTCCTCGACGGATTCATCAAAAACATGGACGACCAGCGCGACGTCTTCCCCGAGGATCTTCCTTTGTTGCACGTCCTCGGTGAGGGCGATCAGGCAGGCCAGGGAATTACTGGTGACCACGGCGCGCCACCAGCGGATAACGTAACCGTCGTCATCGTATTTGGACGGCTTGACAAGAATCACGTGAAATCTATTTTTTATCATGATTTAAGAAATGCTCCGGATGGTTCTGGTAGGGTGAATTTTATCATGAAGCATGCGGACGGCGAAATCTTAATGCTCCGGAAGCCCTCTCATCCGGCGTCGGCTTGACACGCGACCGGAAGCGCTAAAAGCCGCGGCCAGGCTTCCGTCCATCCGTTCACATGGTCCGCGCCGTTGACTTCCATGACGTGAACGCAGCTGGCATTTCCCGACCGTTTCGCGAAATTCTCCGCGAGAATGGGCGGGACGATCCGGTCTTCGGTGCCGGAAAAATGATATTGCGGCAGAGACCGTAACTTTTCCGCAACTTCCATCGGATCCAGAGAACCTTCCTCCATCGGACTCACTTCGTGAAATTCATTAAAACCTGCCGGGTCAAGGTTCCCCGCGACCGTGCGCAAGCTTTTCACGTCCTGCCGCCGCGCCGCGAGAAGCGCCGCTACCGTGCCGCCACCGGAATACCCGATCAGGTGGATCCCGGGGCTTTTCACATCGGCTCTTTGTCCGGGGGGCCCCAGCACAAAATAATCGGCCGCTTGATCCATGGAGCTGACCACCTCTTCCGAAAATCTTTTGGCTGTCCAATAAGCCTCATCCTCGCAAGATAAATTCATTTCCATGGGCGTATACTGGCAGGGCCGCGCGAGATAGACCACGTTCGGCGCCGGATCTCCGGCCGCGAGCTCAAGCGCCAGAGGGCGTCGCGGCGTGGGGTCTCCGGAAACGCGGCTGCGCGTGACCCAGGCGTAGCCGTCACCTTCAATGTAAATGTGGACGGGCTGACCCGGACTTTGGATCTTCGCGTACGCCGTCAAAAGGAAAGGAGCGGTCCGGACCTGCGTCTTGCGGAAGCCCGCTTCCCGCGCGATCCTGTCCGCCGTCGAAACCCGCTCCTCGGAAGACGGTACCGTCAAACAGCCCAAAAAGGAAGAAGACATGACCCCGGCAAGAAAAAGCGCGGGCATCCATGCTGGAAGGTTCTTCATGCGGGATATCCTAAAACAAAAACCAGGGAATGCGAAAGCCTTTTGCAGCTATCGTCCGATAACCCGTCCAACCATGGGGGTTGCGGCCTGGGGGACTTGACGGCAACTGCATTGCCGTAAGTCCTGTCCTCATTTAAAAGTCGTACCTCACGGTGCCATAGTAGGTGTTCGACATGTACTG
>CAIJDY010000007.1 GCA_903819565.1 Candidatus Omnitrophota bacterium | reverse complement strand
CTTTTGAGACAAAACCGGATGCGGTAGCAAAACATCACAAGAAAGAACTCGGACTGATCCGTAAGGTCGCTCGTGCGTTGAGGCGCGAGAAAGTGGAGCCCAATATTCCTAGCATTGCGGAACATTCAAAGCGGTTAGCTGATCAGACGATCACGGAGACTCAGATCCGAAAATATGATTGGAAGGATCTGGAGAAGGCGGGCGTCGCGAAAACACGCGAGACGAAGCCGGAGCTACAAATCATTCCGAGGCAGAAGGAGCTTGCGAGGATCGCTGCGCTTGCGGCGGACATGGTGAAAAAGAAGATCACTCCTTCCGTTCCGAAAATTGCGGCTCATTCCCAGGTTCTTCCTGGAACGAAACTTACGGAGATGGAGATTCGAAAATACTCATGGGAAGAACTGCAGGCGCAGGGCGTTCAAAAGAGAGAGAGACCTACGGCGGAAGAAAGAGCGGCCCACCTCGAACGTGTTTTTTTGACGCCCGACGGTGCGGTCCCCGTTTCATGGGTTGGCTATAACAAATTGGCTGCCACATTATCCGAGCTCGACGAAGAACCGGAGACGGTCGGAGGGGATGCCCTCTGGCGCTGGGTCCGGGATCACCCGGAATACCCTGTATCGCAGAAGATCCTGGATTTGGCAGGGAAGTCCGTGCGTGTGATGGCTGTGAGGCCGCATGGGCAACGCGTTGCGGCCTCGGGACAGAAACCTTTGAATGACAAGAGTCGGGCTCGAGGAAAGGAAACGTCTGCGTCGAAGGCTAAGCCCCCTAAAGTTTCTTCTGGGGTGGCTTCGTTTGCGACGGGCGAGGCGCTTGTTTCCGGCAAAGTAAATGAAAATGCGATCCTTGAAAAAGCGATGGACGAGGAATTACGGGCTGCGCGGACGCGGTTGGTACAGACCTTGGTGTCTCCGATGGCACGCTTGATGGGAGTCCTTGCGGGCCCTGTTGCCGGATTCCTGGCAGTTCGCGAGGCAGAGCAAGCCAAAAAGGCGCAAAGGTTGGCGGTGAACCAGTTGGATCCGGACCTCATTGTGACCATTTACCGTCAGCGTTATCTGGACCTTTTTCCGGAGCTCCGGAGGTCGATCAAGAAAGATCCGGAGAATACGCTCAAGCGGATCGAAAAAATACTTCTCGAGCTTCGTCGGATCCTCGCTAGTGCGGTCAAGCCGTCCCGGAATTTCGTCAAAGCTTTTGAAAAATGGATCGCCGATCTTGAGGATATCCGCCGGGAGGCCCTGAACCCCGCGATGAGAGTCGGCGATCAGGAGATCCAGGCTGTCAAGGACGCGATCGAATCTGTGGGCGGGGACGCCTTACGGATCCGGAGAGCCGATCTCATAGAGATCTTCCGCATTTTTGACACCGGGGACGAGGACGCTCTTGCGGACATGTTTTCTGAAATAGACCAGCCTGCGGTGGCCGACAGAATGGATGAGTTTGCGGCGGCGATGGAGACGTTCCTTTCGGATGAGGAGGGCGATCCAGACAGGGATGATTTTGATCCCCGCTCGGAAGCCCGTTTCTCCGGTACAAGCGGAAATCTCAGAACTGGACGTTCTGAGATGCGCGAAGTATCGCGGGAATTCACGGTCGGGCCGCATGGATT
>CAIJDY010000006.1 GCA_903819565.1 Candidatus Omnitrophota bacterium | reverse complement strand
CCCCGTCCTCTTTGTCTTCGGGGCTCCCTTCGATTCCCGCGCGGACGCCGTAGACGGCCGACTTTAAGCCGCCACGGCGCCGCATTTGTTTCATAAAAAACAAAGCGGGCAGCGGGAATCGGCGCCTTCGCTACGCTCCGGTCGGCCACCCGCCCCACAAAGAGGACCCCGTCCTCTTTGTCTTCGGGGCTCCCTTCGATTCCCGCGCGGACGCCGTAGACGGCCGACTTTAAGCCGCCACGGCGCCGCATTTGTTTCATAAAAAACAAAGCGGGCAGCGGGAATCGAACCCGCATGACTAGCTTGGAAGGCTAGGACATTACCATTATGCTATGCCCGCTTGACCATCTCTGAAAATAAAGCGGTGGACATTCTAATCAAGGAAACGCGATGACGCAAGCAATTGAGCGGGTCAGCCTTTTTTCCGGCCCCACGAACAGTACATAAGGTTCGTCATAAAAACCGTAAGCCGCCTCGGACTTAGCCGCGCCGCGTAGTACATCACCTTATTCCAGAAACCGTAGATCGCCGTGGGGCTTCCGGACCTCAAAAACTTCCGCAGCGCGAACCGCGCGACATCCCCGGCCGAAGCGCTGAAGAACATCCGGCTCCTGGCGATCCCCGCGGTCTGATGGAACCGGGTCAGGGTATTGCCCGGACATAAGCAAAAAACGCGGACGCCGCGGCCCTTGCATTCGGACCAGAGGGCCTCGGAAAAATGGACCACGAACGCTTTCGACGCCGCGTAAATGGATAAATAAGGGATTGGCTGGAATGCCGCGGTCGAAGCCACGTTCAGAACGCCGCCCTTTTTCCGCGCAAGCATGCCGGGTAGGAAAAGATGCGTCAGGACGGTCAGTGCCTCAATGTTCAGGTTGAGCATCGCCCGGATGTCCTGCGAACCCGTGGCTTCAAAAAGACCGCAATGCCCAATGCCCGCATTATTCACCAGAAGATCGATGTCCAATCCACGCTCCCGCGTGAACTCAAAAAGTTTCCGGGGGATCTCCGGCTGGCTGAGGTCTCCGGCAAAGACCTGCACGTTTACGCTGTAGCGGCCTTTCAGGTCGGCCGCTTCTTGTTCCAGCCGGGGAAGGTTTCGCGCCGCAAGAACCAGGTTCGCGCCCTCGCTGGCCAGGATCCGGGCCATCGCCTTCCCGATGCCGGAAGAAGCGCCCGTCACGAGCGCGGTGATGCCCTTGAACGACCGGATCATAAGGGTTGTCGCCCGGAAAGCGCTCGTGCCAGGGTGGCCTGGTCCGTATATTCGATATGACTTCCGACCGGGATCCCACGGGCGATCCGCGTCACCTTGGTCTTGAGCGGCGCGAGGACCTTTGCGAGATAAAGCGCGGTCGTGTCCCCTTCGGTATTCGGGTTGGTCGCGAGAATCACCTCGCGGATCTTTTTCGTCTTCACGCGTTCCAAAAGGTCCTGGATGCAGATCTGGTCGGGTCCGATACCATCCAGCGGCGACAATGCTCCCAGCAGCACGTGGTAAACGCCCGGAAAATCCCCCGTCTTCTCGATCGCGGCGACGTCCTTCGGATCCTCGACCACGCAGATGATCCCCTGATCGCGGCCGGGATTGGAACAGATGTGACAGATCTTTTGGTCGGAAAAATTATGGCAGACGCTGCAGAAAACGACGTTCTCGCGAAGCTGCTTGATCAAAAAGCCGAGTTCGAGGGCTTCTTCCTGGCGGGTTTTCAAAAGATAAAAAACGATCCGTTCCGCGGAACGCTTTCCGATCCCGGGCAACCTGGAAAGCGCCGCGACCAGCTTTGTCATGACTTCGGAATAAGCGCTCATCGTTATCAGCTCATTCTTTGCGGATCACTTTGGAGCCGTCGAAGATCTCCAGGGCCTGTGCGACAATGTCCGACATCCCCTCGGCAGTTTCGGGCGCGGCGGCATCCCGCGGCGTTTCGCGCAGGGTCCCTTCCCGCTCGGTCACGACGAACTGCGTTTTGACCTTTTTCCCGAACACCTGTGCGAACGCGTCATCGACCACCTGCTTGTTGGATTCTTTTTCCAGCGTCTCTTTGTGAAAGCGAAATTCGGAGGGAAACCCGAGCACGATCGTCGCGCCATCCACTTCCACGGGTTCGGCCTCGGCCAGGAAAAGGCTTGTGGACATGCGTTTCGCTTTCACGTACTCGATCACTTGCGGCCAGACCCGCTCCACGTCGTTAAGCGTCAGGCCGTTTTCGGAGGAAGGATTCGGGGAGCAGGGCTCGTGCGGCGTCACCGTTCGCTCCTCGGCCTGCGGTCGCGCCCCGCCTATGACCGGAATTTCTTCGGACTTTACGATGGCGGTGACCGATCTATGACTTTTTTTTTCAACGCCCGTATTGGAGGCCGGAATAACTCCGGAAGCGCCTTTCGGGATTGCGCCCGCCTGTCGGAGAAGGTCCTCGACCGGCCTTAACCCGTCAAGATAGACAAGTTTCAGGATCGCGGCTTCCACAAGTAATCTCGGGGAAGCGACCGGACGGCGCAGCTGCGTTTGCAGGTTCTGAAGCACCGCGAGAGCCAGGAGAAGTTCGGACTGGGAAAAACCCTCGGCCTGCTTGCGAAGCTTTGCGACCATCTCAGCGCTCATTTCGATCAGATGCCCGGCCGCGGCCGCGGTCTTGAGGATCAGAAGATGCCGGAAGATCTCAAAGAGCCCCTTCGCGAACTGCGCGAGATCGCCACCGTCCTCGTAGAGCTTTTTGATGATCGTAAAAACCTCATCACCCTTTTGCCCGCGGATCTCAGT
>CAIJDY010000005.1 GCA_903819565.1 Candidatus Omnitrophota bacterium | reverse complement strand
GGGCTTGGGAGCTTCCGGCTTCGTGGCAGCGGCTGTCGTGGCGGCAGATTTCACAGCGGCCGCAACGGCTCCGGCTTTTTCCGTGGCCGCAGGCGCCTTCGCGGTAGCCGTTTTTGAAACATCCGTCTTCTTGAGCTTTTCAAGGGCCTTCTTGATCTGATTCACGTCCAGCGGCGCCTGGGACTGGGGTGCCTGGAAAAGCGACTTATTCCTACGGACCTCAAGAACGTTCAGGCCAATGCAAGTGAAAAGGAAAAGGATCGCGCAAACGCTGGTGGCCTTGGTCAAGAACGAGGAGGCCTTGGTTCCAAGGAGCGACTGGACGTTCCCGCCGAATGATGCACCCGTAAGCCCCTGCCCCCGGCCGGCCTGGAGCAGGATAACAATGATCAGAACGAGGCAGACGATAATATGGATCCCGATAACAAGTACGTTCATGATTGAGTCCCCGCTTCATGCGTTTGTTGTGCTTCAAGAATGATCTGGGCGAACGATTCAGCTTTCAAGGAGGCCCCTCCGACCAAGGCGCCGTCGATATTCGGTTTTTCCATCAATGATTTCGTATTGTCCGGCTTGACGCTGCCGCCGTAGAGGATGCTGATCTTGTTCCCGATCTCCTGACCGTAGCGTTCATTGAGCAGGCGGCGGATATAAGAATGCATTTGCTCGGCCTGGTCCGGCGTCGCGGTCTTTCCGGTGCCGATGGCCCAGACGGGTTCATAGGCGATCACGACCTTCGGGATGTCCTCTTTTTCGAGCCTCGCGATCGATTCGTCGAATTGGGTCTTCACAACGTCAAAATGTTTTTTCGCGTCACGTTCCGCAAGGGTCTCGCCGACGCAGACGATCGGGATCAGGCTGTACTTCAACGCGGTCTTGAGTTTCTCGTGGACCAGAATGTCGTCTTCCTTGAAATACTGGCGACGCTCGGAGTGGCCGAGAATGACGTACCGGCAGCCGAGGTCTTTGAGCATGGTCGGAGAGATCTCGCCTGTGAACGCGCCCTCAGGGGCCGAATACATGTTTTGCGCGCCGAGCGCGATCGAAGTGCCCGACAGTACCTTCGAGACTTCCGAAAGGGCCGTAAAAGGAGGGCAAACGACGATCGCAACATCGGACACCGTATGCGCGGCGGCCTTGATCGTTTGAACGAGCGCGACGGCTTCCGAGGCCGTCTTGTACATTTTCCAGTTACCGGCAATCAAAGGTTTTTTCTTCATGAGCAGCCGCAGCACCCTTTCTTGTTGTCTTTATCTTGAAGCGCGGCCACTCCCGGCAGCACTTTGCCTTCCACCAGCTCGAGCGATGCCCCGCCGCCGGTGGAAATATGCGAAATTTTGTCCACCACGCCGGACTGATTGACCGCCGCGACCGAATCGCCGCCGCCGATCACCGTCACGCAATCGGGAAGTTCCGCGATCGCCCGGGCAATGGCCATGGTGCCGTTCGCGAATTTCGGGAATTCGAAAACCCCCACGGGGCCGTTCCAGAAAACCGTTTTGGCCCCTTTGAGCGCGCCCTTGAACTTATCGATCGTCAGAGGGCCGATGTCCATGCCCATCTGGTTCGGATCAATGTTGCCGCGGGCCACATGTTTGGCTTCGGCATCCGGTGAAAATTCCGTCGTCACGATATGATCGATCGGCAAATAAATATAGATATGGGTTTCGTAAGCTTTTTGCAGGATCTCCCGGGCCGTATCAATCATGTCTTCTTCGACAAGCGACGCCCCGACGGAAAGACCTTTGGCTTTCAAAAAAGTATATGCCATGCCGCCGCCGACGATCAAACGGTCGACCTTCCCGAGCAGACTTTCAAGCACCGCGATCTTGGAAGACACTTTCGCGCCGCCGATGATCGCCACGAAAGGACGCGCGGGATTGTCCACGACCTTCTCCTGCAGATAGTCCAGTTCTTTTTCCATCAGAAAACCCGCGACAGCCGGCAGGAAATGCGCCACCGACTCCGTGGAGGCGTGCGCCCGGTGCGCGGAGCCGAACGCATCATTGACGAAAATGTCGCCGTATTGCGCAAGAGCTTTCCCCATCTTTTCGCGTTCCGCCACGTCCTTGGAAGTCTCTTCCTTATGAAAGCGCGTGTTCTCCAGCATCAAAATACCGCCGGCCGGGATCGCCTTCACCATCGCGTCGGTCTCGGGGCCCATGCAAGCGGGCGCGAGCTTGACTTCTTTGCCGAGTAGCTTCGCGAGTTGGGCGGCCACGGGCGCCATCCTGAACTTGCCATCGATGAATTTCTTTTCGTCGAAAGGTTTGCCGTCCTTTTCGGCGGCTTCCTTGGCCTTCGGCGTGTCTTTCTTGGGATCGCCGAGATGGGACATCAGCACGAGGCTTTTCGCGCCTTGATCGAGGACGTACTTGATGGTGGGCAGCGCTGCTTTGATGCGGGTATCATCTTTCACGACCCCGTCTTTCATCGGCACGTTGAAATCCACGCGCATCAGAACCCGCTTCCCGCGAAAATCGATGTCCCTGACCGTTTTCTTTTTCATGGTGTCTCTTTACCCAATGAGGGTTACTTGGCCCCGTCGACTTTGGCCATGTGCCGGAGAAGATCAATGACGCGGTTCGAATAACCCCATTCATTGTCGTACCAGGACACGATCTTGAAGAAACGCTTCTCGCCCTTCAGGTTGTTCTGGAGCGTGGCGAGCGAATCGTAGATCGAGGAACGCGGATCATGGATAAAATCCGTCGACACCAGTTCTTCGTCCGTGACACCGAGAAGCCCCTTGAGATAAGTCGTGGAAGCCTTCTTCAGCAGGCTGTCGATCTCTTCGATCGAAGTGTCTTTGACGGAGCGAAACGTCAGGTCGACCACCGAAACGTCCGGAGTCGCGACGCGAAACGCCATGCCGGTCAATTTGCCTTTGGTCGCCGGCAACACTTCACCGACGGCCTTCGCCGCCCCAGTCGATGACGGAATGATGTTCTGTGCCGCCGCGCGGCCGCCGCGCCAGTCCTTCTTCGAAGGACCGTCCACGGTCTTTTGCGTCGCGGTATAGGAATGGATCGTCGTCATCAGTCCGGTCTCGATCCCGATGCCTTCCTTAAGAAGCACGTGCACGAGCGGCGCGAGGCAGTTCGTGGTGCAGGAAGCGTTCGAAACAATGTTGTGCTTGGCGCTGTCATATTCGTTCTCGTTCACGCCAATCACAAGCGTCTTGACCTCACCCTTCGCGGGAGCGCTGATGATGACTTTCTTGGCGCCCGCCGTAAGGTGCAGCTTCGCTTTTTCAGAATCCGTAAAAAGGCCGGTGGACTCGATCACATAATCAACGCCGAGCTGCTTCCATGGGAGCTGGTCCGGGGTCTTGGTCGCCATGACGCATTTGGTCTTGTGTCCGTTGACGACGAGCGTGTCCGCATCTTCAAGCGTCGGAGCACTTTTTTCGGTCGTCACCGTGTGTTTGAAACGGCCATGGACCGAATCATACTTGATCTGATAGGAGAAATAATCCGCGTCCGTGGAGATATCCACCACCGCGACAACGTCGATCTCCTTGCC
>CAIJDY010000004.1 GCA_903819565.1 Candidatus Omnitrophota bacterium | reverse complement strand
GTTTGAGCTGGCATGGGTTGATGCCGGTGCCGCGACCGCGAGTCTTGCGAATAATCTTGCTTTGGAACCTATCCATGAAAAGGGAACGCCCGAACAGGTTCATCATTACATGAGCGGGTGTGTTCCGCCGAAGCCGGGAGAAAACCGTAAGATGCTTCGCGGTTCGTTCGCGTTGACTGAGCCGCTTCCTTATGTCGGAGTCGATGCCGGGATGCTTTCGGGCAAGATCCGCATCGCGGAATGGAAGGATGGCAAGGAGCCGATCATCCAGGTCGAAAAACGCGGCCGTTTCATCACCAACATGGGCTATGCGAATTTCGTGACCGCGGCGGTCGATACCGATGATCCGCGTATCAAATCAAGCTGTATGGTCATTCTGGAAGAAGGCGATCAAGGCACTTATGACCGCGGGGCTCCGACCATGAAGCTTGTGCATCAGCTCTCTTGTACCCATGATCCGATCTTCAATTTAAAGATGCCCGCCAGCCGGATCATCGGCGGTTATACGATCAAAGACGGCGTGATCATCCCGAACTACACGCAGAACGAGGTTATCGAGGCCGTGTTCCGCCGAACTCGCGTGACGGTGGCCATGATGACCACGGCGAAACTTCTTTCCGCGATCGAACCCGTGATCCGTTACCAGCGGACGCGTTATCGCGGCGGCGATGCGGCCAAGCCCGGGACCCCGCGCTACGATCTCGGGATCCAGCAGAAAGAAGACGCCCAACACCGCCTTCTCGACGTCTGGGCGACCGGAGAGGCCAGCGCTTCGCTCGGTTTTAAAGCGGCCAGGCTGTTCGATGAATTCGATCCTCTTGAAAAACAAAAGGACGCACTTTTTATGAAGGATGGTGTCAAGGGACCGCGTGCGCAGATGAAGGTGTTCGCGGAACCGCGCAAGCGGGCGATCGAATATGTCGAGCTCATGGCAAAACCCGAAGCGCAGCGTGACGCGGCCAAGATCGCTGCGTACGAAAACGATTTTCTGGTCCAATACGTGGTGAAAGAATCCCTGGCCGATGTGTTCTGCCCGGCCTGCAAGCTCTGGAACACGGGCTACGGCGCGACGATGATGCGCGAGGCCGTGAGCTTGATGGGCGGCTACGGGATCACGGAGGATTGTCCCGGATTCCTGATGCAGAAATGGTCGGACGCGCAGCTTGAGGCGACCTACGAGGGTCCCGAATGCGTGCAGCGCCGCCAAATGAGCCTGACCATGGTGAACGACCTTTTTCTCGCGCAGTTCAGGAACTGGATCAAAGATCTTAAGGCGCTTGACGCGAAAAAACCGGGTATCGGTGCCGGAACGCTCGCAAGCGGCATGGAACTCTGGCTCTGGTCGTTGGAATATCTTCAGGCCTCAAAGGACGCGAACGGAAAAACACTCTACGGCGGTCAGCGCCAGGGCGTGACTTTTCCGATGGGGGACGCACTCGCATGGTTGCTCGGGTCCCGTCAGCTGATGCTCGACACGCTTGAGCTCGAGAGAAAAGGTCCCGAGAGCCCGGTGCTTGCCGAAAGCCTCACGGGGTTCGTGAATTTTTATGGTGATCTTAGCTATCTCCAGGCCGCGCGTGCCGCCGGAGAGGCCGCGAAGGTTTGCGCGGAACTTG
>CAIJDY010000003.1 GCA_903819565.1 Candidatus Omnitrophota bacterium | reverse complement strand
CCACTGACGTTATCGGGCATGCGGAATAGTTTGTTCTACTCTTCGCTGAGAAATTCCGGAAGGGCCTGGTCGAGGATTCCGATGAGTGCTTCGGTCGTTTGGATCGCTGAATGGCGGCGCGCTTCAACGATTGTGCGGGCAAACCGGTTGGCGTTACGTTCTTCCCCATATTCATAGAGGATCGTAGAGATCTGTTTTTCAGACAGCCGGGCGAGAAGCTCCGACGCCTTCGAACCGATTTCCGGGTTCATTCGCATATCCAAATCCCCCTTTGCCTGAAAACTGAAACCGCGCTTTTCGTCCGCCAACTGCTCGGAGGACGTTCCGACGTCCAACAGCACCGCATCAACTCCCGCAACATTCAGCTCCCGCATCACGCTTCCGAGGTTCCTGAAATTCTCATGAACCAGAGTGACCCGCGCGTCCTGCTCAAACATTCCGCGGCACCTTGCTAGCGCGTCCGCATCCTGATCGACCCCGATCAGCTTGCCTTCCGGCCCGATGCGTTGAAGCATCGCTTCCGCATGACCGCCGCTCCCCAGAGTCCCGTCGACTACCACGGCTCCGGGTTTTAAAGCCAGGTGCTCCAGAACTTCCTGTAAAAGAACCGGATTATGACGCAAAACTACGAACAGCCTCTTCTTCTGAAGAAAAAGTCTCCATCAGACCGTTGACCCCGATGATCTGAAAGGTCCTCTCGATCTCAGGGCGCAGGTTGAACAGTTTGATGTCTCCGTTCTGTTCACGAACCTTGCGCAAGCGGTCCACTAAAATGCCGACTCCCGCCAATTCCACATGCCGGGTCTCCTTCAGGTCCAGCAAAAGCCGTTTGTGGTTCTTGTTCAGCAAACGGTTCATGCGGTCTTTCATCTTGATCATACTCAGCGCATCAAGATCCCCGTTAAACCGCAGCACATCCACGCCAACCTTCGTCCTTGCATGATAAACCATGAGACCTCCTCCTTAATTATTCCGCTATTAATTTCTCAGCGAGTTCTTCAAAACGATTCTTATTATTATTAAAAAAACCTTGCCACTTTTCCTTGGACCAGATTTCGATACGGCTTGAAACACCGACGATCATGACCTCCGCCTTGATCTCCGCGAAGCTCTTGAGGTAGTCCGGGATCAGGATCCTTCCCTGTTTGTCGCACACGACCTCGGAAGCGCCGGAAAAGAAAAGCCTGTTAAAGGTCCTGGATTCGGCTTTCGTAAACGACATGTCACGAAACTTTTTTTCTTCCGTTTTCCATTGTTCTTCCGTGAAAACGAACAAACACTGATCGAGGCCTCGCGTGATAAAGAATTTCTCGACATAGCGTTCCTTGAAAATCTCGCGGAACTTGGCGGGAATCATCACGCGGCTTTTATTGTCGACCACATGTTCGAACTCACCGTAAAACATGGTTTCTAGGCTCCTTCTGAATTACCACTATCTACCACTTTGTCCCACCTTATTATCGACGGGAGTATAGCTTTTCCTTAATCGAGTGTCAATAGCCTATTGCGTGATTTTTTCAGGCGAAGATCGTCCTGGAGGGAGTGCCCTTACGCGGAGGATCCCCCTCTAGAGAAACGGATAGAAATGGAAATGGTCGGGGAACAACTAACGGGGGAAAATAAATAAAGTTCCGGAACTATCGGGCAAAGGAAGGGCGATCGCTAAAAAATTCTAACTTTCGAAATAGAGGATGCGTGAGCAGTTCTCGCAAACGACGATATGGTCTCCCAAACGGATTTCGTTGATGAGTTGCGGGCGGATCTGCATTTGGCAGGCGGTGCAGGCCTCCCCGTTCACCAGCGCGAGCGCGAGCCCTTGTTTCTTTGAAGCGATACGGCTATAAAGATCTCCGAGTTCGGGCGGCAAATGCGCCACGGCTTCTTTGCGCTGCGTCTCGAGCTCAACGAGCCTCTCCCGCAGTGTCTTTTCCTGGGCTACAAACTCATCATCTTTTCCCTGGAAAGATTTCGAGACAAGAGCGAACTTTTCTTTTTCTTTTTGCGCTTCTTCCTTGGCCGCCTCCACTTCATCCAGGATATGAATAATCTCTTCTTCTAGAAGCGAATTGTCCGCCTTAAGCGAAGCTATCTCCTGCTGAAGCGCACCGTATTCTTTATTGGTTTTCACCTGGGAAAGCTGGCCGTCCAGTTTCTTGATCTGCCCCTCTTTTTGGGCAAGCTCAAGTTCCTTGTTCTTGAGTTTCAGCTGGATGTCTTTCAAGGTCTTGTCGAGCTCCCCAAGGCGGGTCTTCTCAAGTTCCAGATCGGATTTGAGCTTCGTTCGCTGGGCGGGGATTTCCTCTAAAGAAAGGCGGGATTGATAGATCTCGCTATCAAGCTGTTGCGATTTCTTCAGGATGTCAATGTTCTGTGTTATCTGGCTGGCCATATAGGGAGCGATTATAGAAGAGATGGCGGAGACCAGCAAGAAAGAAAATCGACTGTTTTTGCGAGCGCCGACGCCCGATTGCAGACACGGGACTCACACCGTATCCGTTTCCAAGAAAGGGCCGCGGGTCCGTATTGCGAAACCTCGAGATCAAGCCCGGCGCGAGGCTAACGCCGCAGAAGGTCCAGCGTCAACTCGGTCAGACCAGAGATCTCCGCACCGGTAAGCCGCGTATTTTGGAGGAAGCCGCTCAGGGGAGTCTTCGGGATCTGAAGTTTGAAGGGCTCCTCCAGAGACAGGGAGATGCCCGGAACCGAAGGGATCCACTTGCAAATATGAACGCCGCGCTTGTCCGTTTCCGTTCCGTAAAAATTCCCATACTCGAAAAAACTGAGACGGTCGCTGAATCCGTTCATTTTGAGGATTTGTTCGCGGTCCAGAACGGGATAAAAAAGATACAGGGCCGCATCCTGCGGCATGAGGACCCAGAGCTTGCGGATCTCCTCTTTCAATTCCTCCAGCGAAAAATCCTGCATCGAGCGGTAGAAAATGCGCACCCAAATCTGGGCATCGCAGCTCTTGAACAGAAACGGGATCCCGTGCGCGTCATCCCGGATCGCTTTGTCCGGATGCAGCTCCTGCACCGACAAACGGACGGCTTGAAAGATCTTCCCCTGATCAACGCGCCCCTGGGTCAGGATCATCGGGAAACCTCCTCAAGAGCTCTTGGCTGCCCTCTGTTTTCCAAAGACTCGGCCCAATTCGCCAATGCAAATTTCCCGAGGTCGGGCCGGGCGTTCCAAGATTGGTAAAGCAGAGGGTCCGAATGAAGCGCGGCGGAAAAATGCTTTTCAGGATCCGACAGGTCCACCCACCCGATCCATCCGAGGTTGGCGTCAAGATGCTTGAACACAAAATCCGAAAACCGTTCGACGACCCATTCCCCTTTGGAGGCGTTCGCGTGCCCTTCCAACGTGACGTACAAACTGATCTGCGGGTTCAAAGCGAGCGCCGCCTTCATCATTTTATAACCTTCGGTCAAAGATTCCCCCGTGGGCTTGAGCAAGAGCACCCATTTATCGATCAAGCACAAGATCTGGTCAAACTGATAGAGCTGCCGGTGCTCAAAATCCAAAAAGATATCCCGGTTCCCGAGAGTCACGCCTACCCCGGGCGCGGGCGGACGCAACACAAGCTCCTTCAACTCATCCCAATAGAGGCAATGGCGCTGAAGATGATCGCCAAAGGATTCGGAGCCTTTGGTCCTCGCGTCATGTGAGACCCGTGCGTGCCTTGGGAGAACGCTTACCAGCGAGCACGCCTTCTCTCCGGACGCGATCTGCGCGGCAAAAAAACTATTCAGAAAAAGCGAGTCGCCCTCCCCGTCCGGGCTTGAAACGGCCAGCACCTGCAGCTCCGGGGCGTGACGCAGCAGCGGCTGCTCCGGAGGCGCGATAAATAAAGGCGAAATATCTTTCAAACCTCTGACAAGTTTCTTATCGTTATTCTCGATCATGCGAGCTCCGCGTACGAATCAATACCGCCATAGGCATTTTCTTTTTGCGCGTGCTGGTGCGGATCGACCTGCCACTCCCCGTCCACGATGAATTTGTAACGGAACGTCTTGAGCTCCACGGGGATCACCCGCTGCCACAAACCGTCCTGGTTCCGCCGCACCAGCGGTTCCGACACCCAGTGATTAAAATCCCCGGCGATCTCCACGCAGGAAGCGGTCTTGCTCAGAAATTGAAAAAGGATCCCGTCCGAAACCTGCCGCGGTCCGAAATAGTTGTTTAAAACCTGCGACCATCCCAATTCCTTTTCCGGCAACTTCCGGTTCCAGTCCCGTTCCAGGAACTCCACCGCGAGATTCAGATAATCCTGAAAAGCAGAAGACTGCGGCGAGTACTGCACGATGCTGAGCCCCGAGGCCGCAGCCTCTTTGAGGGCGATATGCTCATGAATGATCGTCGTAAAAAGTCGCTTCTGAAAATGAGCCTTCACCTCGTCATAAACTTCCTGGGAAAAGCTCAGTTCTGAATTAAAAAGCGTGAGAAGCGCGTGCACGTTCAGGGGCGATTCCCGGCTCCGGTTGACGATCTGGACGGTCTCCGAGATCTTTCCGAGACCGTGAAGGGAAAAAAAGGACGGTTCCACGGGGATCAGGATCTCATCCGCCGCGTTAAGCGCGTTCCACGTCAAGACCCCGAGGTTCGGCGGACAATCCAGGACCACAAAATCATAGTCCCGGTGCTCTCCCGCCACCCGGGAAAGAAGCTCTCGGAGCTTGCAATGGTTATTCGGCAGGAATCCGAACTCCTCCTCGAGAGCGTTCAGGCTGGAATGGCATGGAAGAATATCAAAGTCAGGCCGAACCGTCTGGATGACCAGGGACAACGGAAGGACATTATGATAAAGCGGGCTCAGAAGTTCATAAACAGTGGGCGTTCCTTTCTGGATCTTCACGCCCAGTCCGCACGTAGAATGCCCTTGGGGATCCAGATCGATCACGAGAACTGATTTCTGCAGAAAGTTCAGGCATGCAGAAAAATTAATGCTGGTCGTGGTCTTCCCGCATCCGCCTTTCTGATTTGCGATGGCGATGATACGCAAAAAGACACTCTCCTTTAATTAATAATTTATCTCAATTATTTAACGACTTTACTTTCTAAAGCTTGATAGTAATGAGACCTCTCTCGAGGGCGCGGATTGGGGCGAGGAACTATTGGAGGAAAATGGAAAAAAACCGGCGAAGGTTTAGTAAGATCAATGAGCGCAAGCGCCGTTATAGGACGTGAAACAACACTTCCTTCTCAGCGTTGCTCGAGGATAAGAAGCTTCTCGACGGGGACAACCCCCTTCACTTCCCCGGAACGGTCCGTCACGACCGCGTAGGACTGGCGCTTTTGCTGCAGGGTCAAAAAAGCCTTCTCGATGGAGGTGCTCTCCGGGATAAAGATCGGGGCCCGGAGAAAATCATGAAGTCCTTTCGTATTGTCCTCTTCCCAGAGGATGTCGAAGACATAAATCATCCCCACGACGATCGAGGGGATCTCCTCATACACCAGCATCATGCGGACATGCTTTTCACGCGCGATTCGCTTGGCATCTTCGATCTTTCCGCGGATATCCACCATGGGCACCTTCCCCACGGGGACCATGACCGAATGGACCTGCGTGCGCTCGAAGTCCAGGATCGTGTGGATCAGTTTTTCCTCCTGCGCCCCGACGACTCCCAGGCGCGTGCTCTCCTCGATCAGGGAGCGGAACTCTTCTTCGTTCACGAAGATCTCGCGGTTATCCTGCTTCTTGAGCGCGGGCCAGAACAGGTCGACGACCCTGAACAGGACATAAATGGGAACGTAGAGAATGCGCTGAAGGCATTTCAGCCAAAAACTGTTGCCGACCAGGAACGGGATGGCCCGCAGGCGGCAGTAATCCTTGGGAACCATTTCGGCGACAATAATCAGGACAGGCGCCATGACCGCCATCACGGCCCACTCGTTCTGCCATCCCAGATATTTCTTGAAAACGTAGGTGCAAATGGAAATGGCCGTCACGTTCACGACATTGTTCCCGATCAGGATCGCGGCAAGGAAATATTGCGGCTTGCGGTGAAGCCCGAGGACATACCGGGCCCGGCGGTTCCCTCCGTCCGCCATTTCGCGGAGCCTGAGCTTGTTCGCCGAAACAAACGCCATTTCCGTTCCCGAGAAAAAAGCGGAAAGCAGCAACGCCAGGATAAAAACGACGGTCAGGCCGATCATGTCTTTTTCCTCGCCTGGACCTGATGGATCCTCTGGCGGATCATGGCCTGGATCGTGAACTCGAAATCTTCCATGGAGAATTTGGCTCCCTTGACGGGCACCACGCCCATCTTTTCGAGAAGATAGCCGCCCAGGGTATTGGCGTCTTCGGCGGCCAGATGGGTTTCGAAGTATTCGTTAAATTCGTGAAGGGGCATCTTCCCTTCCACAATAAAAGTATCGAGCGTCAGGCGCCGGACCGGCTGTTCCACCTGCGCGTACTCATCGTAGTATTCCCCGAAAATCTCCTCAAGGATGTCTTCCTGCGTCACGATCCCGGCCGTACCTCCGTATTCATCCACGCAAATGGCGAGATTCTCCCCACGGGTGCGGAAAGTTTCCAGCAGGTCGTCGATCCGTTTGCTCTCCGGGATAAAAAGCGGTTCGCGCATCACCGGCTTTACGGACGCCGCCGGTTCCTGTAACAGATAATCCTGGGAATTGATCACGCCCAGGATATGGTCCAGAGAACCCTGAAAGACCGGCACCTGGCTGAACTTGTGCTTCTTGATCACTTCCTCGTGTTTTTCGGCGGGTTCTTCAATATCCAGACCGACCATGTCGATCCGCGGCGTCATGATGTCCTTGACCGATCGCTCCCCGAGGTCAAGGAGCTTCTGGATCATGTAACGCTCCTGCCCCCGTAAAACCCCTTCCTCCTCACCGATCTTGACGAGGACCTTGAGCTCCTTTTCGGAGACCATGTCCGAATGATCGATCTTTTCATGGATCAAATAAGAAAGGATCCGCTCACTCACATAGCGCATCCCGTAGCGGAACGGCGCCAAAATGACGGCGAAGATCTGGAGAGGAAAAGCCACAAAAAGGGACATTTTGATTTTGGCGCGCACGGCAAGGATCTTGGGAAAGATCTCGCAGACGACGATCAGGAAGGTCATGAAAACCCCCATCGCGATCCCGAGCCGCTGCTGCCCCCAAAAGTCCAGCACCATCAACGTGACAATGGCGGTCGCCCAGGTCGTCACGACCAGATTCCCGATCAGGACCGTCCCCAGCGTCTTGCGCGGGGCCTGAAGGTGCTGGAAGATCCATTTCGAAAGCCCCGGATACTGGTCTTTCAATTTTCGCTTGTCGAGTTTTGACAAAGCGAAAAGCGACGTCTCCGAAGCCGAAAAGAAAAACGACAAGAGAAAAAGCACCAAAAGGACCGAAAGATGCAGGGTCACGTTCATGGGTTCTTCTTCCGGTAAAGATGGCGGGAGCGGATGAACTCCGAAACCGCTAGAGGGACCTGATCGCCCGGTCCGCCGCCAGCGGCAAAGGACTCCCGGATCGCGGACGCGGCGATCGGACACAAAGGCATCCGGATCCATTCCACGGAAGCTCCCGCAAGTCCCGCCCCGCCGGCCGTTCCGCGCTGGGCCACCAGAAACCGGACTTTCCGCTTGATCTCCGCGGCCCTATGCCAGGCCTCGAAACCCTGCAAAGAGTCAATCCCGAGGATCAGACAGAAAACGGCCTGCGGGTATCTTTTTTCCAGTTCCGCGATCGTATCGCAGGTGTACGAGGGCCCCTTTCTTTGGACTTCCACGTCGGAGATCTCAAAAAAAGGTTCGTCCTTGACAGCAAGACGCACCATCGCGAAGCGATCTTCCGCGGAAGCTACCGGAGGAACTTCGCGCTTGTGCGGCGGATCATAGGCGGGAATGAAAAGGACTTTATCGAGCGAGAACTGGACCTGGGCATTTCGCGCGAGCGTCAAATGTCCCAAGTGGACCGGATCAAACGTTCCACCTAAAAGACCTATTTTCATTCGCAAAAAACCGTTCTCAGGTTCGAACCTGTCCTGTTCCTTCGACGATGTACTTGTAAGACGTGAGCCCTTCGAGGCCCATCGGGCCGCGCGCGTGGATCTTATCGGTGGAGATCCCGATCTCGGCGCCAAAACCGTATTCAAAACCGTCCGAAAACCGCGTTGAGACGTTCACCATCACCGAGGAGGAATCGACCTTCGCTTTGAAAACGGCAGCGGCCTTTCTGTCTTCGGTCACGATCGCGTCGGTATGGTGCGAACCGTAAGCCTCGATGTGCCGGATCGCCCCTTCGACATTCTTGACGACGCGCACTGCGAGGATCTTCTCCAGGAATTCTCTTCCGTAATCGCTCGCCTTCGCGCTTTTCGCCCAAGGAAGATACCGGCGGGTCGCGGCGTCTCCCCGGACCTCACAGCCGCCCGCTTTCAGCAGCGTTCCGACGGCCGGCAGGAACTCTGACGCGATCCCTTCGTGAACGAGAAGTGTTTCCATGGCATTGCAAACGCCCGGGCGCTGGAGCTTGGCGTTGACCGCGATCGCAACGGCTTTTTTCGGGTCCGCCTTTTTGTCCACATACACGTGGCAGATCCCTTGATAATGCTTGATCACGGGAATGCGGGATTTCGCGACGACCCGGCGGATCAGCTTTTCGCCGCCGCGCGGGATCACAAGATCGATCTTCCCCTCCTGGGACAGGAGAAAATCCACGGCGGCGTAATCCGTCGTCGTCACAAGATTGATATGGAACGGCGAAAGGCCGTGACGCTTGAGGGAATCCTTGAAGATCGTCACGAAAGCGCGATTGGAGGCCATCGCCTCGCGGCCTCCGCGAAGGACCGCGACGTTCGAACTTTTTAGGCACAGCGCGGCGCATTCCACGGTCACGTTCGGACGAGATTCATAGATCATCAGAATCACGCCGAGCGGAACGGTCACCTTTTGGAGCTTGAGCCCGTTCGGCCGCGTCCATTGCGCCTGCACAACACCGATCGGGTCCTTCAGGCCGGCCACGACCCGGACACCGTCGGCCATGACTTTGATCCGTTTTTCGGTAAGCGAGAGCCGGTCGATCATAGCGGAAGAAAGTCCGGACGCCTTTGCGCCGGCGAGGTCCTTTTTATTTTCCCGGAGGAGCCATGCCGTTTTCTTTTCGATCCGTGACGCGATATCACGCAACAATTTTTTCTTAAAAGCGGCAGACCCCTGGCCTGCCTCCGCTGATGCCTTACGGGCGTTCAGGAGCATCGAGGAAAGCTGGGACCGCCACTCGCGGCGCGCAAGGCTCATCCTTCCCCCCAGATCACGAGATCGTTCCGATTGATCACTTCATCATGGGATTTCCTACCGAGGATCTCCGGGATCTCTTCCGTTCGTTTTCCGGCAATACGCCCGAGATCATGGCAATTGTAACGGACCACGCCCCGGCCAAAAACCTTTCCTTTCGCCGTCTCGAGCTCTACCACCTGGCCCTCTTCAAAAGTCCCTGATATTTTCACGATGCCGCCGGGTAGCAGGCTTTTTTTCCCGATCTGAAGCGCGCGACAGGCCCCGTCATCCAGCACGAGCGTTCCGTGCTGCATCGCCGAAAAAGCGATCCATTTCCGCCGCATGCCTCTCTTTCCGCCCGCGGCGATAAAAAGCGTCCCCACGTCCTCGCCGTCCATGATATCCTGCAAAATATTCCGCTGGTGCCCGTTCACGATCAAAAAAGGGATCCCGAGACGCATGGCCACGCGGGCGGCTTTCAGCTTCGCGCGCATCCCGCCCACCGTCTCCTCGCGCTTCTGGTCCGCCAGATGCGCGTACAATTTATGTTCGATGTCCGACTCCGCGGTCACTTCCCGCACGCGCGTCCCGTCCTTCAGGAGGAAACCTTCCGCGTCCGAGAGATTGATCAAAAGGTCCGCGCCCACGAGATGGGCGACATGAACGGACAGGATGTCATTGTCCCCGAAAGCGATCTCTTCGACAGCCACGGTATCGTTCTCGTTGACGATCGGAAGGATATTCATTTTGAGCAAAGTCTCGAGCGTGTCCCGGGCGCAAAGAAAGCGCTTCCGGTCTTCGAGTCCGTCACGCGTTAAAAGCAGCTGCGCGGTGTGAACTTTCTTTTTCGAAAAAAAGCTCTCGTAGGCGTGCATGAGCTTTCCCTGCCCGATGGCCGCGCAAGCCTGGAGCTGCGCCATTTCCTTGGGACGCCGCTTGAACCCGCAGCTTTTCATGCCGAGAGCGATGGCGCCCGAACTGACCAGGACCGGCTGGTAACCTTTCAGGATCAGTCCATGGACCGCCTGGCAGATCCGCGCGTGTTCCCTCCGGGAAAAACTCTGCCCGCGGCTTTTGAGAATGCTGGTCCCGATCTTGATGACGATCTTTTTGGCGTGGCGAAGACGCTCAGACATGATGATCGCTTTCAATCCTCTCTTTGACGAAATTCATGAGAGATTCTACCCCTTCTCCGGTTTTCACAGAAATCAAAAAATGAAGTTGGCCCGAGGCCTGAAGCTCTTCCCGGACTTCCCCGAGGTCCTTCGCGCTGTCGCTCTTATTGACCACGACAACGCTCGGGATCTGACGCAAAGCGTCATCATGTTCGTATACGATCTTTTGCAAGGTCTCCAGGCCTTCCCGGGTGTTCGCGGCGTATTTCATCGTCGTATCGAGCATGAAAACGATCAGCTTGGCGCGCGCCAAATGCCTCAAGAAATCCGTGCCCAACCCCCGTCCCTGGGTCGAACCCTGATAGAGCGAGGGCAATTCACAAATAAGGATCTGCTTGTAATCATCATAAGGATAAACGCCGATCACCGGAGTACGCGTCGCGAACGGATAATCCTTCCCCTCAACGTGCGCCCGCGTCAGGTGATGGAGCAGCGAAGATTTCCCCGAACTCGGAAGCCCGACCAGAAAAACGTCCGCCATGATGCGGAACTCGACTTCCACCTCGAGATGCTCCCCCTCTTCGCCGGATGTGGCCACCTTGTCCCCGATATTCCCGGAACCCCCGCGGCCGCCTCTGGCCACGACGACCTCTTCCCCTTCGTTGCAAAGATCGCGGATCGCCAGATGGTTGTCGCGGTTATAAAGAGAAGTTCCGAGGGGAACAAGAACGATCAGGTCCTCGCCTTTCCGGCCCCGCTTGTTCTCACTTCCGCCCTGGTCCCCCGATTCGGCGGTCAGGTGCTGCTTGAGCTTCAAACGGTCGAGACCCGGCGCATTGTGGGAAGCGCGGAAGATCACGCTGCCGCCGTCGCCGCCGTCGGCGCCGTTGGGAATGGTCTTATGGTCCTTACGGTGGTAAAGACTTTCGCAGCCTTTCCCGCCGCGTCCGCCCTGAACGGTCAAATGGATCTTATCAAGCATGAAGCCCCCAAAAAAGAAAAAGGCTAAAAAGCCCCGGAGCGCTTTTTAGCCTTTTCGAAATTCTTGTTAACTGAATCAACGCGGAATGATATGAACGGATTTATTCGTCCGGAACTCCACGATCCCATCACGTTTTGCAAAAAGGGTGAAGTCGCTCCCGATGCCGACGAAATTGCCGGGATGGTAGCGTGTGCCCCGCTGGCGGACAATGATACTGCCCGCAGTGACCTTCTGCCCGCCGTAGGCCTTTACGCCCAGACGTTTAGAATTGGAATCTCTCCCGTTAGTGGTACTGCCCTGACTTTTTGTATG
>CAIJDY010000002.1 GCA_903819565.1 Candidatus Omnitrophota bacterium | reverse complement strand
TCCCGACAATAATTTCATGCCGTCGCCGGGCCGGATCGAGGTCTGGCAGATGCCGGGCGGTCCGCGGGTGCGCATCGACAGCCACGGCTACGCGGGGTACATGATCCCGCCGTTCTATGATTCCATGCTCGCGAAAGTGATCGCCTACGGAAACAACCGCCAGGAGGCCATCGGCGTGATGCTCAGGGCGCTCCGGGAACTGGAGATCAAACCGATCAAGAACACGTCCTCGCTCCACCAGAAGATCCTGAGCCATCCGGATTTTCGCCGGGGCGGTGTGAATACCAAGTTCATCGAGAACGTGATCTTCAGTACCGACAAGGTCGAGATTCCCGAGAGCGGTAAAGGGAAGAAATGAAGGTCGGCAACGCTGTGGCCCAGCTCTTTGCCATTTTTTCTTTTTTGACATTAGGCAGTTTGCTGATCATCGTTTCGGTCCATCTGCTGGCGTTCGAGGACGCGATCCTGAAAGTGCAGGAGATCTACCAGGACCCCTGGCGCTCCGCGCAGGTCGGGATCGTCGGGCTGGTCTTCATTATTCTGGGGCTGGCGTTCTCCAAGATCCTCGTCAAGGCGGGCCGTCCCAACGAAGCGGTGATCTTTCAAAGCGAGGCGGGGCCCATGGTGGTTTCGTCCAGGACGCTTGAGAATGCGGCGCTGAAGGCGGTCAAACATTTGACGCTGATCAAAAAAGCGAAGGTGAAGGTTGACATCACCGGCCGGGATGTCGAGATCAAATTGCGGTTGATCCTCTGGGCCGGAGCGCAGGTGCCGTCGCTTTTGTCCGAATTGCAGCAGGAAGTTCAGACCCGCGTGAAGCGCCTGTTGGGCGCGGAGAACCAGCTGAAAGTGACGTGCGATGTCCGCGGGATCGAAGAGGCTGGAGCCGCTTCGCTGGATGTCATGACGACAAACAAATAAGAGCTTTTTTTGAAACGGATGCCGCGGCGAACGTTCGCGGCAAAAAAATAAACTAGTGCTGTTCTCCATTTGATTTAAGGGGTTAACGGTACTGTGCCGCATCCCTATAAAATCAAATGTCATGCGGTACTAGCGATGAGGAGTAGAAAATGAAGCGTATCGGGATTCTTACGGGGGGCGGTGATTGTCCAGGATTGAATGCGGTGATCCGCGCGGCGGTGCGTGCGGCCAAGCTCGACAACGCGGCCGTGATCGGTTTCAGGCGCGGCTGGCGGGGGATCATTCAGAACGAATTCGTGGAACTTGATCTCAACGCGGTTGCCGAGATCCTTTCAAAAGGGGGGACGATCCTCGGGACTTCCCGGACCAATCCGTACAAAAAAGAAGGGGATGCCCAAAAGGTCCGCGACACGATCAAGAAGAACCATTTGGACGGCGTGATTGCGATTGGCGGGGAGGATACGCTTGGTGCGGCCCACAAACTGTCCATCGACGGTTTGCCGATCGTTGGCGTTCCGAAAACGATCGACAATGACCTCAACGCAACGGATTATACTTTCGGTTATGATACGGCGCTCAATATCGCGACGGAATGCCTGGACCGTATCCGCACGACTGCCGAGTCGCACGAGCGCGTGATGGTGGTGGAGATCATGGGCCGGCACGCGGGATGGATCGCCCTGGAATCCGGGATCGCCGGCAGCGCGGACGTGGTCCTCATCCCCGAAGTTTCATTGACCGTGGACGAGATCTGCGGCTACATTCTCAAACAGCGCGCCCGTGGGAAGAATTTCAGCATTATCGCCGTGTCCGAGGGCTTTACGATCAAGGGCGAGGACCTCGTGACCGCGGAGAAAGCGCTCGATGCCTTCGGCCATGTCCGTCTCGGCGGTGTGGGAGACCGGCTCGCGAACCTTATCGAAGCGAAGACGGGGTTCGAGACGCGCGCGACCGTGCTCGGCCACATCCAGCGCGGCGGTGCGCCCACGGGGTTTGACCGTGTGCTCGGCACCCGCTTTGGCGTGAAAGCCGTTCAGCTTGTCAAGGAAGGTAAATTCGGCTACATGGTCAGCCTTCGGGGCCGTGAGATCGTGTCCGTTCCGCTACGGGATGCCGTCGGGGAACTTAAAACCGTGCCACTGGCGTTGTATGAACTCGCCAAGATATTCTTCGGGTAAACTATGAAAAACCACTTTGAGTCGATCGTTCTGGCACATCAAGACACTTTTCAGAAGACGTTCCTTCCGGCGCAGTTGGAGGTGCTGGACAAGATCGCCCATGAGATCATCGGGGCCCTCCGCGCGGGCAACAAGCTTCTCCTGTGCGGCAACGGCGGCTCGGCATCGGATGCGCAGCACATCGCCGCCGAATTTGTCGGCCGCTTCGTTAAGGAACGCATGAGTCTTCCGGCGATGGCATTGACGGCAGACACGGCGTCCCTGACCGCGATCGGCAATGATTTCGGTTTTGATCGCGTCTTCTCGCGGCAGATCGAGGGGCTGGGGAAACAGGGGGACGTTCTGATCGTGATCTCCACGAGCGGGCGTTCGCCGAACATCCTGGAGGCGATCGCTCAGGCCAAGCAACAGGGGATTCGCGTGATCGGTTTTACGGGGAAAGACGGCGGGGTCATGAAAGACGCGGCGGATATTTGTTTTATCGCGAAGTCCCACAAGACCACGCATATCCAGGAAATGCACATCACGGCCCTTCACGCCATCTGCGAGGTCGTGGAAACGATCCTCTTCGGTTAATCACGGGATTTTAAAAGGGCCGGAACCATGTCTTCGAAGATCCTGACGCAAAAAAATCTGTCCCGAACGGTCCGCCGCCTTCGCAAAGAGGGCAAGCGGATCGTTTTTACCAACGGGACGTTCGACATTCTCCATCTGGGTCACGTGACCTACCTCCAAAAGGCGAAGGCGTGCGGGGATATCCTCCTGGTCGGCGTCAATACGGACCGGTCCGTGAAGGCCTATAAGGACCCGAGCCGTCCCGTGAACCCCGAACAAGATCGCATCAAGGTCCTGACAGCCCTTGAATGTGTCGATCACGCGGTTCTTTTCGGGGACACGACGCCGCTCAATTTAATCCTAAAGGTCAGGCCCGATGTTCTCGTCAAGGGAGCGGATTGGGCGCTGAAGGATATCGTGGGAGCGAAGGAAGTTCTTTCCTGGGGTGGCCGGGTCAAACGGATCCCGTTCGTGCGGGGGCGTTCGTCGACGCGGGTCATCAAGCTTTTGAAGCTGGCCTGAAGTTCCATGGACGGGAAAGAAAAATCGTTCAGGGATTTCAGCCTCTACGCGGTGACCGATCTTAGAGCCGAAGACGGAGAGATCCTTGAAAAGATCGAGCAGGCGTACAGGGGCGGGGCGGATGTTGTGCAGCTTCGCACAAAAATCCTTTCGGACGCCTCGCTGATCCGGCTCGGAACGAAGGTCCGAAAGATCGCGACGCGTTTTCGGAAATTGTACGTGGTCAACGACCGGACTGATGTGGCTTTGGTGACGCAGGCGCATGGCGTTCATCTCGGGCAGGAAGATATGCCGGTTGCGATGGCACGGAAACTTGCGCGGCAGGCAGGACGCTGGTTGTGGATCGGGAAGTCGGTTCACGATATGGCACAGGCCGTGAAAGCCGTCAAAGAAGGCGCGGATCTTCTCGGCGTGGGTCCGGTGTTCGCGACCCCCACGAAGCCGCAGGCGTGTGCGGTCGGTTTGAAATTCGTAAGACAGGTGAAGCAGAAGATCCGGATCCCGTGGGTCGCCATCGGTGGGATCGATTTCGAGAATTTGCCGCGGTTGCTCGAAGCCGGCGCGACGCGTGTCGCGGTGGTGCGTGCGATCTTTGGCGCGCGGGATCCCGGAAGAGCCGCGTTTCAGTTAAAACAATTACTTAAAGGATCATAACCATGTCAAAGTCGCCCAGTCTGATCGTGATCGGCACCGTCGCCATCGATGAGCTTTCTACGCCTTTTGGTTCCAAACAGACCGTCTTCGGCGGTTCCGCGTCTTATTTTTCCTACGCCGCCAGTTTTTTTACCCAGGTCGGCGTTGTGGCGGTGGTGGGCAAGGATTTTCCCGACGAATACCGGAAGGTCTTGGAGG
>CAIJDY010000001.1 GCA_903819565.1 Candidatus Omnitrophota bacterium | reverse complement strand
CGCTGCGGAATGTAATGACGCAACGGATATGCCGGAACTTCACCCCGCAGTTTTGCATGCGGGGTCCACAATCGGATTCCCGACCTGCCAAGCGGCAGGCAGGTAAATCTTTCGAGAAGGACATCTGGTAATTTAGGAGTTTATGGAACAGAACATTGTCGTCCTGGATTTCGGTTCGCAGTACACGCAGCTCATCGCCCGCCGCGTGCGCGAGAACAAAGTGTTCTCCAAGGTCTACCCTTATTACGTGCCGTTCGAAAAAGTGCTTGCGGACAAACCTCAGGGAATCATCTTTTCCGGGTCTCCGGCGAACATTTATGCCAAGAACGCCCCGATCCCGGACCGCCGCTTTTTCTACTGCGGCATCCCCATCCTCGGGATCTGCTACGGCATGCAGCTGCTTTCCCACAAGCTCGGCGGAAGGGTCCATAAATCCCGGAAGCGGGAATATGGTCTCGCGAAACTCCGCATCGCCGGGAAAAGCCCGCTTTTTGCGGGGATCCCTAAAAAGTTCAATTGCTGGATGAGCCACGGCGACAAGCTGGACCGTTTGCCGACGAGCTTCGAGCGGCTGGCCTACACCGAAAACGCGCCGTTCGCCGCTATGGGGAACGCGAAGCTCAAGATCTACGCGATCCAGTTTCACGCCGAAGTCGCGCATACGGAATACGGTTCCAGGATCCTCAAGAATTTTTTAACGGAGGTTTGCGGCTGTCATCAAAGCTGGACGCCGCGGTCTTTTATCAAAGAAAGCATCCGCAAGATCCGCGAGCAGGTCGGTAATGATCGCGTGGTGCTCGGGCTTTCCGGCGGCGTGGATTCTTCGGTTGCCGCGGTGCTGATCCACAAGGCCATCGGCAAGAAGTTGAATTGTATTTTTGTGGATAACGGGCTTTTGCGGCTTCGGGAAGCCGACAAAGTGGAGAAGACGTTCCGCGGTCACTTCAAGATGAACCTGAAAGTGGTCGACTCCGAAAAGATCTTTCTCGGCCGGCTGAAGAGCGTGATCGATCCCGAGAAAAAACGCAAGGTCATCGGCAAAACGTTCATCGACGTCTTTCAAAAAGAGGCCAACCGGCTCGGCAAGGTCCCGTACCTCGCGCAGGGGACGCTCTATCCGGACGTGATCGAATCGGTTTCGTACTTCGGCGGCCCCACCAGCACGATCAAGAGCCATCACAACGTGGGCGGACTTCCGAAGGACATGAAATTCAAGCTGGTGGAGCCTCTCAAGGAACTTTTTAAGGACGAGGTCCGCGCGGTCGGCCAGGCGCTCGGGATCGACAAGGACATCGTCGGCCGCCAGCCGTTCCCGGGACCGGGGCTCGCGGTGCGCATCCTCGGCGAGGTCCGCAAGGACCGCTGCGATCTTCTCCGCCAGGCGGACTGGATCGTGATCGACGAGATCAAAAAAGCCGGTTATTACGATAAGGTCTGGCAATCGTTCGCGGTCCTCCTGCCGGTGCAGAGCGTCGGCGTGATGGGGGATGAGCGGACGTATGAGAACGCGGTCGCGGTGCGCGCGGTGACGTCGCTGGACGGGATGACGGCGGACTGGGCGAAATTGCCCTATGATCTTCTGGGCCGCATCTCGAACCGGATCATTAACGAAGTGCGCGGGATCAATCGCGTTTGTTACGACATTTCCAGCAAGCCTCCGGCCACTATTGAATGGGAATAACACCTTAGAGCACGCGCACAACGCACCGGGCGCCATTGGGACGGATCCCTGACGCTGTGCGTTGAGCTTTGCGCGTTGAGCGAAAATGAGCCATAGCGACTTCGTCCATCTCCACTGTCACACCGAATTCAGCCTTCTTGACGCCACCTGCAAGATCCACGAGCTCATGACGCGGGCCAACGAGCTCCGTTTCCCGGCGCTCGCCATGACGGATAACGGGAATCTTTTCGGGGCCATCCAGTTCTACTCCCAGGCCATGAAAGCCGGGATCAAGCCGATCATCGGGATGAGCACTTACGTGGCGCCCGGTTCCCGCCTGGAAAAGCAGGCGCACGGCATCAAGGAAGCCTCCTTCCATCTGACGCTCCTGGCCACCAATGAGCAGGGCTACAAGAATTTGATGAAACTGGCGAGCATTGGCTACGTGGAAGGCTTTTATTACCGGCCCCGCATCGACAAGGAAGTTCTCAAGGAGTTCTCCGAAGGCCTGATCGGGCTCAGCGGCGGGCTTAAAGGAGAGATCCCTTATTACCTGTACCATGACCAGCCGCACGATGCGCGCAAGGTCCTGGAAGAATATTGCGGGATCTTTGGCAAGGACCGGTTCTTCCTCGAGATCATGGACCACCAGATCGAAGTGCAGAAAAAGGTCATCGAAGGTTCACTGAAACTTTCCAAGGAGCTCAAGGTCGGTCTGGTCGCGACGAACGACGTCCATTATATCCGGCAGAACGAGGCCGTGGCACACGACGCGCTGATCTGCATCGGGACCGGCGCCAAGCTCGACGAGCCGCATCGCATGCGCTATCAGGGGGACCAGTATTACCTCAAGTCGGCGGAAGAAATGAAGCTGCTCTTCAAGGACATTCCCGAGGCGATCCGGACAACGGTCGCGATCGCCGAACGCTGCAATCTGGAGTTCGATTTTCACAAACTTTTCCTGCCCCAATTCCCGCCGCCGCAGGGCAAAACACAAGGGCAGTATTTCGAGGAACTGTGCGTTCAAACTTTGAAAGAACGTTTTGACGGGAAGATCCCGGAATCTTATGACCAACGGTTGCGGCGTGAGATCGACCTCATCACGAAGATGGGGTACATCAGCTACTTTCTGATCGTTTGGGATTTCATCCGGTTCGCGAGGGAGAAGAACATCCCCGTCGGACCCGGGCGCGGTTCGGCGGCCGGAAGTTTGGTCGCGTACGCGCTTCGCATTACGGACATCGATCCGATCAAACACCATCTCTATTTCGAGCGATTCCTCAATCCCGATCGCGTCAGCATGCCCGATATCGATATCGATTTTTGTTATGAACGCCGCGATGAGGTCATCGATTACGTGAAGCGCAAGTACGGGACCCAGAACGTCGCGCAGATCATTACCTTTGGGACCATGGCGGCCCGGGCGGCGATCCGCGACGTCGGGCGCGTGATGGGGCTTCCCTATGCCGAGGTCGACAGGATCGCGAAGATGATCCCCATGGAGCTGAAGATCACGCTGAAACAGGCGCTGGAGCGCGAGGCGGGCCTCAAGGAACTCGTCGCCACGGATTCGAGGATCGCCCAGCTTGTCGAGACTTCGCAGGCGCTGGAAGGCCTGTCGCGGCACGCGTCGATCCATGCGGCCGGCGTGGTGATCTCGGACGTGCCCCTTACGGAACACGTGCCGCTGTTCAAGACCGAGGACCAGATCTGCACGCAGTACACGATGAAGGACCTCGAAAAGATCGGGCTTCTCAAGATGGACTTTCTGGGCCTGAAGACGCTGACGGTCATCGATGAGGCGGTCAAGATCGTCCAGAAAATGCACAACGTGAAAATTTCCATCGCGGAGCTTCCGGAAGACGATACGGCGACCTACGAGATGCTCGCCAAAGGGGACGCCATCGGCATTTTCCAGCTGGAAAGTTCGGGGATGCGCGACCTTCTGAAAAAAATGAAACCCAGCCGCTTCGAGCATCTGGTCGCCTTGCTCGCGCTCTACCGTCCCGGACCTTTGGGCAGCGGCATGGTGGATGATTTCATCAAGCGCATGCGCGATCCCAGACTTATCCAGTACGATCACCCGTCGCTCGAGCCGAGCCTCAAGGAAACCTACGGCGTCATTCTTTACCAGGAGCAGG